>CAUZWC010000204.1:0-6032 GCA_963583595.1 Alphaproteobacteria bacterium | reverse complement strand
TCCGGTTCACGATTTGGCCCTTGTTTGATGGACACCCTTGCAGTCTTTTCATGCGGTCGTTCGAAAATGGCGGGCCCGAACGCGCAATGCGGGCCGATTGCCAATGTGGTCTTGCAACCGATCGCCGTGGCGGATTGGTCGCGCGACACCGGGGGCGAGGGTCATGATGGGCCAGCCAAAATCACGAAACGAGACAAGCAATGATGATACCCCGAATTTTTTATCTTATCATGCTGGGATTAGTCAGTGCTCTGATTATCATAGGATTTCTGGCTCCGCGCTTTGTAGTCATTATACTATTAATATTATTTATTGAAGTTCTCTGGAGAATCGTCGCGGATCCCGCCTATCGGGCCGATTCGCGGCGTTTCATCGGTATATCGGTCTTGGTCTTCCTGGCCTGGGCCGGGGTGACGGCCGGATGGAGCCTGGACCCCGAGAATTCCCTCGACCGTCTGGGCAAGCTCGCCCTGCTCGTGCTGCTCGGCGGCGGCTGTCTCACGGCGGCAAGCTTTGCGCCGCTGCCCGATCGGGCAGCCCGGCGCACCGCCCTGGCCCTCGGCGCGTCGGTGGTCGCGGGCCTTTTGCTGGTTCTCGGCCAGCGGGCGACCGACGGTCAGCTTTTCGTCTTTCTCGGGGCTGTCGATCCGCATCCGATCCCCGACTACCTGCTTCGCGCGACGAACAAGGGCGCCACTGTTCTGGCCGTCGTGGTGCTGCCCACCGCGATTCTGTCGGCCCGGGTCGGCGGGCTGGGCGCGGCATGGGCTGTATTTCTTGCCGGTTTGGCGGCCACGGCCTTGTCGGGCAGCACCGCCGCCCTGGCGGCTATGGTTGCCGGGGCCTTCGCGACCGCGCTGTTGCATTTCGGGGGACGACTGGCCCGCCGTCTGATCGTCGCCGGCATTCTCGTGGGGATCCTGCTCGTCCCGCCCCTGCTGGCCACTGTCCCCGCGCCGTTCGGCGCGGTGCGCGATGCCGTCACCCAACGGCTCGATCTGCCCTGGTCGCTCGTGCATCGGACTTATATTCACGATTTCACCCTGGCCCGGATCGCGGAACGGCCGATCCTGGGTTGGGGTCTCGACGCGGTATCCCAGCTGCCGGGCGGCCAGGACACCGTGCCAGGCCATCCCGACGCGCCCTATCTGCCGCGCCACGCTCATAATCTGGTTCTCCAGGTCTGGGTCGAACTGGGGGCGATCGGCGCCCTGTTCCTGGCCTGGTTCTCCTGGTCTGTCTTTCGTGGGATCGAGCGCCGGTTCGACGGCGCGCTGCGCGACGCAATGACCGGCGCCGGCCTCGCCTTCGTGGTGGTGAGCACCCTGTCCTACGCCGCCTATGCCAGCTGGTGGATCGCGACGGGTTATCTGCTCGCGGCCTTCATGCTGCGACTCGCCCCGCGTCCTATCCGGGATCAGGCGTAGGCGGCGACCTGTTCGGTGCGCACGCGCACGCGCAGGGGCCGGCCCAGCATGTCGAGCAGGACCGTCACCCGCTCCGAATCCGTCATTTCCTCGAAGAAGCCGATCAGATGGGCCAGGGGACCGGCGGTCACCCTGACGGCCTCGCCTTTCTCGAAGGGGGCCGGCTCGGTCAGATCGACCAGACCGTCCGCGGTTTCGCGGGCGCGGATATCGTCGATCACGCCGTCGGGCAGGGGCAAGGGCCGCTCGCTCGTGCAGATCAGATGCGCAATTCCGATGGTCGAACTGATCGAGCGCCAGCGCGCACGCTGCGGGTCGAAGGCCACGAAGATATAGCGCGGAAAAAGCGGCGCCTTGATCCAGTCGGTTTTGCGGGCATGGCGCCGGCGCTTGCGGTACTGGGGCAGATAGGCGGTGAAACCCTGGCGATCCAGATTGAACAGGGCCTTGTGCTCGGCCTTGGCATGGGTTTGCGCGACGTACCAGCGGATCATGCGGCCGGCCCTCCGCTCTCCGAAGAGTTCCCGGCATCGCGCGCGCCTGCCACTGCCTTGCGCGAGATGCGCAGCACGGCCGGGGTCAGCACCCGGTCTTCCGGCATCTGGGCGCGCAATCCCTCGAACACCGCCTGGGCGTTCTTCATATCCGTCACCATGGCGGCGTCGACCGCCCCCAGTTCGATCAGGTAACGCTCGACCGGCAGGCCGTGAAAACGGTTCTCGCCGGCCTCCCGATAGGCCCGGTCGACCAGGCCGACGATCTCGACTGGGAATTCGCGGGCGCAGAGGATGGCGATCTCCGCCACGTCGCTCGCCCCGCACAAAGCCACGCGGTGGCGTTCGCGCCGCACGCAATCTTCGAACAGCGCCTCGCAATCGGCCCGCGCCCGACGGAAGACCGAGAAGGAATAAGACAGATACTCTGCCGTCAGGCGCGATTTTTCCGCGAAACCCTGCGGCGTCAGGTAATAGGCGTAGCGGTTGGGCGGAACCTGCTGGACCTTGATCAGGCCCTTCTTCACGCAACGCTTGAGATAGGCGTTGGCGAGGCCGAGCGCGATGCCGAGGTCATGGGCGGCCGAGCGCTGGGTCAGGGAATCGTTCTCGTGCACCGCTTGCAGCAGGCCGAGCGTGATCTTCCCTTCCTGGTCGATGGCGCCCGCGCGCGCTTGTTTTTCCACTGCTCTAGTCCTCTGCCCAAACCCTTGCTGGCTCTCGCCCCGGCTCCGAAGCCGTTACCGGGCTTTGGCCGCACCTCGATTGACTTTGCGGCGGCACATGTTCATTGTCTGAACAATATAACGTTCATGCACCGAACGTCAATGCGGCCCCCTCTCGGATCGGGAGCGGCACTCCCTGCCTTTAGGGTCTTTAATGTCCGAAGCCGAACTCTCCCATCTGTTCCTTGCCATCGTCCTGCTGCTTAGTGCGGCGCTGGGGACAGGGTACATGTTCGAGCGCTTGGCCATGCCGCGGGTGGTGGGCGAGATCGTCGGCGGTATGCTGCTCGGCCCCACGGTGTTCGGTTGGCTGATGCCGCAATGGCAGGCTTGGATATTCGCACCGGGAGGGGCCACCCAGGCGCTCGATGCCCTGTATTGGATCGGCCTGGTGCTGCTCATGTTCACCTCGGGTTTCCGCATCCAGCGCAACCTGACGCGCGAGGACCGGCGCAGCGTCCTGGTGGTGCTGGCCGCCGCGACCTTGCCGCCCTTCGCGCTCGGCTACGCCGTCCCCCTGGTGATCGACATGACGGCATTGATGGGGCCGGCGGGGAATTCGCTCGCCTTCCGCCTCGTGCTCGGCATCGCCGTGGCCGTCACGTCGATTCCGGTCATTTCACGAATATTCCTCGATCTGTCGATCATCGAGACCCGCTTCGCCAAGGTCGTCCTGGCCTGCGCGACGCTTCAGGATCTTCTGTTATGGACGATTTTGGCGGTCGCCACCGGTCTCGCCGCCGGGCAGGGAGTAGCGCAGGCGGAGGCGGGGGCCTTGCCGGTCTTAAAGACCGCAGGCGTTGCCTTGGTATTCCTTCTGGTTTCGATTTGGCTTGCGCCACGCGTTTTGCAGGCGGTCAGCGGAAACCGTTTCAATCTCGTGTCCCGCGCCTCGCCGATCGGATATGTCCTTGCCGTCTGTTTCGTCTTTGCGGCGATCGCCAGTCTGCTTGGGATCAACGCGATCTTCGGTGGCTTCGTCGCCGGCATCGCTGTGGGGGCCCTGCCGGAGGCGCGCTTCGCGGCCGTGAAGGCCCGTATCGCCGATATCTCCCTCGCCTTCTTCGTACCGATCTATTTTGCTCTGGTCGGCATCAAGATCGACCTGCCCCAGTTCTTCGACCTATGGCTTACCGTCTATTTCATTCTGTTGTCCTCGGCCATCGAGTTGATCTGCGTGGTCCTCGCGGCGCGTCTGCTCGGCAAGACTGTTCTGACCAGCTTCAATCTTGCCGTGGCGATGAACACGCGGGGCGGGCCCGGCATCGTGCTGGCCAGCGTCGCTTATGGCTTCGGCATCATCGGCGGCGAACTCTTCGTGACCCTGACACTGGCCGCGTTGATCACCTCCCTTGCCTCCGGTGCTTGGTTCCGGCATTTGTTGCGCCGTGGCTGGCCGTTGTATGAATGACGAAGGCTCTGGCGGTGCTTTCTTCGGACGGTCGCGCCCAAGATGAGCATGGTCCCTGGATTCATCCTCTCCCTGGTTTCGAAATACCTTCGACGGCACCGCTTATCGCCACTCCCGGAGGGCAGCCGTGATTTCCACACCCCGCGCCGACAACAGCTCAGGGCCTGATAGCGCGGCACCGTCGCCCACGGATGGCCCCCGCATCGTGGTCGTCGGGCTAGGCTATGTCGGATTACCCTTGGCGGTGGCGCTCGCCAAGCATTTCCCGGTCACCGGTTTCGATATCGATGCGGGTCGGGTGGCGGAATTGGCCGGGGGCCATGACCGGACGGGTGAGGTGCCCGATGCGGTGCTTTCCGCCTCGACCCTCCAGCCGACGGTCGAGGTCGAGGCGATGCGCGAGGCCGAGGTCTTCATCGTCACCGTGCCGACTCCCGTGGCCGCCGATAACAGCCCGGATCTTGGCCCGGTGCGCGCGGCCTGCCGCACGGTCGCCGGGGTCATGGCCAGGGGCGCGATCGTCGTCCTGGAAAGCACGGTCAGCCCCGGCGTGACCGAGGAGGTCTGCGGCCCCTTGCTCGAGGAAGGCTCGGGCCTGGTCTGCGGGCGCGATTTCTTCCTCGGCTATTCTCCCGAACGGATCAATCCGGGCGACCGCGAACACACGGTCGAGCGCATCACGAAGGTGGTCGCCGGCCAGACCCCTGCGGTGGCCAAGCGGCTGGCCGCGATCTACGGCGCGGTCAACGGCGGCCAGGTCTTCATCGCCCGCGACATCCGCACGGCCGAGGCCGCCAAGGTGATCGAGAACGCCCAGCGCGATCTCAACATTGCCTTCGTGAACGAGATCGCGATGATCTTTCACCGCGCCGGCCTCTCCGTGCATGACGTGCTGGCGGCCAGCCGGACCAAATGGAATTTCCTACCCTTCGTGCCCGGGCTCGTCGGCGGTCATTGCATCGGCGTCGACCCCTTCTATCTGGCCGAATTCGCCCAGCGTATCGGCCATCACCCGGAGATCATTCTGTCTGGCCGGCGCATCAACGACGGCATGGCGCGCTACGTCGCCGACCGGTTGGCCGAGGCGGCGGGCGAGGGCCAGGAAAGTGTGCCGCGCCGCGCTCTGATCCTCGGCCTGACCTTCAAGGAGAACGTGCCCGATCTCCGCAATTCCAAGGTGGTCGATCTGGCCGGCGCCCTGGTCGAGCACGGCTTCGGGGTGGATATCCACGACCCAGTCGCCGATCCGGCCGTGGCCGAGGCGGAATACGGCCTGCGCCTCCTGCCCGACCCGGCCGAAGGCGCGCCCTATACCTGTGTGCTGGGAGCCGTGGGCCATGATGCCTTCGCCGCGATGACCGGCGCGGAACTTGCCGCCCTGCTGGCGCCCGGCGGTTTGCTGGCCGATTTGAAGGATATGTGGCGCGACATCGAGCTGCCCGAGGGCTTCCGCCGCTGGCGGCTCTAGCAGGCTGTTGAACCAGGCGGTCTCGAAGGCTGATTGGCATAATGCGCCTGTTTCAACAGCCTGCTAGCTTCGGGCCTTGCCGCCGCGTGGCGGCGGGCCGCCGGCATCGATCCGCTGCAGGGCCCAGCGCAGGGGCGGGCCGGCCTGGGACATCCCGGTCTCGACCACGATCTGTTCGGTCTTGCGCTGTGGCGCGCCCGCGCCGAAATAGACGCTGCTCTCGATGCGCGGCCGCCCGCCCGCAAAACGCAGGCGCCAGCCCTGGCCGCTGGGCAGGCGCAGCAACGCGCCCGCGCCATCGGCCAACAGGCTGGCCCGCACCGCGGGGTCCAGATGGAGGCGCAGGGTCGCGGCATGGTCGCCTGGCCCGGCGATGCGCTCCTCGACCCGCAGATCGGTGCCGTCGGCCGATAGATAGATGCGCCGATTGTGCACGACCCCCAGGCTCGACCGATAGCCGTCATGGGACAGTTGCAGCAGGATCTCGCCGTCCTGGCCGGTCTCGCG
>CAUZWC010000203.1:0-6045 GCA_963583595.1 Alphaproteobacteria bacterium | reverse complement strand
GCTTCTATTTCCGCGTAATTCGGCGCGGGTCGTATGGTCCGGCCCAGGCGGCGGGCCGCCCATTGGCCGAGAACGCCGTTCGCCGAAGTCATGACGATCCAGGCCGTGGCCATGATCGCCGGGATGCGCGGTGCGACAACGTCGAACCAGACGGTCATGCTTTCGCGCAGGGGGCTGTCGATGGGCATCTGCTGAATGACCTCGTTCAGCATTCCCTCGATGACTCCGCGCAGGCCGCCTTCCGTGCTGCTCGCGTCGAGCCAGATCGCGGTGACGGCGATGGCGGCCATCACGACAAGCCAGCCGAGCAGCCGATCCGCCTGGTACCAGGCGACCGTGCCGTCTTCGTCCTGATGATGACGCAGGGCCATGAAGGTCAGAAGCACGGCCGGTCCCGCATAGATCAAAAGATAGAAGGCTGCGGCGAAGGCGTCGGCATAGACACGTGTAACGAGCAGGCCGGCGCCGGCTGCGACAATCGCGAGTTTCGAACCCATCCCGAGGCCGATCATGAAGATCGGCGCCTGGCTGAACAGGGCGATCATCACCATGCCCGGGGCACCGGTCACGACCGTTATCAGCAGGAGCGCGCTGAGCAGGCCCGCCGCGGCGGCGATGAGGGCGTCCCTAGTCATGATGCGCGTGGTCCAGGGGCATGAAGCGGAAAGGGCGGGCGAAGAACGGCAGCCCGCCGGACCTGGTCTTTCCTTCTACTGAAGGACGTAGGGCAGAAGCGCGAGGAAGCGTGCCCGTTTTATGGCCCTGGCGAGCTCGCGCTGCTTCTTGGCCGAGACGGCAGTGATGCGGCTGGGCACCATCTTGCCACGCTCGGACACATAGCGCTGAAGCAGCCGGATGTCCTTGTAATCGATGTCGGGCGAATGCGGCCCGGAAAAGGGGCAGCTCTTCCGACGCCGAAAGAAAGGTCGGCGCGCGCCTCCGGGACCGCCGGGACCGCCGGGACCGCCGGGACCGCCACCACCGGGCGCGTGGCGAGGAGGAGGGGTCATGCGGAGTCTCCGTTCTTAGCAGCTTCCTGGCGCGGGGCGCGGTCTTCTCCGCGATCGCGATCACGGCCGCCGCCTGGCCTATCCCGGTCGCCGCCAGGCCTGTCCCGATCTCCCGGCCGATCCCGACGTCCACCACCGCGGCGGTCGTCCCGACCGCGCATGATCGCCGAGGGACCTTCCTCGAAACCGTCGACCTTGAGGGTCATGTAACGCATGACATCCTCATCGATACGCATGTTCCGCTCCATCTCGGCGATCGCCGTGGCGGGCGCCTCGATGTTCAGCATCACGTAATGGCCCTTCCGGTTCTTGCGGATCCGGAAGGCCAAATTGCGCAGGCCCCAATATTCGTTGGCGGCGATCTGACCGCCGCCCTCGGTGATGATTCCCGTGTATCTCTCCACGAGGCCATCGACCTGGGTCTGCGAAATATCCTGTCGCGCGATAAACACGCTTTCGTAAAACGGCATACGCCTTCTCCGAACACTCAAATTCGCGCCGACCGCGGTACAATCGCCCGGCAATTCAAAACAACCCGATTCGACGGACTATCGACGCCCGCTCTGCGCGAGCGCCGGGTTATACACCAATCTCTCGCTGACGCAACCATACCGACCGCCCGACGCCATAGCCGCGGACGCTTGACACGATTGAGGCGGACGCTATCACTGGGCGTCATTCCAAACAAGCTTTGCCCAGGCACCCTTCAATATGGACCCGACTATGAACGGGGAGACCGCGTGAGCCGCGCAATTGTATTCCCAGGCCAGGGATCGCAGGCCCTCGGCATGGGCAAGGACCTTGCCGAGGCCTTCCCGGTCGCCCGAGAGGTTTTTCAGGAGGTCGATGACGCCCTCGAACAGCGGCTGAGCAAACTGATGTTCCAGGGGCCGGAAAGCGATCTGACCCTGACAGAGAACGCCCAGCCCGCGCTCATGGCAGTCAGCCTGGCGGTGTTGCGGGTGATCGAGGTGGAGGGCGGCAAACCCCTGCGTGACATCGCAAGCCTCGTTGCCGGCCATTCCCTGGGCGAGTATTCCGCCCTGGCCGCATCGGGGGCCATTCCTCTTGCTGTTGCCGCCCGTCTTCTCAGGACACGCGGCCGCGCGATGCAGGAGGCCGTTCCGGTTGGCGCGGGCACGATGGCAGCGATCCTGGGTCTGGACCTGGAAGCGGTCCAGGCGATCGCCGAGGAAGCCGCCGAGGGCGAGGTCTGCGATATCGCCAATGATAACGGCGGCGGGCAGTTGGTCGTCAGCGGCGATCTCGCGGCGATCGAACGCGCGGCCGCCCAGGCACGCGAGCGTGGCGCCAAGCGCGCCATCATGTTGTCGGTCAGCGCGCCGTTCCATTGCGCCCTTATGGCGCCGGCGGCGGCCATCATGGAGGAGGCCCTGGATGCAACCGAGATCGTGGAACCCGCGGTCCCCGTGGTTGCGAATGTGACGGCCGAGGCGGTGTCCGACCCCGATGCCATTCGCGCCTTGCTGGTGCGGCAGGTCACGGGAATGGTGCGCTGGCGCGAGAGCGTCGGCTATCTGGCTGCCGAAGGAATCGACAGGATCGCCGAATTCGGCGCGGGCAAGGTTCTGGCGGGGCTGGTCCGTCGGATCGAGCCGGACATTGCGACCCGCTCGGTCGGCAGGCCCGGCGATATCGAAGAATTCCTGAAAGACGTATAGCAACAGGGAGTAGAGGCGCGTGTTCGACCTTACAGGCAAAACGGCCCTGGTGACCGGGGCTTCGGGTGGCATCGGCGGCGCGATCGCCCGGTCCCTGCATGCCGCCGGCGCGCAGGTCGCGCTTTCCGGCACGCGGGTCGAGGCCCTCGAAGCGCTGCGCGGCGAACTCGGCGAGCGTGCCCATTGCGTGCCGGCGGATCTATCCGGCGCCGATGCGGCGAAGGCCCTGATTGCGCAGGCGGAGGAGGCCTGCGGCCAGGTCGATATCCTGATCAACAATGCCGGCCTGACCCGCGACCAGCTAACTATGCGGATGACCGACGACGACTGGCAGACCGTGATCGACGTGAATCTCACCGCGGGATTCCGCCTCTCCCGGGCGGTCCTACGCGGCATGATGAAGCGGCGCTGGGGCCGCATCATCGCGATCACCTCGGTGGTCGGCGCGACGGGCAATCCGGGGCAGGCGAATTACGCGGCGTCCAAAGCCGGGATGGTCGGCATGACCAAGGCCCTGGCCGCCGAGGTCGCTTCGCGCGGGATCACCGTCAACTGCCTGGCGCCGGGCTTCATCGCGACGCCGATGACCGATGCGCTCAACGACGAACAGCGCGCGGCTATCCTGTCGCGCGTCCCTGTCGGCCGCCTGGGCGATCCGGGCAATATTGCCGCCGGCGTGCTCTATCTTGCCAGCGAGGAAGCGTCTTATGTGACGGGGCACACGCTTCATATCAATGGCGGCATGGCCATGATTTAAGCTTGGCTGCGGAGCGTTTGGCTGCTGGCCCTGTCCGAGAAAGTATGTTACCAGACCAGCTGACCTGCCGAGCTTGGGCCACTCTTCTATGGGCCGGCACCGGGGGCAACAAGATTATCGAATTGACCATCCTGGGGACATCTCAACATGAGCACTGACGTCGCTAATCGCGTGAAGAAGATCGTTGTCGAGCATCTCGGCGTGGACGAAGAAAAGGTCACTGAGAACGCGAAGTTCATAGACGATATGGGCGCCGACAGCCTCGATACGGTCGAACTCGTGATGGCGTTCGAGGAAGAGTTCGGTTGTGAGATTCCCGACGAGGCGGCTGAGAAAATCGTCACCGTCAAGGATGCGGTCGACTATATCTCCCAAGCCGTCTGATCGGGAAACCGGACCACCGAAAGCGACCATGGAATCGAGCGTTTCGGTGCGGCGTATTTCCCGGCGTAACGAAGTCGTGAAATGAGACGCGTCGTCGTAACAGGGCTTGGCCTGGTCACGCCCTTGGGCGTGGGCGTGCCGTTGGTGTGGGAGCGATTGATCGCGGGCCGATCCGGCATTCGTGCGATCGAAGGATTCGACGTCTCGGACATCGCCTCCAAGATCGCGGGCCAGGTCCCGTCGGGGCCTATGGCCGAGGGTAGTTTCGACCCGG
The DNA here is from genome assembly GCA_963583595.1 of Alphaproteobacteria bacterium. Classification (GTDB taxonomy): domain Bacteria; phylum Pseudomonadota; class Alphaproteobacteria; order CADEGL01; family CADEGL01; genus JABIRQ01. The sequence goes on along the minus strand of CAUZWC010000203.1, from coordinate 1,938 downwards.
ATGAGTGGGTCGGCGCGCGCGAGCGTCGGCGCATGGACCGATTCATCCAATATGCGATGGCGGCCGGTATTCAGGCCATCGAGGATGCCGGATGGAAGCCCACGGACGAGGAATCCCTCGACCGGACCGGGGTGATGATCGGCTCCGGTATCGGCGGGTTGCAGGAAATCTACAACGGCTCGGTCATCCTGCATGAGCGTGGCGCGCGAAAGCTTTCGCCCTTCTTCATACCCGCTTCGTTGATCAATCTCGCTTCCGGCCATCTCTCGATCAAATACGGCTTTCGCGGCCCGAACCATGCGGTGGTGACGGCCTGTTCGACCGGCGCTCACGCGCTGGGCGATGCCGCGCGCTTCATCCAGTGCGACGATGCGGATGTGATGGTGGCGGGCGGGGCCGAGGCGGCGGTCTGCCGCATCGGCATGGCCGGCTTTGCCGCCGCACGCGCGCTTTCGACACAATACAACGACACGCCCGAGCGGGCATCGCGACCCTGGGACAAGGGGCGTGATGGCTTTGTCATGGGCGAGGGCGCCGGCGTCGTCGTGCTTGAGGAATACGAGCACGCGAAAAAGCGCGGCGCGATAATCTACGGCGAAATCGTCGGCTACGGCCTGTCGGGAGACGCCTATCACATCACGGCGCCGTCATCGGATGGCGGCGGTGCCTTCCGGGCCATGCGCAACGCGCTTAAGCGCGCGGGAGTCGGGCCCGAGTCGATCGACTATGTCAACGCCCACGGCACTTCGACGCCCCTGGGCGACGAAATCGAGTTTGGCGCGGTCAAACGCCTTTTCGGCGACAAGGCGGGTGCGATGTCGATGTCCTCGACAAAATCCGCGATCGGCCATCTGCTGGGCGCGGCGGGCAGCGTCGAGGCGATCTTCGCGATCCTGGCCATGCGCGACAACGTGGCGCCCCCGACGCTCAATCTCGACGACCTCGACGAGACCTGCCAAGGCATCGACCTGGTCCCGCACGGGGCGCGCGAGCGACCCATTTCCTGTGTGCTGACCAATTCCTTCGGTTTCGGTGGGACGAACGTTTCACTGGTCTTCACCTCCGCGGACTAGGCCGGTATGGGGCGCCTTGTCGTCCGTCTCCTCGTATTCATCGTCCTCTTGGCGGTTATCTCAGGCGCCGCGCTCTTCTGGATCTACGCGAATTACACCCGTCCCGGCCCTTTGGCGGTGCCGACAACCCTGGTGGTCGAGGCCGGTGCGGGCCTTGATGCGATCGGGACGCGGCTCGAAGCCGCCGGTATCATCGACGACAAGCTGGTTTTCGTGCTCGGCGCCCGGGCCGAGCAGGCACATACCACCCTACAGGCCGGAGAGTACGAGTTCGTCCCGCGCATCAGCCCGCGCGAGGTCGTCGCCTTGCTGGCGAGCGGCCGCACGGTGGCGCGGCGCCTGACCGTGCCGGAGGGTCTGACGACCCATCAGGTTTTGGCCCAGATCGACCGGACCGAAGGATTGGCCGGCGAGGTTCCTGAATCGGTCGGCGAGGGCATGCTGTTGCCCGAGACCTATCATTTTTCCTATGGCGACCGGCGCGAAGATCTGGTCAAGCGCATGGAACTTGGCCTGCGCGAGACTCTCGCCGAACTCTGGCCCACCCGGGTTTCCGGCCTGCCGCTGGAAACCCCCCAGGAGGCTCTCATCCTGGCATCGATCGTCGAGCGTGAAACGGCGCGGTCGGACGAGCGGCCCCGTGTCGCGGCGGTCTTCCTCAACCGCCTGCGCAAGGGCATGAAGCTCGATGCCGATCCGACCGTGGCCTACGCGGCGTCCGACGGCACCGGGGTTCTGGACCGGCCACTGACCCGTGCCGATCTGGCCGTGGACAGCCCCTACAACACCTATCGCTATGCCGGACTGCCCCCGACGCCGATCGCCAATCCCGGGCGTGCATCGGTCGCCGCCGTGCTCAACCCGG
>CAUZWC010000202.1:0-6108 GCA_963583595.1 Alphaproteobacteria bacterium | reverse complement strand
CGGCATAGGTGCAGCCGGTGCCCGCGAAGCGGGTGATCATCGCCCGGCGCGGCGTCGGCAGCGGGTTGCCCGGCGCGCCGTGGACGACATAGCCGTCGAAGGCGATGGCGTCGCCCGGCTCCATCTCCCAGCTCAGGAATTCGAATTCCTCGGCCCGAGCGTCGAAGTCGGGGATGGGCTCGAAATCCGGGCGCGGGATGGGGTAGGCCTTGCCCGCTTCGCCACGATCGCCGAAATCGCTGGGCACGAACCTCTTGCCCCAGCGGTGCGAGCCCTTCACGAAGCGCAGGGTGTTCGCCATCGTGATCGGGTCGAGCGGCATCCACAGGCTGCACACCGTATAGCCCTCGACTGGCCAATAGGGCACGTCGTGATGCCAGGGGGTCGGCGCCTGGTTGCCGGGCGCCTTGATCATCACATTGTCGAAGAAGATGTTGACCTGGGCCGATTTGGTTAGCCGCGCGGCGATCTCGGCGGCGGGGGAATCGTAAACATATTCTCGGTATTCCGCGATGTCCTGCCAGTTGCAGGCATCGTGGAAGAAACCGGGATTGTCCGATCCCGCGTCGTAATAGCGCGCGCGCCGGCCCCAGTTTTCCTTTTTGATGTTGAATTCGATGCCGCGCGCGGCGAGGTCGCGCCAATAGGGGGCGAAAACCCCGCGCAGGCAGATTGCGCCATCCTCCCGGTAGGCGCGGATATTCTTGTCGCTCACATGCATCGTGTCCGGGCTCCTTCCATAGCCCTCCCCGACAAGCGGGGGAGGGGACGTTTTCGCTCAGCCGACTTCTTTAACCCTTCTCCCAGGAATGGGGTTGGATGTTGCGACGCCTGTACGCACGACATGTCTCACGCTGCCGTCTCCTTCTCCACGAGACCGCCATCTTTCGTCCAGACCAGCGGGAAGCTCGGCCCGCCGATAGGATCGCCTGCCTCGAGGCCGCAATCGGGAAAGGTCGGGTAGGTCTCCTCGCCCTTCCAGGCATAGCGGATATCGTCGCCGGTCCAGCGCGAGACGAAGGCGCGGCGAGGATTGGGGTTCGGATTGCCTGGCGCGCCATGCACCGTAAAACCGTGAAAGGCCTGGATGTCGCCCGGGGCCATCTCCCAGCCCAGGATCCGGTGCTTGTCACGCTCACTCTCGAAATCGGGGATCGGCTCCAGCCGGTCATCGAGGAAGCCACTTTCGTCGTAGTCGGCCTCCGGATCGAAGAAGCTCCGGGGGCGAAACTGCCGCCCCCAGCGGTGGGAGCCGGCGATATATTCCACGCTGGTCGCACGCGGTACCGGATCCAACGCCACCCACAGGCTAATCACCTGATCGCCCTCGATCGGCATATAGGGCATGTCGTGGTGCCAGGGGGTGGGGTCCGGGGTACCGCGATCCTTCATGAACATATTGTCGAAGAAGAGGTTGATCTTGTTCGCGCCCATCAGCCCTCCGGCGGCCCCGGCGACGCCAGATTCGAACAGGAACTCTTCGTATTCGGGGATGGCCTGCCACACGCCGGCATCGGCGAAGAAGAAACCGGTCCGCCCCTTGTTGTAGTGGCGCGCGAGCCGCCCCGGATTTTCGATATTGCGTTCGAGGCCCCTTTTGAGAAGGGCGATCCACTTCTCGTCGATCAGATTGCGCAAGCAGACCACGCCGTCCTTGCGATAGGCGCGGATATCGGCCTCGGTGACGAGATCGGCGATCGCGCCGGCGTCAGGCCGCATGGACGGGTGCCCAGGCATGGGGCATCTTTGCCTCCTCCGATATCGGAGGAGGCTAGTATAAATCCGGGCCGTGCGGAAATGCCATCGCGGGAAGGTCGAATCGAGGGAGGCGCCTATGCGGCCCGAGGATATCGACGCCCTGCTGTTCGACGTGGGCGGGACCGTCTTCGATTGGCGCACCGGCACCCTGCCCCTGGTCGAGGAGATCGTGCGCTCGCGGGGCGGGGCGCTCGATGCGGCGGCCATCGCCCGCGACTGGCACCGCACGGGCTTCGCCATGATGGACGAGGTCCGCATCGCCGCCCGGCCGTTCTGCCATATGGACGAGCTGCGCCGGATCGCGGCGCGTAAGGTGAACGAGCGGCATCCCGGCCTGACCCTGACCGAAGCCGAAATGGAGCGGATGAACGCGGCCTGGCACGAACTGCCGCCCTTCTCCGATTCGGTCGAGGCGGTCCGCCGCCTGCGCACCCGCTTCAAGGTTGTGGTGATGACGGTCCAGCGTTTCGGGACGATCCTCGACGCCTCTAAACAGGCCGGCATCGTGTGGGATGGAATCCTGTCCTGCGAGTTTCTCGGGGTCTACAAGCCGTCGCTCGAATCCTACCGGCGCGGCGCGGCGTTGGTCGGTGCGCCGAGGGAGCGTTGCCTGATGGTCGGCGCCCATGCCGGCGATGCGAGGGCCGGCCGCCTCGCGGGTCTCAAGGCCGCCTTTATCATGCGTGACACGGAATACGGCCCGCGGGACGAGATCCCGGTCCTGCCCATTTCGGGGGTCGATATGAGCGCGACCGGCCTCGCTGATCTGGCCGACCAGCTCGGCTGCTGAGCGGCCGCTAGGCCGCCGCTTCGGATCTGGGCCAGACCTTGGGGAAGACGGTCTCGACATCGCCGAGCCGGTCGCCCGGCTTGAAATCGTGGCCGACGATATTCGGTTCGACCTCGGCCATGCGCTCGCCATAGACGCAGTCGTCGCCCAGGAAGACGGTCTGGATGGCGCGGCGGCGGGCAGGCAGGGGATTGCCGCTGGCCCCGTGCAGGCAGAGCGGGTGGAAGACCAGGCAATCGCCCGGCTCCAGGGCCCAGGCCAGGATGTCGAAATCCTCCGGATGGCCGTCGATATCCGGCGTCGGCTCGAACCGCTCTTTCGCGCCCTTGAGCACGCGGTCCTGGGCGAAAAAGATCGGCTGGAACCATTTGCCCCAGTTATGGGAATCCTTGACGATCTTGAGGGTCGTCTCCTCGCTGACGGGATCGAGCGGGATCCAGATGACGCAGATTTGCCGCCCGTCGACATTGTAATAGGGCTGGTCCTGGTGCCAGTCGCTGGCCCGCGCCGTGCCCGGCTCCTTCAGGAACAATCCCTCATAGAAATAGTTGACCTGCTTCGAGCGCAGCAGCTTGGCGGCGATGGTGCCGCCCGGGCCGTTCCGCGCGACGGTCTCGAACTCCTGGTATTGGTGCCACATATAGTAATCGGTGAAGAACCAGCCCGGATCGTCGGGCTTGGACTGGACCCGGCCATAGGGGGTCGGGTTTGCCACGGTCTTCTCGATGCCCTCGGCGATCAGATCGCGCCATTGCTGGCCGATCACGCCGCGCAAGGGCACGGCGCCGTCGCGCCAGAACTGGTCGATATTCGCTTCGGTGACGGCATCGCTCACCGCCTGCAGGTCCCGGTTCATCGCCAACGCTCCCTTTCCGAAGAACGCCTAGTCTCTCGGCCAGACCTTGGGAAATGCCGCAGCGTCCGTCAATGGCATTCCCTCGGGATAGTCCAGATGTTCGAAATGGGGTTCCAGCCTGCCCGGCCGGCGCGCGAACACGGCGTCGTCGCCCAGCCAGGTGGTCTGGCTCGCCCGTCGCCGCCCGCCGGTCGGGTTGCCGGCCGCCCCGTGCAGGGCCATGCCGTGAAAGGCGATCACGTCGCCCGGCTCGACATCCCAGCTCAGCACCTCGTAATCCTCCCGCGCCGCGTCGATATCCGGGGCCGCGGCGTAGCTGTCGTCGAATGCGAGTTCCTGCTCGGTCGAGAAGATCACCGGCGTGAAGGCCTTGGCCCAGAGATGGCTGCCGCGCACGACCTGCAGCGCGACCTCGGCCGGGGCCGGGTCCATCGGCGTCCACAGCACGACGACCTGCCGGCCATTCACGGGATAATAGGGCTGGTCCTGGTGCCAGTCGCTGCGCCGCGCCGTGCCCGGCTCCTTGACGAAGAGCCCGTCATAGAAGAAGCGCACCTGATCGGCGCGCAGCAGTCGGGCGGCGATGGCCCCGCCGGGGCCTTCGATGCCGAAGCGCCGCATCTCGGGCTGGTAGTCGCACATGAAATATTCGGTGAAGAAGAAGCCCGGATCGTCGCGCTTGGACTGGGTCCGCCCGTATCTGCCGGGTGCGGCCAGGACTTTTTCGGTGCCCGTCTTCAGCAGTTCAATCCAAGAGGGATCGACCACGCCGCGCAGGCAAACCGCGCCGTCGGCCTGAAAGGCATCGACCTCGGCCTCGGCGATACGGGCCGATACCTGGGTATCGCTCATCATCGGGCTGTCATCTTCTCCTCGCGCAGCCAGGCGACGGGGAAATGCGAACCGCCGAAGGGGTCGCCGTCCTCGAGACCCCTGCCGCGCAGGTCGGGATCGGAGCCCTCGGGTTTGATCGCGAAACGGGCGTCGTCGCCGACATAGCGGGTGGCCAGGGCGCGCAGCGGGCCGGCCTTCGACCTGTTGCCCGGATGGCCGTGATAGACCATGCCGCAGAAGGCCAGGCAGTCGCCCGGCGCCATCTCCCAGGCGACGATGTCGTGCTTGTCGCGCTCCGCGGCGATATCGGGGGGCGCGACGCGGGCGTGCTCGTCGTCGGCCCGTTCGTCGCGGCTCTCCTCGAAGGCATGCTCGCCCTTGCCGTCGGCAAAGAAGCTCTGGCGGTAGAAGACCGTCTCCCAGAGATGGCTGCCGCGCACGAATTCCAGCGCGCGGGTGCGCTCGACCGGGTCGATCGGCGTCCACAGGCTGCACACGTCGTTCCCCGTCACGCACCAATAAGGCACGTCCTGATGCCAGGGCGTGGGAGAGGCCGTGCCGGCGGTGCGGTAGAAGGCGCTGTCATAGAACACGTTGGCCCGGGCCGAACCCATCAGGGTCGCGGCGATCTGCGCCGTCGGCGATTCGAGCATGAAGCGGCGGTATTCGGGTATCCGCTCCCAGGACACCACGTCGTTGAAGAAGATATGGCCTTCCTCGTCCCGGTCGTAGAAATGGGCGAATTCGCCAGGCTCGGCCAGGTTCCGTTCGATCCCGGCCTCGATCAGGGCGAGCCAGTCTTCACCGAACACCCCGCGAAGGCAGACCGCCCCGTCCCGCCGATAGGCCGCGACGTCGTCCTCGGTGATCGGATTGAGCGGTTCGCGGTTCATGGTCTTTTGCCCCATAAGTTCACGCCCGGCGCATCCTGGCGCCAGACCGCCGGAAAGGTCTCGCAGTCGATCAGGTCGCCGTCGTGCAGGCTGCAATCCGGGAAGCTGGGCGAGGTGCCCTCGGGCCGCTCGGCATAGCGCACGTCTTCCCCGGCGAAGCGGAACGTTGCCGCGCGCAGGGGCCGGTCCGTCGCCATATTGCCCGGACAGCCGTGCAGGGTGAAGCCGTGGAAGATCGCGCAATCGCCCGGTTCCAGCGGCGCGCGGAGGATGTCGTATTCGGCGTTCGCGGCCATATCGAGGGGCGGGACGGGCAGGGCGTCTTCCCGGTCCGAGGCGAAATGGCTCGACTTGCCGCCGTCCCGGAAATTCGCGCGGGAGAACCGGCCCATGCGGTGCGAGCCGCGCAGGAAGCCGAGGACGGAGGTGTCGGAAACCGGGTCGAGCGGAATCCAGACGCTGACGATCTGGTTGCCCTCGAAGGGCCAATAGGGCGCGTCCTGGTGCCAGGGAGTCGGCTGTTCGCAGCCCGGCGTGCGGTAGAAGGTGCTGTCCCACAGCAGGTTCAGTTTCTCGGCCCGCGCGAAGCGCGCGGCCAACTCGGTCACGCCAGATTCGCGGATGAAGGCGCGCATGCCCGCCTCTTCCGGCCAGCGGCGCGTGACGTTGAAGAACAGCTTGCCGCTCTCCGGCTCGTCGACATAGCGGTTGACCTCCGGGCCGGGATCGGCGCGCACCGCTTCGATCGTCTCGCGCAACCGGTCAATCCGGGTCGGGTCGAAGACTTGGCGCAGATAGACCGCGCCGTCCCGCCAATAGCGCTCGACGATCTCGTCCGTGGCGTGGTCAATGGGCGGTGTGGGCATGCGATCAATCCTTTCCGTCCAGAAACCGGCGCGCGGATTCGACGATGATCGCCGCGCCGATGGGTAGGGCGGTCTCGTCCACGGCGAATGCCGGATGGTGCAGGGGATGGG
>CAUZWC010000201.1:0-6109 GCA_963583595.1 Alphaproteobacteria bacterium | reverse complement strand
ATGGCTGGATCAGGCTTGCGCCCATTGTCCAATATTCCCCACTGCTGCCTCCCGTAGGAGTCTGGGCCGTGTCTCAGTCCCAGTGTGGCTGATCATCCTCTCAGACCAGCTACCGATCGGAGCCTTGGTGAGCCGTTACCTCACCAACTAGCTAATCGGACGCGGGCCCATCTAACGGCGCCGGAGCTTTCCCCCTCGGGGGATATTCGGTATTAGCCACAGTTTCCCGTAGTTATCCCGAACCGTTAGGCAGGTTCCCACGCGTTACTCACCCGTGCGCCACTCTCCACCAGACCGAAGTCTAGCTTCCCGTACGACTTGCATGTGTTAGGCCTGCCGCCAGCGTTCGTTCTGAGCCAGGATCAAACTCTCAAGTTGACTTTCCAGCACCCAAACTGGGTACCAGAGAGACGAGAACCTGCTCTGTTGCATGTTTGCGTATAGACCTCGCAATCTGGTCGAAACCAAATTGCGACGCTAGATGCGCTAGGCAGGTTCTGTGTGCCTACTTCAGCACGCCGCCGCCTGCGCATCCCTTCCGGATATCCACGATGTTAAACAGCATCTCTTCCGACCGGGTCAGCAACAGCCGCGTCCCGGAGGGAGGCGTCTTATAGCCCCCTCCCCCTTTGTCCGCAAGCAATGTTTCGATAGATTCGTGGAATCGGGACAGTTTCTCGCGAAACCCCTGGAATTGCGTGGTTTTTTCGATTCATTCAAAGTCAATTGACCGTCCGCGCCCCTCGTGAGACTTTGCCCTCAGACGCATTTGAGACGCACACGGCGGAAAATCCGACGCGACCGGACGGATATGGACGATGGAGTGGGAATGATTGCACCCAAGCGACGCGCGGGACGAGGCCTTCCCTGCCTCGCCGCCATGATCTTCCTGGCGGGCTGCAACAATGTAGCCCTCAACTCGACGCGGTCCGATCCGCAGATGGGCACGACACCGGCCGCGGAACAGGCGGCGTACGGCCGCTTCACCGATATTCCCATCCCGGAAGGCGCCACCATGGATACCGAGCGCAGCCTTATCCTGGGCACCGGGGACAATTGGCTCGGCCGGATCACGCTCAATGCCGAGGGCAATGTCGGGGAAATTTTCGACTTCTATCGCCGCGAGATGCCCCGTTTCGGATGGATCGAGATCACGGTCGTTCGCGCGGGGATGAGCGTTCTGACCTATGAGAACGGTAGCCGGGTGGCCACGGTGCAGATCGGCGAAAGCACCCTCGGCGGCTCGGAACTGGACCTGACCGTCTCGCCCCGCGGCATGGCAGCCCAGCAACTTCAATAATCGGGCTCATCTCCTTGCTCCAGACTTCTCCGAGACTAGACTGCCCGCATGTGACCAGGGAGGGAGAACAACTTGGATCCTAGGGAGCTGCGCAACGCCCTCGGCTGTTTCGCGACCGGCGTGACGATCGTGACCGCGATGGGCCCGGACGGCGAACCCGTGGGGCTGACGGCAAATTCGTTCAGTTCGGTTTCCCTCACCCCGCCGTTGGTGCAGTTCAGCCTCGACCGCAGCGCGCAGAGCCTGGACGCCTTTCGCAGCGCCGGTTGCTTCGCGGTCAATGTGCTGCGAGAAGATCAGACCGAGCTCTCCAATCGGTTCGCCACCCGCAACGCCAACAAATTCGATGCCGTGCCCTACACGACCTGGGAGAGCGGCGCGCCGATTCTCGAGGGCGCCTTGGCGCATTTCGATTGCGGGACATATGCCACCTATGACGGCGGCGACCATCTGATCTTCGTCGGCGAAGTCCGGCGGATGGCCGCCGATTATGACGGCCATCCCCTGCTCTATTTCCGCGGCGGTTATCACGGCCTGACCCACTCGGCTTAGAATCCCGCTCTGACCCCAACCTCCAAAACGCCAGGTCCGGTGCCGTCAGGCGTCGTCATGTTCCACGGTCCAGGGATAGATGCGGGTAAAATCCTCCCCCGGCAGATCGGCCTCGACCGCCGCCAGGGTTCCGCCCACGGCCCGGCCGACCACACCGCGAGTCCCAGCATCGGCGACCGCCTCGAGATAGAGCCCGACATCCTTGTCGATGAGGGTGGTGGTGAATCCGGCGTCATGCGTGCCGGTCAGGACCCGCTTGGGAAACTTGTCGCTGGTCGCGGTGTTGCGCCCGGTGGAGACATTGAGAACGTCGAGCATGGTTTTCATGTCGAGCCCCTGGGTCTCGCCGAAGCGAATGGCCTCGGAGGTCGCGGCCATCGCGACGCCCGAGAGAAAGTTATTGGCCAGTTTCATGGCCTGACCCTGGCCCTGGCGGGTGCCGACATGGAACAGATTGGCGGCCATCGCCGACAGCAACGGGCGGGCGCCCTCGAAAGCCTCGACCGGCCCCGAAGCCATGACGGCGATGGTGCCCGCGCGCGCGCCGGCGACCCCGCCGCTGACCGGCGCGTCGAGATAGACGATGCCGGCGCGCGCCAGGATACCGGCAACTTTCGCGGCGGCGCCCACGCCGATGGTCGAAGTATCGATCACGATGCCCGTGCTCCGCGGATCGGCGGCGGCGATTTCCCCCGCAACGACCGTGACGGACGCACCGGCGGGCAGGCTCAGCAACACCGTGCCGGCGCGGCGCGCGATCTCGCCCAGGCTCTGAGCGATCGCCGCCCCCTCCGGGGCGCGTTCCGCCGTTCCGGCCTTGTCATAGACGAGGAGCGGGGTGCCCGCGGCCGCCAGATTGGCAGCCATCGGGCCTCCCATGTTGCCCAGGCCGACGAAGCCGACCAGGCGGGCGTCGTCACCGGTCATCAATCGTCCCCGCCCTGCTCCTTGCGTGCTTCCAGGACCTTGCGCGCGATCCGGAAGGCGTCGACGCCGGCCGGAACGCCGCAATAGACCGTGATCTGGTGCAGCACGTCGCGCAGCTCCTCCAAGGTGCAGCCGTTCGTCAGGGCGCCCTTGAAATGGGTCTCGAACTCTTGCGGCCGGTTGAGCGCGGCCAACATGCACAAGTTGAGCATGCTGCGCTGCTTGCGTTCGAGGACGCCGCCACTCCAGACATGGCCCCAGCAATATTCGGTCACGAGCTCCTGAAAACTCCGATTGAAATCATCGGCCGAATCCATGGCCTTGCTGACATAGTCCTCGCCGAGAACTTCCTTGCGGACCTTGAGGCCGGCCTCGAACAACTCAGATGTCATCGTTTTCTCCCTTGTAGTTTTGGGTTGTCGGCCGGCCTGGCCGGCAATCGGCGAGCCGAGCGGACCATGGTTCATATGATGACAGATCGTCCTCTTCGGGGCCGCGTTCTCGGTCCGGCCTTCAGTACAAAGTAAAGCCCTGGGCGTCGTCCATGGTGATGATGCTGCCCGTGATGATGCGCGACTGATCGGATGCGAGAAGCACGATCATGCCGTCGAAATCCGCCTCCTCGATCAACCGCTTGCGCGGAAAGGTCGAAACGAATTTCTGGCCGTCGTCGGTCTCGAAGAACGCGCCGTTCATCTCGGTCGAGACATAGCCCGGACAGATCGCGTTGACGTTGATGCCGAAACGCGCCCATTCCAAAGCCATGGCCTTGGTCATATGGATCACGGCCGCCTTGGACATGCCATAGACCGAAAGCTGCCGGGTCGCGATCAATCCGCCCATCGAGGCCGTGTTGATGATCCGCCCGCCCTGCCCGCGCGCGATCATGCGCCGTCCGGTCTCTTGGGCCATCAGCCAGGCGCCCTTGGCGTTCGTCGCCATCAGGGCGTCGTAATCCTCCTCCGTGATATCGACGATCCGCTTGGGAATGCCGATGCCCGCGTTGTTGACCAGCACATCGATCGGCCCCAGGGCCTCTTCCGCCGCATCCAGACAGGCGCGGACGCTGGCACTGTCGGTGACGTCGAGCGAGAAAGCCGCCGCCTCTCCGCCATCCGAACGAATTTGCGCCGCCAGGCCCTCCAGGCGGTCGGCCCGCCGCGCCGCGATGCCGACCCGCGCACCGGCCGCCGCCAAAGCCGTCGCGAATTGCCTGCCGAGGCCCGCCGAAGCCCCGGTTATCAGAGCGGTCTTTCCTTCAAGCACGGCCGACTCGCTCACGGCATCCCCCTGTCCTGCTTTGGTCCTGCCCCGCGAGTTATAACAGATCGCATCGGTATCACGCCCCACGCACTTGTTGACGCGACGCGGAAGCCGGGGAACGGTAGCGGCCGCATAAGCTTCTGGGGAGGGAAGGATGACACGCAAATACGTCTGGCCGGACGGGCATTGGGCCTGGCCGATCAAAGTGACCCATAAACACGGTCTGCGCTGCGACGAGATGTTCTTCGTCGGTGGCCAGGTCAATTTGACCCCCGAGGGAGGGGTTCTCAACAAGGGCGACCTCGCCGCGCAGACCAACGCCGCCGTCGATCATATCGAAACCGTCCTCGGCGAGCTCGGCGCCGATCTCGAGGATGTCGTCAAACTCGTCATGTTCTATGTCAACGACGGCAGCGTGAACGAGCGCGATGCCCTCGCCACCTTGCGCGCGCGCTTCAAGGGCGCGGTGCCGCCGGCGGTCATGCCGGTGCCCCTGCCCGTCCTCGCCTATCCCGAAATGGTGGTCGAGATCGAGGCCATCGCCATGCGCGCGCCGGACGGGTCGCGCATGGCCCGCAGCGGGTCCAATCCCGCGAATCATTGGGATTGGCCGTTCAGCCATGGCCTGCGCTGCGGCGAGATGATCTTCATCGGCGCCCAGCAGCCGCTCGATTCCGCGGGTAAGATGATCGCGCCCGGCGATCCCGTCGAGCAGGCCCGCGCCAATATCGAAAACCTGCGCGCCGTGCTGGCCGGCTTCGGCGCGGATCTCGGCGATGTCGCCCGAATCAATACCTTCTATGTCGGCGCGGGAACCACCGCCGATTGGTCGCGGGCCGCGCAGATCCGGGGCAATGCCTTCGAATGGCCAGGACCTGTCGGAACCGGCGTGCCGGTGCCGGCGCTGTTCCCCGACGGCATGACGCAACGCCAGGAGGCCTTCGCCATGCTGGGAGTGAAGGGGGAGAAGCTGGAACGCGAATGCGTCCGCCCCGACGGCCACTGGGATTGGCCGATTCCGGTCAATTTCCAGCAGGGCGTGAAGGTCGGAAAGATGGTCTTCATCGGCGGGCAGGTTTGCCAGGACCACAATGGTGTCGGCCTCCACCAATGGCAGATGGTCAGGCAGACTGTCGTGGTCATGGAGAACATCCGCCGGGTGCTCGCCTGTTACGGCCTGAGCATGGGCGACATGGTCAAGGTCAACACCTTCTACGGCGGCGGCGGCGGGTATGACGAACTCCACGAAAACCTGAGCGTCCGCTCCGCGAGCTTCTCGGAGCCAGGACCGACGACCACCGGCATTCCTCTGGCCGCGTTGGGGATCGATGGCCTGACGATCGAGGTCGAAGGCTGGGCGATGACGAGCTGATCCCCGACGGGTCAGCGCAATTCAGTGAACGCGCGACGGGGGGTGTCAGCCGGCGCCTCCCCGCTCCCCTTGCTTTCAAGCTCGAGGACCATATTCCATTCGGCGGTCGCCACGGATTTCTGCACCAGGCGGCAGAAAGAATGGAGCGTGTCCATTCCCAAATTGACCGTGATCGCTTCTCCACCATCGGTTTCGAAGACGACCTGCGGCCGCCTCGGCTCCATCATCCGCAGCTTGGATCCGGTGACCAGCAAGGGTGCCGGCCCCAGTTCGGGTTGCGGAGCGGCCGCTTCGTACTTCTTCTTGAAATCGCTCTGCTGAATGGCGGCCTGATGCTGAAAGGCTATGACCGCGCGCCTTGCCTTTGGCTCTGACTGGGCCACGACTTCGGGCACCTGCCCGAGCAGCTTGACCAGCGCCCCCACATCAAGCGGATATAGCGCCTGGTCAGCCAGAGACGCACTTCCTCTTCGCCCACCCGCATGCGCAGTAGCAGTCGGTCCTGCAACGCATCGAACTTGAGATTGATCGGCTGAAGCGATCCGGCCATGCTTGTGCCTTCCCGGCCCGTTATGGCCGGCATATTAGCCTTTGGCCGCCATCCGGCAACGCCCGCCGGGATTCGCTGGTCCTGGAGGCGGGGCCGACTCGTCGCAGCGGCCCGGCACCTTTGCCGCGGCGTCGGCCATCGCTCG
>CAUZWC010000200.1:0-6198 GCA_963583595.1 Alphaproteobacteria bacterium | reverse complement strand
GCGGAAGGCTGGCGAGCGACCCAGACAAAAACTCGTTGCGGCTGCTTCCTTCCGGATCTGACCGGGTTGGCGAGAAGTCCGTCCGCCGCCAACCTTCCTGACATGACTATATCAGATTTCCGACCGGCAGAGGCAAGACACCCGAGTCTTTTGATTCTTCCGAACCCGTGCGACGCCGATTGAACCGCCGGCCGCCGCGTGCCAACCTTCACTGTCATGCGTAGCCCCAATTTTTTTGCCGGGGGCGCGGTCGACCGCCGCGCCGACCTCCGGCGCAATGCCGACTGGCTGAGCGATTGCCTCTGCCAGCGCCAGACCCGCATCCTGCCGGTCTGGCGCTCTCGCAGCCTGTTGATCATGGGCGATCACCCGACCGCCGCCATGCCGGCCGCGCGGGAGGTCGAGGCGCTGCTGGACCGGACACGCATGGCGTTCCTGGGATTGGTTGAAGAGCGGGCGCATTTCTCGCTCGATCTTTCCCATCTCGAAGAGGAAGAGGTCCTGGCCGCCCTCGCCGGCCACGGCGAATTCATCGATCTGCGCAACACGGGCGGCGCGCTCGACCCGACCGAAGGCAATCTGCTGGCCTATGCGCGCGGCCTAGCCTATTGGCACGAACGTCATCGCTTTTGCGGCGTCTGCGGCCATCCGGCCGAGGCGCGGGACGCCGGCCATGTCCGCCAATGCACCAATCCCGACTGCAAGGTCCAGCACTTCCCGCGAACCGATCCGGCCGTGATCATGCTGATTTCGGACGAGGCTGACGAACGCTGCCTGCTCGGCCAGGCGCCGCGCTTCATCCCGGGCATGTATTCCACTCTGGCCGGCTTCGTCGAGCCGGGCGAAAGCCTCGAGGAAGCGGTCGCGCGCGAGGTCTGGGAGGAGAGCGGCGTGCCGGTGACGAATGTGCGCTACCACTCGTCCCAGCCTTGGCCCTTTCCGGCCTCGATCATGCTCGGCTTCTACGGCACCGCGACCTCGACCGAGATCACCATAGACCGCGACGAGTTGGCCGACGCTGTCTGGAAAACCCGGGACGAGCTGCGCAACAGCCCTGAGGACGACAGCTTCCGCCTGCCGCGCGGCATCTCCATCGCCCGCCGCCTGATCGACGACTGGATCGCGGCGGGCTGACCGCCCGACACGCGATGCCCCCAGCCCACCGCCTCGACGCCCCCGGGTCCAACGCCCCCGAGCCCGACGCCCTATGACCGTTTTCGGCCTTGAGCCCTGGATTCTCGCTTATGCCGCGGTCGCCATGTTCATTGGCGGCGTGATTCGTGGCTATACGGGTTTCGGCTCGTCCATGTTCTGGGTCGCCAGCGTGTCGCTTGTCGTGCCGCCGATCGAAATCGTCCCCACCGTCTATCTGCTTGAGATCATGGCCAGCATCCATCTGCTGCCCAAGGTCTGGCGCGATGTGCACTGGCGCTCGGTCGCCTGGCTTCTCCTCGGCGCGCTGATCGCCACCCCGGCCGGGGTCTGGCTGCTGGCCGTGGCCCCCGCCGACACCATGCGCATCGTCATTTCCGTGCTGATTCTGGTGGCCGTCGCCATGCTCATGCGAAGCCCGGGGCTCGGGCGGATGCCGGGGCCAGCGCCGACCGCCCTGACCGGGGCGCTTTCAGGGGTGATCAACGGCGCCACCTCGATGGCCGGGCCGCCGGCCGTCGTCTATTACCTGTCGAGCCCTCTGAGCGCGGCGGCGGGGCGGGCCTGCTTGATCGCCTACTTACTCGGCACGGATATCTTCAGCGCGGGTATCGCCGGCGGCGCGGGCCTGATCGATGGCGAGATCCTGCTGCGCAGCCTGGGCTTCTTCGTGATCGTTCTGGCCGGGCTGGCGGTCGGCCATCGCCGCTTCGTCCTGGCCCCGCCGGAGACCTTCCGCCGCTTCACCATGATCCTGCTGGCCGTGCTCGCCCTGGCCGGGTTGGTCCGCGCCGCCCTGACCTGAACCGACCCCGCCGCACTGGCTTGGTCAGTCCGAACTGGCGGCGATCACCTCGGCCTGAAAACGATAGGGATGGGCCGGATAGACGCCCAGAATGCGGACCTCGCGCGAGAAGAAGCTGAGTTCCTCGAGCGCCTGCTTGAGGTTGCTATCCTGCGGATGGCCCTCGACATCGGCATAGAACTCCGTCGCCGTGAAGCGCCCGCCGACCATGTAGCTTTCCAGCTTCGTCATGTTCACCCCGTTGGTCGCGAAGCCGCCCATCGCCTTGTAGAGGGCGGCCGGCACATTGCGCACGCGGAAGACGAAACTGGTGATGACCGTGCCGCGCCGGGGATCGGGATCGATCGCTTCGCGCGCCAGGACGACGAAGCGGGTGGTGTTGTGGTCGGCATCCTCGATATCCGCCTTCAGGACATCGAGACCGTAGGTCTCCCCCGCCAGGGCCGAGGCGATCGCAGCCCGGGTCACGTCGCCGCGCTCGGCCACCTCCTTGGCCGCGCCGGCCGTATCGGCAGCGACGACCGCTTTCAGACCCAGTTCCCGTATTATCGCGCGGCATTGGCCCAAGGCGTGGACATGGCTGTACACGGTCTTCAGGCCGGCCAGGGTCGCGCCCTTGGGGGCGAGCAGACAATGATTGATGCGCTGGAAATGTTCGCCGATGACATGCAGGCCCGAACGCGGCATCAGGCTATGGACATCCGCGACCCGTCCGGCCACCGAATTGTCGATCGGAATCATCGCATAGCGCGCGCGTTTCTCCGCCACGGCGGCGAAGGCGTCCTCGAAGGAATCGCAGGGCAGAGTTTCGAGGTCCGGATAAACCGTCCGGCAGGCCGCCTCGGAATAGGCGCCGGGCACGCCCTGGAAGGCGATTTTCCCGTCGGATTCGGCAGAAATGGTCATCGACGGATCATGCGGCTGTTCATGACAGGACTCGTCCCGATCTGAGGCTCAAGCGCCCGGCGAGGCATCGAAAATCGCGCGGGCCCGGGCGAGGTCGGCGGGAGTATCGACACCGAGTGGAACGGTGTCAACGAGACCCGCCTCAATGTGCATCCCCGCCTCCAGCGCGCGAAGCTGCTCCAATTTCTCCCGCTGTTCCAGCATCCCGGGCGGCAGGGCGACAAATCGTGCCAGGGCCTCCCGCCGGTACGCGTACAAGCCGATATGGTGGTAAAGTGGTCCTTCGCCGCCGGGTACGGGCAGACGGCTGAAATAGAGGGCGCGACCGACCCGCTCGCCCGGGCCGAGGCTGAGCACTGCCTTGACCACGGCAGGATCGTCGCGCTCCGCCGGATCAGTGATCTCGGCGACGATGGTGGCGATATCGACCCCGGGGCGGGCCAGCGGCTCGAACACCGCGCGCACCGCCGCCGGCGGAATCGTCGGCAGATCGCCCTGCACATTGACGATCGCGTCATGGGCGCCGTCGGGATCGAAAAGCTGCACGGCCTCGTAGACCCGGTCGGAACCCGACGGAAGGTCCGGTCGGGTCATCACCGCGCGGCCGCCCGCGGCCACCACCGCCTCAGCGATCGCGGCATCCCCGCAGGCGACGATGACCGGCCCGATATCCGCCTCCTCGGCCCGCCGCAAGACCTGGACGATCATCGGCAAGCCGCCGATCTCGGCCAAGGGCTTGTTCGGCAGACGGGTCGAGGCGAGGCGCGCAGGGACGACCACAAGCGGATTGCGCGGCGCGGCGTCACTGGCATCGATTCGGGCGGTCATGGCGTTCTGTCTCCCGCGGTCCTGAATACGGCGCGCACTATAGCGGATTCCGTTCTGGGCGAATGGCCTTTGGCTGTGTGGACAGCGGTTTGTGATGGGGC
The DNA here is from genome assembly GCA_963583595.1 of Alphaproteobacteria bacterium. GTDB lineage: Bacteria > Pseudomonadota > Alphaproteobacteria > CADEGL01 > CADEGL01 > JABIRQ01. Next base: position 2,406 of record CAUZWC010000200.1, on the reverse strand, counting down.
TAGTGTTCCGCGCGCTGGCGAGGGGGGAGCTTGTCGTCGGCCCCCGTGTCCTCATTGTCCTAGACCCGCCCAAGGGACCGCCCAGGGATCGTCATGAACACATTTGAGATCAACAAGATTGTCGGAGCCGGGTTGACCGCGCTCCTGGCCCTTATCGTGATCGGCCATATCGGCGACACCCTCATCAGCACTGACGCGGGCGGGCACGAGCCCGCGCAAGCCCATGGCGAGATGGCGGCCAAGAACGCGCCTGAGCCGAAAGCGGCCGAGCCGGTGGCACCCTTGGCCGTGCGTCTGGCCCAGGGCGACATGGCCACGGGCGAGAAGGTCTTCAAGAAATGCGGCGCCTGCCACACCGCCGAAGAAGGTGGCGCCAACAAGGTGGGCCCGAATCTCTGGGGCATCGTCGGCCGCGCCCACGCCGCCGTCGCGGACTTTGCCTATTCCGATTCGATGAAGGCCCAGGAAGGGCCCTGGACGCTCGAAAGGCTGGACGCGTTCATCGCAGACCCCAAGGGCGCCGTTCCCGGCACCAAGATGAGCTTCGCCGGCATCGGCAAGCCAGATCAGCGCGGCGACCTGCTGCTCTATCTGCACAGCCTCAGCGCCTCGCCCGCGCCGCTGCCCGAACCCACCGCCGAGACGAGCGAGGCGCCGGCGCAGGATGCCGCCAAGGCCGAGGGCGAGACCGCCGCCAAGGCACCCGCCGACACAGCGAAATCCCAGGAAGAGCCGGCGAAGCCAGAGGCGGTGGCCGAAACCGCCCAGGAACTCGCCAAGCCTGCGGAAACCCAGATGGCCACCGCCGGCGATCCGGCGGCGGGCGAAAAGGTCTTCCGCAAATGCAAGGCCTGCCACACCCCCGAGAAGGGCGGACCCAACAGGGTCGGTCCGAACCTCTATGGCATCGTCGGCCGGCCCACCGCATCGGCGACCGATTACAGCTATTCCTCGGCCATGACCAAACATGGCGGAACCTGGACCGAGGCGACGCTGGACTCCTATCTCGCCGATCCCAAGGCCGCGGTGCCGGGCACGAAGATGGCCTTCGTCGGCCTCAAGAAGGAAGCCGACCGCCTCGACGTCATCGCTTATCTGAAGAGCCTCGCGGAATAGCCGCGCCCGGCTCCCTCCGCAGGTCGGGTGACATTTCGTTAAGCTAAACCATTCCTTCACGCTTGGCGGATAGCCTTCGCGCTGCGAACAAGTCATCGCAGCCGCAAGCGGGGAGGGGGTGCATGGGTTACGCTTTCGAATAGTCCGAATCGAACACAAGGGCGGAACGCGCCACGCCGGCCGAGCGCCGGGCGACCGGCGCCGCCTTGGCCTATTGGGAATCCTTGCGGGGGGACCGCGATTGCCCCTCGGTCGAGGAGTTTCACATCAACCGCATGCCCGACCTCAACCACAATGCCGTGCTGATCGCGCTGCACTCCGACGGGCATAGCCCCGGCACGGTCGCCTATGACGGCGAGGAGGTCGAGCGCCTGTGCGGCACCCGCACCCAAGCCACACAGTCTGGGAATGCCTGCCCTCCGGCATGCGGGAGCGCACGGCCCAGGTCCTGGCCGCCGCCGCCGCCGTGCGCCGGCCCCTGGCCGATTCGGATCGCTTCTCCGATGCCGCCGGCGACACCGTTCTCTACCGCTCGGTCTTCATGCCTCTGGCCGGCGCGGACGGCAGGGTCACCCATCTTCTGGGCGCCTTCAGCTTCAAATCGGTCGCCGCGGCCTGAGCGGACGAAATCCTGTCGCCCCGCGCCTTCGCTGGGCTTCAAAACCCGGGGCCCGTGGTCCACACTGCGGCCAGGATGACCAAGGCCCAAGCCGAACCCTGCCCCGAAGCCTTTCTGGCCCTCGCCGACCGCATGACGGCGGCGAGCGGCGAGATCGTCGCGCGTTATTTTCGCACGGCGATCGCGGTCGACGACAAGCCCGACGAGAGCCCCGTCACGATCGCCGACCGCTCGGTTGAGACGGTCATCCGCGACCTGATCGGCAAAAATTGTCCGGGTCACGGCATCGTCGGCGAGGAATACGGCACCGAAAACCCGGATGCCGAATTCGTCTGGGTGATCGACCCGATCGACGGCACCAAATCCTTCATCTCGGGCGTCCCTCTGTTCGGCACCCTGATCGCGTTGCTGAAGGGCGGCGTGCCGATCATGGGGGTGGTCGATCATCCGGCCCTGGGCGAGCGCTGGGTCGGCGCCCGCGGCCATGGCACGACCCATAACGGCAAGCCGGCACGGGTGCGGGACTGCGCCGCCATCGACCGCGCGACCCTGTGCTCGACCAGCCCGGACATGTATCGGGGGACGGATGCCGAGGCCTTCCGCCGGCTCCACGATTCGGTAAAGCTGGTGCGCTATGGCACGGATTGCTATGCCACCGGCCTGCTCGCCTC
>CAUZWC010000199.1:0-6200 GCA_963583595.1 Alphaproteobacteria bacterium | reverse complement strand
GAATCTGGGGCCCCAGGCGCGGCTGCGCGACACCGCGGGCGATCTGGCCCGGGCCGCCGAACGGCTGCCCACGGTGCTGCGCGATGCCGAGGACACCCTCGCCATGCTGGCCGATGGCGGCCTGCGCATCCATCCCGACAGCCTGCGCGCCCTGTCCGAGGCCGGGCGCCGGCCGGGCCGGTCCTGGCCCTATGCCATGTGGGCGGCCGTGGCGTTCCTGGGAATCATTGCCGGTGCGTTGCTGTCCTAGCGCCGCGTTGCCAGCCATTCCGGTCCGCACTAGGTTATTCGCAGCTGCAAACCGGCCCAAGGAGGGCCCGCAATGCTTCACGGCAAACGCATTCTTCTGATCGTCGCGGGCGGTATTGCCGCCTATAAGAGCCTCGAGCTGGTGCGCCGCCTGCGCGAACGGGGCGCGGCAGTGCGCGCGGTCCTGACCGCCGCCGGCGCGCAATTCGTCACCCCGCTCTCGCTCTCCGCCCTGACCGAGGACAAGGTCTATGGCGAGTTGTTCTCCCTGACCGACGAGAGCGAGATGGGCCATATCCGCCTGTCTCGGGAGGCCGATCTGATCGTGATCGTTCCGGCGACCGCCGATCTGCTGGCCCGCATGGCCCAGGGCCGGGCTGAGGATTTGGCCAGCACGGTTCTGCTGGCAGCCGACAAGCCGGTCCTCGCCGCCCCCGCCATGAACCACCGCATGTGGTTGCATCCCGCCACCCAGGCCAATATCACCACCCTGGCCGAGCGCGGCGTGATCTTCGTCGGCCCGGAGGACGGCGCTATGGCCTGCGGCGAGCACGGCCCCGGCCGCATGGCCGAACCCCAGGATATCCTGGCCGCCGTGATCGACCATTTCGCCGCTGCCGCACCCCTGGCCGGGCGCCGCGCCCTGGTCACCAGCGGCCCAACCCATGAAGCCATCGATCCTGTACGCTATGTCGCCAACCGCTCCTCCGGCCGCCAGGGCCATGCCATCGCCGCCGCCCTGGCGCGGAGCGGGGCCGAGACCATCCTCGTCACTGGCCCGACCCACGAGCCCGATCCGCCGGGCGTGACGGTGCGCCGGATCGAAAGCGCGCGCGAGATGGCTGCGGCTTGCCAGGCGGCCCTGCCGGTCGATGTGGCGGTCTGCGCCGCCGCCGTCAGCGACTGGCGCCCAGCCGCCGAGGCCGGTCAAAAACTGAAGAAGAACGGCGACGAGGCGCCCGCCCCAAGGATCGAACTCGTTGAGAATCCGGACATCCTCGCCGGCCTGTCCGAACCCGGCAATCGCCGCCCGGCCCTGGTCACCGGCTTCGCGGCCGAGACCGAGAATATCGTCGAGCACGCCCGCGCCAAGCGCGCGCGCAAGGGCTGCGACTGGATCCTGGCTAATGATGTCTCGCAGGGCGCGGGCACCTTCGGCGGTGCGGAGAACACCATCCATCTCGTTTCCGCCGAGGGCGAGGAGGCCTGGCCGCGCATGACCAAGACAGCCGTCGCCGAAAGGCTGGCCGCGCGCATCGCGCAGCATCTCGACGAGACGGCGTGACCCGCGTGATTGGCATCCCGGCATGAGCGAACTCAGGGTCGCCCTGCGCCGCCTGTCCCATGCCGGGGATCTGCCGCTGCCCGCCTATGCCACCCCAGACAGCGCCGGCATGGACCTCCACGCCGCCATCGCCGAGACGCTGGAGATCGCGCCCGGCGCCTGGCTGGCGGTGCCGACCGGATTGGCCATCGCCCTGCCTGGCGGCTTCGAGGGCCAGGTCCGGCCGCGTTCTGGCCTGGCTGCGCGCCACGGCATCACGGTGCTGAACAGCCCCGGCACGATCGACGCCGATTACCGGGGCGAGATCGCGGTGCTGCTGATCAATCTTGGCGCGGAAGCTTTCACCGTCGAACGCGGCATGCGCATCGCTCAGCTTATCGTCGCCCCGGTCACGCGCATCGCCTGGGACGAGCGCGCCGAATTGCGCGATAGCACACGCGGCGAGGGCGGGTTCGGCTCGACCGGCACCGGCGCCAAGACGGAACCGTGGGGCGCGTCATGACCGATTCCGCCGAGATCGACGACCATCAGCTTCTCCGCCATGCCCGCACCGTCATCCTCAACGAGATCAGCGAGGAGGGGCAGGCGAAGCTGTTGGCCGCACGTATTCTGGTCATCGGGGCCGGGGGTCTCGGCTCCCCCCTGCTGTACTATCTCGCCGCCATGGGGATCGGCACGATAGGCATCGCCGACGACGACCGGGTCGATATGACCAATCTGCAGCGCCAGATCATTCATGCGACCGACAGCGTCGGCCAGGCCAAAACCGCGAGCGCGGGTGCCGCGATCCGCCGCCTCAACCCCCATGTGACGGTCGAGCGCCACGATGCCCGGGTGACGGCGGAGACCGCCGAGGCCCTGGTCGCGCGCTACAACCTGGTCGCCGACGGCTCGGACAATCCCTCGACGCGCTATGTCATGAACGACGCCTGCCACCGCGCCAAGGTGCCGCTGATCAGCGCCGCCGTGGTGCGTTTCGAGGGCCAGATCACGACCCACCGCTCCTTCGAGCCGGGCGACAATCCCTGCTACCGCTGCATCCACCCCAAGGAGCTGCCGGACGATCTTCTGCCGCGCTGCGAGGAGGCCGGTATCCTGGGGCCGGCCGCCGGGGTGATGGGGTCGCTGATGGCGGTCGAGGCGGCGAAGGAACTATTAGGTCTGGGCGAGAGCCTGTCCGGCCGCCTGCTGCTCTACGACGCGCTGACCTCCGAACTGCGTCCGATTCGGGTCCATCGCCGGTCCGGCTGCGTGCTCTGCGGCGACGTGCCGGCGGCCTGACTCGGGCGACATTCCACCCCCCGGATCCAGCAACCGAGGCTCTCGAACAAATCGCCAAGGAAGATCAACCCCAGGCGGCCCTGGACCATGCGGGCGAGATACAGAGTGGTTTGCGCGTCCTCCTCGTTGATCTCGCCACCGATCTGTTCGAACACTATCTCGGCGGAACCGGGAGGCTCTTTCTCCTCGGGCGCGACCGGATCCGCGACATTCCCGAATTGGCCGAGGCCGAGGCGGAGAACCACCGAGGAATCGTCAAGGCGCTGGCCGAGGCGCACCTTTCAACATTGCAGGCACTCGAATCGCCCAAGAAAGTGAAAGCAAAAGAAGGGTTATTCAAACTCACGGATTCAATTATAGGTGGAAAAACTAACAGAGCGTTCGGCCTTGACGGGTTGACCATGGGCGGGCCAGGAGAGTTGATGGCGCGGCGGGTTGGCGACGCAATCCACGTATCCGGAACTATCGAGCACACGCTCAACGACGATTACGTGTTCCAGGTCGATTTCTCCGAGACGGTGAAGATTCTGGAGGAGCAAGGCGGCGCCAAGACTTTCCCAATCCGGGCGCGCTGGACTCAGACGGTGCGCGGCACGATCCGTCTGAAGGACGGGGCGCTGGACGCCTCCGGCCTTCGCTTCCTCGATCCGAGCCCCTGGAATGAGCGGGAAAATGAACAGGGGAACGAGCGGGGTGCGCCCATCTCTCGCCGCATATGTGCTGCGCTCCGCCTCGCCGATGGTCATGCTGGCCGGCTGGCTGATCGCCGTTCAATTCGCCTACTCTTGGATGCCTCTCATGCCGCTGCGTGCCTATTGTCGGGACGGATTCCCACCGCAGATTGCCGGAGAACTCAGCCAGCGATTTCGCGATGCCTATATGGCGCGGGTCTTGGAAGGCCGCGGATACATGGATCAGGGCTCTGGCGAGACATATTTCTACGCATCGCCGCTCGAGATTCGCGATGGCGATATCCGCATGCCGTTCGAAGTTTGGAATCGCAATGTCTATTTCTATCAAACCACGGCGCAAGCGCTTCGCGATCTATACCGGAAGGAGCATGGGGTGAGCATACCCTACTCGTCTCAGGAACAAACCTACCGCGCCCCCGGCCGTCCCCGATAGCGACTATCTATCCTGTAAGGCGATCCAGGCCGTCGCCACCGTGGGCGGGGTTTGGGCATGGAATCTGCCGAAGCCGATTCCGGCGGCCGAATGGACGGAAGCGATGGAAACCGCAGTGGCGGTGCCGGAGGCTAGAGCTTACAGGTGGGCCATACCGAGGGACATCGAGTGGTTTGTGTACTGCCTAACTATCATGGGACTGGGCGCCTATCTGGGGGAGCGGATCGCCAATCGGCGCGGCAGTTGCCGAGGATGCGGCGCGATCTATGGAACGGCGCCCGGCTGGCTCATGCTCCTGCTGGGCTTCCTGCTGCAGGCCATCTTTTCCTTTCAGGCGTAGCGCGCCGCGTCCCCACGCGGCTTGAGCCGTAACGCCGCCCGGCCCTCAGAACATCGCTTCGATGACGCGGTCCGGCGGGGTGTGGCCGTCGACGAAGGTCTTGATGTTGATGATGACCTTCTCACCCATATCGATCCGGCCCTCGATCGTGGCCGAGCCCATATGGGGCAGCAGGACGGCATTGTCGAGGCCCAGCAACTTGGGATTGATCGCCGGCTCGCGCTCGAACACGTCCAGGCCCACGCCTGCGATCTCGCCCGCGATCAGCATCTCGGCCAGGGCCTTCTCGTCGATCACCTCCCCGCGCGAGGTGTTGACGACATAGGCCTGCGGCTGAAGCAGCTTCAGCCGACGGGCGGACAACAGATGGTAGGTCGCCGGGGTATGCGGGCAATTGACCGAGACGATGTCCACATGGGCGAGCATCTGGTCCAGGCTCTCCCAATAGGTCGCCTCCAGCTCGCGCTCCAGGCTTTCGTGGACCCGGCGGCGGTTGAAGTAATGCACGGACAGGCCGAAGCCGCGGGCGCGCCGCGCGACGGCCGTGCCGATGCGGCCCATACCGATGATGCCCAGGCGCTTGCCAGAGATCCGATGGCCGAGCATCCAGGTCGGGCTCCAGCCCTGCCATTCGCCGCCCCGAACCACCCGCTCGCCCTCGGCCAGGCGGCGCGCGCTGGCCAGGATCAGGGCCATGGTCATGTCGGCCGTGTCCTCGGTCAGGACGCCGGGGGTGTTGGTGACGGTGATGCCCCGCTCGCGCGCGGCAGCCAGGTCGATATTGTCGACGCCCGTGCCAAAATTGGCGATCAGGCGCAATCGCGGGCCGGCCTGGGTCAGGACGGTATTGTCGATCCGGTCCGTCACTGTGGGCACCAGTACATCGGCCTGGCGCGCCGCCTCGATCAGTTCGGCCTGGGACAGCGGCTTGTCGCCCCGATTCAGACGCGTGTCGAACAGCTCCATCATCCGGGTCTCGATGACCTCGGGGAGCTTCCGCGTGACCATGACGAGGGGCTTGGCTTGGGGCATCGGAACTTCCCAAAAAATCGAGACGGCCTGCCATACCAGCGCGGTCCGGACTTGTCCAGGGAACGGCCTCCGCACCGCGCACCTTGACCCGAATCGGGCCGGGGACCCTATAATGCGCGCCCTTCCCTGGCCGATGCATGGTGGCCCGTCTGCCAGGGCGGTGCGGCCCGGGGCAATCAAACGAAAGGCAAGGCGCTGAAAGTTTCGATCATATTTGCGTTGCTTCTGCTGGCGGTGCCGGCGGTGGGCCAGACCGAAACGCAGCCGACCGGCCTTCCGCTTCCGCGCTTCGCCAGCCTGCGCGCCGACGAGGTCAATGTGCGCACCGGCCCCGGCCCGCGCTATCCCGTCGAATGGGTTTTCGTCCGCCGCAACATGCCTGTCGAGATCATCGCCGAGTTCGATACCTGGCGGCGGATCCGCGACTGGCAGGGAACCGAGGGCTGGGCCCATAAGAGCATGCTCTCGGGCCGCCGCACGGTCATGATGCAGGGCGAGGTCCGCACCCTGCGCCGCGAGCCGACCGAGGACTCCCCGGCCGTGGCGCGCGCCGAATCGGGCGTGGTAGGCGGCCTCGAAGCCTGCGATAACGGCTGGTGCCGGGTCGAGGTCAACGGTTTCGAGGGCTGGCTGAAATTGAATGAGTTCTGGGGCGTCTATCCCGACGAACGCATCAAGTAGGACCCGCGAAGCGGATCCCATATCCGTCACGCGATAGAATGCCGCGGAAGGTCTAGCCGAGATCGGCGGCGAGAGCCGCGCGGGTTTCCTCCGGCAGCAGCGACATATGGCCGTAGCTCGGATGTTCGATGCCCACGACGACGCGGGCGCCGGGTGTCTTGAAGGCGTCCGCCTGAGCCTGGATGAAATGGAAGTGGACGAACTGCA
>CAUZWC010000198.1:0-6220 GCA_963583595.1 Alphaproteobacteria bacterium | reverse complement strand
CTTCATGCGCCTGCCGACCCAGAACATGCGTCAGACCGTCGAAGGATCGATCATCATGGGCGATTCCAAGGAAGATGTCGGGTTCGACACTTCCACGGATACCAGCGTGATCTCCGACATCGCGGCTCGCGCCGTCACGGCCTTTCCGATCCTGCGCGACGTGCCGGTGGTGCGCGCCTGGGCCGCCCTGCGGGTGCTGTCGCCGGACGGCCTGCCGATCTATGCCACCTCCGAGGAATGTCCCGGCGCCTTCGCCACGATCTGCCATAGCGGCGTGACCCTGGCGGCGGCCCATGCCAACGAGCTGGGCGGCTGGCTGATGGGCGCCGACAGGCCCGAGGCGATCGCCAAGCTGGGGCCGGAGCGATTCCATGTTTCGTAGGCTCGAGACCGCTAGCCCGGTTGAGACGGTCACGGTGACCGTCGGCGGCAAGCCCGTGACTCTGCCTCGGGGTGAGACGGTGGCGGCGGTGCTGGTCGCGGCTGGCGAAGCCACGGGCCGGACGACGCCGGTGACCGGCGCGCCTCGCGGCCCCTATTGCATGATGGGCGTCTGCTTCGATTGCCTGGTCATGATCGACGGCGCGCCCAATAGGCAGGCCTGCATGACGGAGATTCGCGAGGGCATGCGGATCGACCGCCAGGACGGCGCACGGAGGATCGGCGGATGAGCGCCGATTGGGACCTGGCGGTGATCGGCGCGGGCCCGGCCGGCATGTCGGCCGCCATGGCCGCCGCGCGTCTCGGCCTCAAGGTGGGCCTGCTTGACGAGCAGCCCCGGCCCGGCGGCCAGATCTACCGCAACCCGGCCCAGCCGACCCCGGAAGTGCTGGAGGCTTTGGGCGAGGATTATGCCCATGGGATGGAACTGATCGAAAAGTTCCACGCCGCCGATATCGACTATCGCCCGGGTGCCACGGTCTGGGACGTGATGGCGGGTGGCGAGATCGCGTTCCTGCGCGACGGTGGCTCGGAGGACCTGCGGGCGCGCCATGTCCTGCTCGCCACCGGGGCGATCGAGCGTCCCGTTCCGGTGCCCGGCTGGACCCTGCCGGGGGTGATGACCGTGGGCGCGGCGCAGATCCTGCTCAAAACCGGTGGCTATGTGCCCGATCAGCCGGCGGTGCTCGTCGGCGGCGGCCCGCTGCTCTATCTCGTCGCCTGGCAGTATCTGAAGGCTGGGGCGCAGATCGGCGCGATTCTGGAAACCGTGCCGCGTGCGAACCTCTGGTCCGCGCTGCCCCATGCGCCGGGCATGCTGAGCCAGGGCCGCCTCTTGGCCAAGGGCCGGCGCTGGCTGCGCGATCTACGATCCGCCCGGGTGCGGCGCATTCGCGGCGTGACGGATGTGCGCATCGAGGGCGAAGGCGGGGCCGAGGCCGTGACCTTCCAAAAAGGCGGACGGCGCCAGACCATCCAGACTCCCCTCGTCCTGTTGCATGAAGGGGTCATTCCAAACACCCATATTTCCCTCGCGCTGGGGCTGGAGCATGGCTGGAACGATATCCAGCAATGGTGGCAGCCGCGGCTCGACGAATGGGGCCGCGCCGACAAGCCGGGCTTCTCGGTCGCCGGCGACGGCGCCGGCATCTGGGGCGCGGAGGCGGCGGAGCATCTGGGCCTGCTGGCCGCCCATGGCGCGGCCATGGCCCTGGGTCGGGCCGGGCTGGATCAGGCGGGGGTCGCCGAGGCGCGTGGCGCCCTGAAATCGGTCGCCGGGGCGCGGGCCTTTCTTGATCGTCTCTACCGGCCGGCCCGGAGCCAGCGCGTGCCGGCCGCGGACGACACCATCGCCTGCCGTTGCGAAGAAGTGACGGCGGGCCAGATCCGCCAGGCGGCGCGTCTCGGCGCGCTCGGCCTGACCCAGGCCAAGGCCTATACCCGCTGCGGCATGGGGCCGTGCCAGGGGCGGCTCTGCGCGCCGACCGTCTCCGCCCTGATCGCCGAGACGCGGGGCCTGGACGATGCCGAGGTGCCAGCCTATCGCCCGCGTCCGCCTTTCAAGCCGGTGACCCTCGGTGCCCTCGCCTCGCCGGCCTTCCGCGCCAAGGCGGAGTAGTCGGCGGGTTTTTCTTCCCCTCACCCCTCTCTCTCTCCAAGGAGAGGGAGCTAAAATCCCTCTCCTTGGAGAGAGAGAGGGGCCCGCCGCGAAGCGGTGGGAAGGTGAGGGGAGAACAGGCTAATGGCCGGTCAGTGCGGAATGGCGCGGTTGCCGCCGCCATCCATCAGGATGTTCTGACCGGTGACGTAACCGGCCTCGGGTGAGCAGAGATAAGCAACCGTGCCGCACAATTCGCGCTCCGTAGCGCTGCGGCCCAGGGGAATGCCGTTGGCGGCCTTTTCCTTCAACTCGACATTCATCATGAAGCCGGGCAGCAAGTTGTTCATGCGGATATTGTCCCGCGCGTATTGGTCGGCATAGAGCTTGGTGAAACCGTGCAGCCCGCCACGCAGGACGCTCATCGGGGAGGCGGGCCGCGCCTCGGTCGCGCCGAAGGACGAGATGTTGAGGAACACGCCGCCGCCTTGTTTGCGCATGATAGGCGTTACCAGCCGGGCCATGCGAATCGTGGCCATGACATAGAGGTCGAGGCCGCCATGCCAAGCCTCGTCGTCGATATCTAGCAGCTTGCGGTCGACCGTATCGTCGGCGTGATAGCCCGATCCGTGGGTGTATTCCGTAGTGCCTTCGCCATGGCCGGTGTTCACGACCACGCTGTCGATACGGCCATAGGTGTCCATAGCCAGTTTGACCAGGGCTTCCAGATCCTTGGTTTCGAGGACGGAGCCCTTCATGCCGATCCCGCCCAGTTTCTCGGCCAGATCGATCGCGCCCTCCGACCGGGACATCAGAACGACTTTATGCCCGGATTCGGCCAAGCCCTTGGCGCAGGCCGCGCCGATCCCCTTGCCGGCGGCGGTGACGATGGCGACCCGCTGATCGCTCATATTCCTCTCCCTTGTTACTCGATTTCTACCGGAAGCCTAGTGCCTCCGGCTGGACGTCACACCAGTGGAAAACTTATCCGTCGTCCAAGAAGAATTTGGGAGCCGCGGTCTTATTCCGGCACCACGCCCTTGCGTATGACGACCTTCGCCATGATCGTGCGGCGGTCGTCGTCGTCCAGGATCATCCAGTCGCGAATTTCCACCAGACTGCGGTGACAGCCGCGGCAGAAGCCGGTGGCCTCGTCCAGGGTGCAGACGCCGATGCAGGGCGATTTGACTGTGCCGGGCACCCGCTGGGGGCGGTTCCGGCGTCGATTCTGGCGGCGCGCGCGAGGCAGGCCGACCGTTCCATAGGGGCTGTCGATCATGATTCGGCCGTCAGGAGAAATCCGTCAATGGTAAGTGTCTTCTTCGCGCACCTTACCCCGGAAAACCCGTTAGGTGTATGCCGTATAGGCCAGGATGAGCGGAATCATCACGGTGACCCCGATCAGCAGGAACCCCTGGGTCATGGGGTCGGCCGTGGCTTGCCAGATGGTCATCTCGCGCGGCACGGCATAGGGCCAGAGGCTGACTCCCAACCCGATATAGGCCAGGAGGATCAGGGAGATGGCATAGAGGAAGGGCGCCCTTTCGTGGCCCGGCCCCCCGCCAGCACCCGCTAGAGGGCCAGGGCCAGCACCCCGGTCAGGATCGGTAAGGGCGAAAGATAGGCGATCTGGGGCCAGGATAACCAGCGCGCGGCGATCTCCGGTTCGGCGAAGGGCGTTCACGGGCTGACGGTCGCGATGAAGATCAGCACGCCGATCAGAAGCCTCTTCGCCGCGCGGTCGCACCAGGCCTGCAGCAGTTCCTCGGTCTTGAGAATCAGCCAGGCCTCGCCCCGCGTGCGCAGCCACTGGGCCTCGACGAAGACCAGAAGAAGACCGAGCCCGATGGTCAGGGTCGGGAACAGGATATGGAAGGCGAGGGTAAAGCCGAACTGAATGTGAGAGAGGAGGACGGCGTCGAATTCCGTGGCCGTCCTCCTTCTTTAGTGGGTGTTACCTTCTTTAGTCGGCGTTGCTGGGCGTTTCCGGGTCAGGCAGCGTAGCAGCCGGCGATGCGCGCCCGTTGTCGCACCAGGGCGAGGATGATGTCGATTGTCGGCGTTTTCACCCCGACGAGATGGCCCATCTCCTGGACCGCCGTCACGATGGCGTCGATTTCCATCGGCCGGCCGCGTTCGAGGTCCTGCAACATGCTGGTCTTGTGCGCGCCGACCGCGCCCGCCCCGTCGATCCGCTTCTCCACATCGATGCGGAAGCGCACGCCCAGCGCCTCGCCCACCGCCTTCGCTTCCAGCATCATGGCCTTGGCGACGGCGCGGGTGCCGGGAGCGCCGGCGATCACGTCCAGGGTCCCATGGGTCAGGGCGCTCAACGGATTGAAGGCCAGATTGCCCCAAAGCTTGACCCATATTTCGTTGCGGATATTGGGCCGCACCGGGGCCTTCAGGCCGGCCTCGATCATGGCGCCGGAAATGCGCGCGATCCGTTCGGTCTTTTTGCCCGAAGGCTCGCCCAGGGTGAAACGGTCGCCATCGATATGCTCGATCACGCCCGGCTCGACCACCTCGCAGGCGGGATAGACGACACAGCCGATCATGCGTTCCGGCCCCAGCCCGTTCCATTGCACGTCGCCGGGATCGACTGCTTCGAGCCGCGCGCCGTCATGCGGGCCGCCCAGCTCGTGGAAATACCACCAGGGCACGCCGTTGACGGCCGAAACGATGGCGGTGTCGGGGCCGAGCAGGGGCTGCATGGCCTCGACCACCCCGGGCACGGAATGGGCCTTGAGGCCGATGATAACGACATCCTGCACCCCGGCCTCGGCCGGATCGTCGGTGCAGAGCGGGTGCGCCACTCGCTCATCGCCGTCGATGCGCAGGGTCAGGCCGTTTTTCTTCATCGCGGCCAGATGCGGGCCGCGCGCGATCAGGCTGACTTTCTGCCCAGCCAGGGCAAGCTGGACGCCCAGATAGCCGCCGATCGCGCCCGCGCCGAAGACGCAGATCTTCACGGGGCCAGGCCCAATTGCTTGGCCAGGCCGATGCGCTGCAGCTTGCCGGTCGCGCCCTTGGGGATCTCCTCGAGGAAGAAAACCTTGCGCGGCACTTTGAAATCGGCGAGGCGGGTGGCGGCGAAATCCCGGATCTCGCGTTCCTCGGCCGCGGCGCCTTCGCGCAACACGATGGCGCAGGCGACTTCCTCGCCCAGCTTGTCATGGGGCATGGCGAAGGTGACGGCCTGGGCGACCGCCGGATGGTCCATCAGAATCTCGTCGACCTCGCGTGGCGAAATCTTCTCGCCGCCCCGGTTGATGATTTCCTTGATCCGCCCGGTGATGCTCAGATAGCCGCCTTCGTCCATCACGCCGTTATCGCCGGTGTGGAACCAGCCCTCGGTGAAGGCACCGGCATTGGCCTCGGGATTGTTCTCGTAGCCCCGGGTGACGTTGGGGCCGCGAATCACGACTTCGCCCTCGGTCCCGGCGGGCAGGAAGGTGCCGTCCGGGCCCATGACCGCGACCTCCGGCCCGGCGGCGACGCCGACCGAGCCCGGCTTGCGTTCGCGCGGCGGCAGGGGGTTCGAGGTCATCTGATGGGCCGCTTCGGTCATGCCGTAGGATTCGATGACCGGGGCGCCGAAGACCTGTTCCAACTCGGCCATGACCTGGGGCGCGAGGGAGGAGGAAGAGGAGCGGATGAAGCGCAGCTTGGCCTTGTCGACGGTCTCCTGGTTGCGCGCGGCGCGGCTCAGGATGGCCTGATGCATGGTCGGCACGGCCGTGTACCAGCTCGGCCCGGCTTCCTCCAACCAGGAGAAGAATTTGAGGGCGTTGAAGCCCGGTGAGCAGAAGACGCTGGCGCCGGCCGCCAGGCTGGAGAGCACAGCCGACATCAAGCCGTGGATATGGAACAGGGGCATGATGTTGAGGCAGCGGTCGGCCGGTTTCAGGGCCAGGGTTTCGCCGATATGCCGCGCCGTGGCGCAGATATTGGTTTGGGCCAGGGGCACGATCTTGGGCCGCGAGGTCGTGCCCGAGGTGTGCAGCACAAGCGCTATATCATCCGGCTCCGCCATGCCGCCCGCTGCCGGCGCACCGCCGGCATCGCCCAGAAGATCGAACAGGCCAGCGCCTTCATCGCGCCGCGCTTCGAGGCGCAGGATCGGAACGCCCAGGCGTTCGGCCACCGCGATGGCGGGCGAATCGGCGCCGGCTTCCAGCA
>CAUZWC010000197.1:0-6230 GCA_963583595.1 Alphaproteobacteria bacterium | reverse complement strand
CCTCCCCCACAAGGGGGGAGGGGAAACGAATAATACCAGAAAGAGCGCTCGCTCCCCCTCGATGGGGGAGGGTTGGGGTGAGGGTGAAGAAAAGCGCCCGCTGGGCACTTCGCCTATTTCCCGATCATGTCCGCCGGCGGCAGGCCCGTCAGTTCGACGGTGGTCTTGCCGGCCTTCAGGCCCTCGATGATCGCGGCCTCCTTGGCCAGCCGGGCGCGGCAGCGCTCCATCAAGCCGTCGATCTGATCGGGGCGGATGACGATCACCCCGTCATCGTCGCCGATGACGAGATCGCCGGGCGAGACCGGCACGCCGCCGCATTGGATCGTGATGTTGACCGCACCGCCGAATCCCTTGTGCGGCCCGGCCGGCACCGCCGCGCGGACATAAGCAGGCAGGCCGGAGGCGCGCAGCTCGGCCAGATCGCGCACCGCGCCGTCGATCACCACCGCCGCGACCCCGCGCACCTGGGCCCCGGCATGCATGATGCCGCCCCAGACCGCCGTGTTCTCGAAGCCGCTGGCATCGGCCACGATGACCGCGCCCGGCCAGGCCTCGGCCAGGGCATAATGCAGAGCGGCATTATCGCCGACCATGCAGCGCGCGGTTAGGGCATGGCCCGCGAAGCCTTTGCCGGGCGCCACCGGCTTGATCGCGGCCTGCATGATCTGCGCGCGGTTCAGCTCGTCGCCGATGATGGCCACGGGAATCTCGGACCAGGCCGCGAGCGCGCCCTCGTTGAGCCGCGTCTTCGGCGCGTCGTTGAGTTCCAGGGCCATCGCCTCTACTCCTTACTAGTAGACTCCGAATTCGAAGATCGGCCGCTTCTCCAGGATGCGCTCGACGCCGAAGCGGCTGAGATCGAGGGTCCGGTATTCGCCGTGGACGATCAGTTCCGTCATCGCCCGGCCGCAGGCCGGGCCCTGCATGACCCCATGCCCGGAATAGCCGGTCGAGATGAAGAAATTTTCGACCCCCGGGTAGAGACCCAATATCGCGTTCTGGTCGAAGGTGTTGTAGTCGTAGTGGCAGGCATAGCTGCTTTCCAGCCGCAATTCCTCGAATTCCGGGAAGCGGTGGTAGAGGGTCGGCCAGACCGTTTCCTCGAAGAAATCGTGATGGGGCTCGAACTCCCAGCTCGGCCCGTCATCCGCCATTTCCGGCCTGCAGCCGGTGAGATAGCCAAAGCCGCCGGCGCCCTCGGGCCGGCCCCAAACGCCATTGGGATGGATGGTCAAGGGCCAGGAGGACACGTCGACCTTGGTGCGTATCACAAAGGCCGTGCGCTTGCGTGGCTCGACCGGCAGGCTGACCCCGGCCATCTCGGCAATCTTGGCGGCGTCGCGCGCGCCGCCACAATTGACGACACAGCCCGCGCCCACCGTTTCGCCCGAGGCGAGCACGACGCCGGTGATGCGTTTGCCCTCGCGCACCAGATCGACCGCCTCCTCGTCACCGAAAACAGCACCCTGGGAGCGCGCCTTGCGCTTGAAGGCCTGCAACAGGCCGTAGGGGTCGTACCAGCCCTCGTTCTTCTCGCCGATGAAACCGCCGACGATCCCATCGGTGGAGATGAACGGAAAACGCGCCTTGAGCGCCGCCGCATCGAGATGGCTGACCGTCGCGCCATGCTCGGTCTGGATGGCGTGGTTGGATTTCATATCGGCCAGGCCCTGCTCGGGCGCCAGCAGCAGATAGCCGTTTTCGCGGAAGCCCACATCCGGCCGGTCGCCGTCCACTTCCAGCAACTCGCCCGCGTTGCGGATCACCTCGGCCCCATAGAGGCCGATCCAGATATTCTCGGGCGTGGAGAATTGTTGGCGGACGCCGCCGGTCGCATGGGTGGTCGAGGCGAATTCGTAGGTCGGGTCGCGCTCGATCACCAGGATCGTGCCGTCGAAATCAGGATCGCCGGCCAGGTTATAGGCCGTGCAGCTTCCCATGATTCCGCCGCCCACGATGACGACGTCGTAGTTCTCCGCCATGACTGATGCCTCTGTATCCGTGATCGCCGCCAGCCTGGACGGGCCCACTCGCCGCACGGTTATAGACGCACGCCATGCTCCGAAAAAGGGGCGCGGCACGACCCGGGGTCGGCCGCTCAGCGGTGTTCGGGATTCTCGAAATCGAAGTGGCAGCCGGCATCCCATTCGGACCGCTGGTTGCCATGGGTCGGCACGCCGCCGACATAGCCATCGATGCGGGTGAGTGCCGCCTTGGGGATGAAGAGGCCGACATCGTTGAGGATAAGGCGGCCGATCACGCCTTTCGACCGGGCGGCGACGATCATGCCGCCCATGGAGGTGCCCAGCCAATCGACCAATTCGAGGCCCAGATGGCCGACCAGGGCCAGCATGTCGCTGCAATAGACATCGAAGCCATAGGCATACTGATCGGCCAGCCAGTCGCTGTCGCCGCGCCCCGCGACATCCGGGCAGATGACCCGGTAATCCGCTTCCAGAGCCGTGGCGAGATGGTCGAAATCGTGCCCGTTGCGGGTCAGGCCATAAACGCAGAACAGGCTGCGCGGGTTGGCCGGACCGCCCCAATGGGCATAAGCTAGGCGGCGACCCGGCTCGACTTCGAAGCGCCGTGACTCCATAGGTATGGATAGCTACCTTTCGCGCCAATCAATGAATTTATCGAGGGGGAACCAAGACGTGTCGAAGCCGTCAATTGCCCCGCCCACCCCCAGCGAGAAAACCGGGTGGCGGCACCTCTACAACGGTTACGCCGAATTCTACAAGGTTCCCATGGACGATCGCATCGCCGGTACGGTCTGGGGCTGGCTGCACGATCCCGCCCATGTCCTGACCGGCCTGCTGGCCCGGGACGAGGACGGCAAGCCTATCGGTCTCGCCCATTTCCGTGAGATGCCACGCCCCCTGGCTGGCCGGACCGGCGGCTTTCTCGACGATCTCTACGTCGAGCCAGGCCATCGCGGCACCGGGATCGCCGATGCCTTGATCGAAGCGATGGTGGCCCATGCCCGCAATCACGACTGGGCGAATATTCGCTGGATCACCGCCGAGAACAACTATCGCGGCCGCGGTCTCTACGACCGGATCGCGCAGAAGACCCATTGGACGACTTACGAAATCAAGCTCTAGGCCCCGGAACCGCGTTTCATGACCGCAACGAACGAAAATCTCTATGCCCTCTTCGAGAGCCGCTTTCCGGCGGATCGCGCCCGGCCTTTCATCGAAATTCCCGGTGTCAGAACCTGGAGCTACGGCGATCTGGAAACCGAGGGCGGCCGCATCGCAAACCGCCTGCGTTCGCTCGGCGTTTCGCCCCGCGACCGGGTCGCGGTGCAGGTCGAGAAATCGCCCGAGGCTCTGTTCCTCTACCTCGCCTGCCTGCGTATCGGCGCGATCTACCTGCCTCTCAACACCGCCTATAAGGTGGGGGAAATCGGCTATTTCCTGGGCGATGCCGTACCGCGGGTCTTCGTCTGCGATCCGGCCCATGCGGCCGAGGCGCAAGGCCTCGCGCGGAAAGGCGGGGTCGGCCATGTCGAGACCCTGGGCGCCGACGGCAAGGGCAGCCTGACCGAAGGCGCGGCGGGCGAAAGCGCGGATTGCGAAACCGCGCAGGCGGCGACCGACGACATCGCCGCCATCCTTTACACTTCCGGCACTACCGGTCTCTCCAAGGGCGCGATGCTGAGCCATGGCAACCTGGCATCGAACGCTCTGGTGCTACACAAATCCTGGGGTTTCGAGCCCTCGGACGTGCTGCTCCATGCCTTGCCGATCTATCACACCCACGGCTTGTTCGTGGCAACCAACACCATGCTGCTGAACGGCAGCGCCATGATCTTCCTGGCCAAGTTCGACCCGCGCCAGGTGATGGAACTGTTGCCCCGCGCGACCGTCTTCATGGGGGTGCCGACCCTCTATGTTCGGCTGCTCGAACAAGCGGAATTTGGCGCCGTGACCTGCCGCTCGATGCGCCTCTTCGTCGCGGGCTCCGCCCCTCTGCTGCCCCAGACCTTCGAGGAATTCAAAGTCCGCACCGGGCATACCGTGCTCGAACGCTACGGCATGACCGAGGCCGGCATGATCACCTCCAACCCGCTGGGCGGCGAGAGGGTCCCGGGCAAGGTCGGCCCGCCCCTGCCCGGGGTCGAGGCGCGGGTCGCGGACGCGGAGGGCAAGGTACTGGGCACGGGCGAGGTCGGCATCCTGGAGATCAAGGGACCGAACCTCTTCAAGGGCTACTGGCGGATGCCGGAAAAGACGGCCGAGGAATTCCGGCCCGACGGTTTCTTCATCACCGGCGATATGGCGGTGATCGACGAGGCGGGCTATGTCGCGATCGTCGGGCGCTCCAAGGATCTGGTGATCTCGGGCGGCTTCAACGTCTATCCCAAGGAAGTCGAACTGGCGATCGACGCCCTGCCCGGCGTGCTCGAATCCGCGATCATCGGCCTGCCCCACAAGGATTTCGGCGAGGGCGTGACCGCCGTGGTCAAGGCCGAGGCGGGCGCAACCCTGGACGAAGCCGCGATCATCGCCGCGATCAAGGACCAACTGGCGGCCTTCAAGGTGCCCAAGCGGGTCTTCTTCGTCGACGAACTGCCGCGCAACGCAATGGGCAAGGTCCAGAAGAACGCCCTGCGCGAACGCTTCGCCGGGATGTACGATTCATAACGGAACTGGCAAATTACTGTTTTACCCCCATCCTACCCTCCCCCCACAAGGGGGAAGGGAATCTGCTGCGGCTTGCACCAAATTACTCCCTCTCCCTCGATGGGGGAGGATCGGGACGGGGGTGAGATAAGGGATCGAGTGCCGAAACGAACCGATACCACTCGCCGCAGAGGCTATCGCTGGGCGCTCTACGCCCTAGTCACGGTCTTCGGCGTTACCGCGATCGCCGGGGTGGGGCTATGGCTCTGGCTGCGCGCCAGCCTGCCCCAGACCGATGGCAATATCACGGTGCGCGGCCTCGGTGCCGAGGTCGAAATCATCCGCGACCGCAACGGCATCCCCCATATCCGGGCGCAGAGCGACAACGACGCCTATTTCGCGCTGGGCCTCGTCCATGCCCAGGACCGGCTATGGCAGATGGACGTCATGCGCCGGCTGGGCGCCGGCCGGCTCTCGAAGGTGATCGGCGAGGCCACGGTCGAGATCGACGCCCTGTTCCGCACCCTCGGCCTCTACCATCTCGCCGAACTCAGCTTCCATGAATTGCGACCCGAGGTGCAGGCCGCGCTGATCGCCTATGCCGACGGCGTGAATGCCGGACTCGCGGCCTATGGCGCGACCCTGCCACCGGAATTCCTGGTGCTCGACTATTCGCCCGAAGCCTGGGTCCCAGCCGATTCCCTGGTCTGGGGCAAGCTGATGGCCATGCGCCTATCGCACGACTGGCGCGCCGAATTGCTGCGCATGCGGATCGCCGCCGCGCTCGGCCCCGAGGCGCTGGACCTGCTCTTCCCGGCCTGGGATCCCGCCGCGCCCACGACGATCGCAAATGCGGGAATGCCAAAAGCTCCGACGAATCTCGCCCTGCCCGCCGGCTGGCCGCTCGACGAGATCGCGGTGGGCGGCGCGTCCAATGTCTGGGCCATCGCCGGCGACCGAACGGCGAGCGGCAAGCCCCTGCTGGCCAACGATCCCCATCTCGGCGTCGCCCTGCCCGGCACCTGGTACATGGCGCGGATGGAGGCGCCGGATCTCGACGTTACCGGTGCGACCGCGCCGGGCGTGCCCTTTGTCATTCTGGGCCATAACCGTGACATTGCCTGGGGCTTCACCACCAGCGAAGCCGATGTCGAGGACCTCTTCATCGAAACCCCCGATCCCGCCGATCCGGCCCGCTATCTGACCCCCGGCGGCAGCGAAGCCTTCGAAAGCCGGGAGGAGGCGATCGGCGTTTCGGGGCAGGAACCCGTCCTCCTGACGGTGCGCCGGACCCGCCATGGCCCGGTCGTCAGCGATGCCCTGAACCTGAACGAAGACGACCGGTCGGACGAGCCCGTGCTCGCCCTCTCCGCCCCCTATCTCAACCCAATGGACCGCTCGCCCGAGGCCCTATGGGACTTGAACCGAGCTGGGAACTGGGTCGAATTCGAGGCCGCCCTGACCGAATTCACGGCCGCCCAGCAGAATATCTTCTATGCCGATACGGCCGGCCATATCGGCTTCGTCTCGCCCGGAAAGCTGCCTATCCGCGCAGGCGGCGACGGTTTCCTGCCGGCCGATGGCGCCAGCGGCCGA
>CAUZWC010000196.1:0-6240 GCA_963583595.1 Alphaproteobacteria bacterium | reverse complement strand
CATCGCGGCGGCCAGCGGGATCGGAATCAACAGCACCATGTTCCGGCCCATCACGGCGACCGGTGGATCGTCGCGCGCGAGCGATCGGACCATCACGTTCGAGGCCGCCGAGGTGAGGGCGGCGAGTAAGGCGGCCAGGGCGCCGACCTCCATTGCGACCATATCCGGGCGCAGGACGATCATGGCGCCGGCGAAGCCGAGCGCGACTGCTGCCCAGCGCCGCCAGCCGATGGTCTCTCCCAGGATCGTCGCTGCGAACACGACGACGAAAAGCGGCAGGGTGAAGAACAGCGTCGTCGCTTCGGCGAGGGGGATGCTCGAAACCGCGTAGTACCAGGTGATGAAGGCGATACCGTCGAAGGTGGCGCGAAGCAGATAGCGGCCGAGCCGGCGCCTGGGCAGGACCGGCAGGCCCTGGCGGCGCAGCACCGCCATCATGGCGCCGGCGGTCAGGGCCGTCGCGAAAAAGACCACGACGAAAGGGTGCAGGCCCTCGGCCGCGACACGAACCAGCGCGCTCATCACGGTGATGGTCGCCATCGCGGAAACCAGCCAGGCGGGGCCCGAAAGCATGGCGGCTAGGGGCGGTCCGTCGGATTCAATTGGCGATCGCGATACAACCGGCCTGAATCATCGCGCCTTCGATTTCGAGACGCGGCGCAACGATACCGGTCGAGGCCGGTCCTGGCTTGCCGTAATAGTCGGAGCGGATGCCGACATTGAGGCCCCAGGCTGCCTGGTTCCAGTCCCCGGTGAACAGGGCGTTGACCTTGACGACCTCGGGAAAGCAGCTGTCCATCGCCGTTAGCGCCACCTGCATATGGCGCATCGCCGCATGGGTTTGGGCGCCGAGATCGTCTTCGCCGACCAGCGCGCCGTTGAGATCGACGGGAAGCTGGGCGCCGACGAAGACCATCTCGCCGGAGCGGATCGCCTGGGACCAGGGCCCGCCCGAGGGCCAGCGCCAATGCCTTTCTTGCGCCAGGCGGCGGCTTTTGCGGCGGCCTGACCCGGTGCCGCGCAGGGCGACCGCTTCGAGGCGCAGGGCTTCGCCGGCCCGGCCGAAGCGGCTCAAGGGCATAGTTTCGAAAACAGGGCCCGGCGCGGCGAAGCCCTGGGCCAGACGCTCGAGCAGGGCGTCGTGGTCGCCGGGTGCCAGATCGGCGCGCAGATAGACGGCCAGCCGGCAGACATCGTCGGGCTCGGCCTCCGCCGCATCGAGAGCGGCGAGCAGATCGTCGAGCACCGCACTCGCCTGATCGGCGGGGGATATCCGGGGCCCGGAAAAGGAGGCTTCGGCAAAGACGATATCGCCATGACGGCGCGCCTTTGCTTTGCCGGTGGCGGCGCCGGTGGCGCGGTCGGGGTCGGTCGCGAAGATGGCGTCGATTTCCACTTCGCAGCCGACTACCGGAAAGCTGTCGATCGGGGTCAGCACGATCGCAGGCTCAGCCCCATCTCGCACCAGGCCCGCCAGGGCCGCGGCATAAGGCGCCTCATCGACCGAGCCGTCGTTGCGATAGAAGGCGTGAAGCTGGGCCATGGCCGCGCCGGGCACGGCGGCATGACCACAGACGTCGTAGATGCGGCGCATGGCACCTTCGGTCTGGGCCGTCAGGTCGCCCGGGTCCTGCGCCTTTCCTGTGCCGTCCATGTGGAGCTGGCCGCAGAGATGGAAGTAGGGCCCGCACAGCACGCCACGACTGACATTCACCGGCACGGGCACACGGTATGTGTCGTCGAACCCGATGAAGCGTCGCGTCATTGTGGCGTTCTCTGAATGGCGTTGCGAGTCAGCCTAGGCGTCGGGCAGCCGGCCTTCCAGCGGTAACACATGCATGTCGCTGGCATTCCAGCCCAGGGTGACCTCTACCCCGGGTCGGATCGAGGTGCGGCCCGGACGATTGAGTTCTTCCACCACCATCGCCTGTTCTTCCGCTGTCCCTCGGCCTATATCGATATAGTGCTTCACGACGCCGCCCAGGATGATCGAATCGATGACCTTGCCCTGCATGGCATTGTCGAAACTTTCTTCGCTACGGCGGATGCTGACATTTTCAGGCCGTACCATGACCTTGACCGACCGGCCGGGCTCGCTGATGGCCGAAGCCTTGGCGATAAGGGCGAGGCCTTCGGCCGTTTTGACGGACGTGGTTTCGCCACCCGACTCGACGGTCGCGTCGAGCATGTTGGAATCGCCCAGGAAATCGGCGCTGAACAATCCGTTGGGATTGAAATACAAGTGGTCGGGTTCGCCCATCTGTTCGATCTGGCCGTCGCTCAGAAGAATGATTCGGTCGGACATCGTCAGGGCTTCTTCCTGATCGTGCGTCACATAGAGCATCGTGATGCCGAGCTCGGTATGGATGCGCTTGAGTTCAAGCTGCATGGTCTCGCGCAGTTTTTTGTCGAGGGCGCCGAGTGGCTCGTCCATCAGGATGATTGAGGGGTTGTAGACAATGGCCCGGGCGAGGGCGATGCGCTGCTGCTGCCCGCCAGAAAGCTCGCGCGGCTTGCGATCGGCGACATGGGGTAGCTGGATGAGGTCCAGGACCCGGCCGACCTCGCGCTTGACCACGTCGTTCGCGGTCTTCCTCACGCGCAGGGGGAAGGCGATGTTCTCGAAGATGGTCATATGCGGCATCAGGGCGTAGTTCTGAAAAACCATGCCCAGGCCGCGCTTGTTCGGCGGCACGGTCGAGACGTCTCTGCCATCGATGAAGATTTGCCCCGAAGTTGGCGCGATCATTCCCGCGATCAGGTTGAGCATGGTGGTCTTGCCCGACCCGCTGGGCCCGAGAAGGGTCATGAATTCCCCTTCCTCGACCTCCAGATCGACCTCCGCCAGGGCGACCACATCGCCGTAGTTTTTGCTTAGCTTGTCGAGCCGGACCATCGCCATTGCGTGTCTCCTAGGATTTCTTTTGGAACGATGCGGCAAGAACGCAAACGAACAGCGAGAGCACGGTCAGCAGGGCCGAAACGGCGGCAAGGACCGGGGAAATCTCCCACTGGATGCTGTTGAACATCTTGACCGGTAGCGTCATTCGGCCGGTATCCGCGATGAAATACGCGATCACGACCTCGTCGAAGGACATGAGGAAAGCAAACAGGGCGCCCGCGAACATCGCCGGTTTTAGGAGCGGCAAGGTGACCTTGAAAAAGGTCTGCATGACTCCGGCGCCCATGATCGTCGCAGCCGTCTCCAGGCTCTGGTCGACATGGCGCAGGCCGGCCATGGAGGTCACGATGACGAAGGGGGTCGTGAACATCGTATGGGCGAAGATCAGGCCGATTTCCGTCCCCACGATGCCGAGGCTCGCGAAGTACAGATAGAGGCCGAGCGCGATGACGATGATCGGCACTAGAATCGGACTCATCAGGAACATCGCGACATAGCGTTTGCCTGGATAGGTGCCGCGCACGATCGAATAGGCTGCGGGCACGCCGAGCACCAGCGCCAGAATGGTCGAGCTGATCGCCACCCGGAAGCTGAGGAAGGTGGCGTCCATCCAATTCGATTGGAAAAAGAACTGCTCGTAGAGATAGGTCGAGAAGGAATCCGGCGGAAAGACCATCTCGTACTGATTGCCGAAGGACATCGGCACAACGATGAAACTCGGCATCAGAAGGAACAGGAATCCGAACCAGGCCGTGACCTTGAGGAAGATGGCGGCGGGCGAACCGGCCGACCCGACGGGCTTTTCGACGGCGGCCATGTCAGTTCCCCTCCCCGAGCACACTCTTGCCGCCCGGGACGCGCGACAAGAGGAAAATAAGGAACAGGGACAGGACCAAAAGGATCACCGAGATCGACGAGGCGAGCGTCCAGTTGAGGGTCTCGCGTGTGTAGAAGTCGACCAGGTTGGCCATCATCAGATCCTTGCGGCCGCCCAGAAGGGCCGGCGTGATGAAGAAGCCGAGCGAGATGATGAAGACCAGCAACGAGCCCGCCATCACCCCAGGCATGCTGAGGGGCAGGGTGATGCGTGTGAAGATGCGGACCGGCCCGGAGCCCATGAGCTGGGCCGCCTTGGCGAGATCTGGGTTCTGCGCGAGGAGACTGGTCAGGATCGGGAATACCATGAACGGGATGAAGAAATGGGTGAGGCCGATCATCACCCCCATCCGGTTGAAGAGCATCTTTGGACCTCTGTCGATGCCGGGCAGAAGCGTGATGAGGGAATTGATCGTGCCGTGCTCGCCCAGCACCACGGTGAAGGCGAAGCTCTTGACCAGGATGCTGGTCCAGAACGGCAGCAGGATGAGCACCATCAGGAAGGCGCGCGCGCGGGGTTCCTGCTTGGCCAGGTAATAGGCGATGGGATAGGCCAGAAGCAGAGTCAGCACCGTCGCCTCGAAGCTGATCTCGAAGGTGTTCAACAGCACCTTGCTGAACAGTCTGCTGCCCCATAGCTCGACATAGCCCTCCCAGGTGAACAGCCCATCGATCGTGTGAATGCTCTGGTTGAACACGCCTAGGATTGGATAGAGGAATATGATTGCCATGAAGACGAGTGCGGGAAGTCCGAACAGGATCGTGATCCGCATCTGGCGCGCTTCGAGCATGTTCACCTCTAACTTCGATTTATGCTTGGCACTCGCCCCAAGAGATCCGGGCCGGCGGCGAACCGCCGGCCCGGTTGACTCGGAAAGGACTGGATTTTATGACGGAAAGAAGCCGTCTAGGTCAGCTGCCATTCCTTGTAGCGCTTGGTCAGTTCCTCGAATCTCGGTGCCCACCAGTCGAGATTCTCGATGCAGGCATCATGCGCCGTCGGATCGGGCAGCCAGGGCTTGGCTTCCTCGGATACCATTGCCATCGAAGCCGGCAGGGTGCCTGGATAGGTGATGGTGTTGCCGAACTCGGCCTGCCTCTTCGCATCGAACAGATAGGCCAGCAGTTTCTGCGCACCTTCGGGGTTGGGGCTCTTGTTGACGGCCGCGACCCAGCCGAGTCCAAAGAAGTTCTGCTTGAAGGAGAAGCCGATCGGGATACCCGCCTGGTTCGCACCGTAGGCACGACCGTTATAGGTGTACGTGAAGTCGCATTCGTCCTGGGCGATGCGCTCGATCGTCTTCGGGGTCTGCGCGATGAACTGCAGATTGTCCTTCAGCCGGTCGAGGGCCTTGAAGCCGCGTTCGACATCGCAGGGATAGACCTCTTTCGGGTCCACGCCATCGGCCATCAGGGCGATTTCAAGCGTTTCCGAGATGCGGGTACGGACGCCGCGGCGGCCCGGGATCTTCTCGGTGTCCCAGAACTCCGGCCAGGTGGTCGGATGCTTGCCCTCCTCGCCGTTGCGCTCCTGCGACCAGCCCATGCCACCGGCATAAGTATAATAGGCCAGCACCTTGTCGCGGACGGCGGCCGGGATCACCCCTTCGGTGTTGACGATGTTATTGTCGATCGGCGCCCAGACGTCGGTCTCCTCGCCCTTCACGACCCAACCGCTGGCCAGATCGGCGATGTCGATATCGACGCTGCCGGTTTTGACGGCGGCGGTCAGCTTGGCGAAGTCGGGCGCGCCGGTCACCACGACCTTGATACCGGTGGCTTCCTCGAAGGGTTTGTAATAGACCTCGGTCAGGGCCTCGGCGAAACGGCCGCCCCAGGTTGCGACGACGATCTGATCGCCCGCCGCCCGTGCCTTGCCCGG
Organism: Alphaproteobacteria bacterium; assembly: GCA_963583595.1. Classification (GTDB taxonomy): domain Bacteria; phylum Pseudomonadota; class Alphaproteobacteria; order CADEGL01; family CADEGL01; genus JABIRQ01. The sequence goes on along the minus strand of CAUZWC010000196.1, from coordinate 580 downwards.
GGTCAGGATCAAGGGCGTGGCGGCGGCCGTGGCCACTGCGCCAGCGCCGATCAAGAACTTCCGGCGTGTCGGACCTGCACTCTTGATGGTGTGGGTCACGTCCGTGAACTTTGTCTTCCGCATTCGATTTTCTCCCAGAGTGATGCAGCCGAAAAAATACTATCGCGACGGCGACGGTTCGTATCGGTTGCCGTAATCGCGTGGACCCAAAACCTGGCCCCTAACCCATGCTCATTAGGCTTTTCGCCTCCCCAACTGAAGCTTCTGCGGCCCCAGCTTGTAGGAAACAATTGGAACATGCCGTAAATCGGCGTGTCAATGGCGCTTCAGGATTATCGGTTTTCGATCGTCGAAATTCGCCGGTGGCGGGTCTCGATAAACGCAGACGGCGATCAAAATGTTTCGGTGACCATCCGAGCTTCGAATCCGAAAATCACGAAAACGAGAAACCCCGCCCAGCCTAGGGTGATGAGCGCGTCGAGCGTATAAGCCGCGAATTTGGCACTCACTTTGCCAAGGCCAACTCGCTTTTGCGTCCCAGCTGCTGGTGACATTGCCTCGTGATGGTCGAGTTCTACGC
>CAUZWC010000195.1:0-6243 GCA_963583595.1 Alphaproteobacteria bacterium | reverse complement strand
CCCAACTCCCCCAGCTCCGACGCCGGCCCCGGCAAGTCGTGCCGCGATCCGCCCGGCCCAGGCATCGAGACCGCCATAGCCCAGCGATTCGGCGCCATCGTCCAGCGCCACTGCATCCGGCGCCGTCCGGGCATGGTTCTCGATCCGGCGGATCAGGGGCGTCTCGCGATCGGTCGGGTTTTCGGTCCGGTTCCAGGCGTGGAGGACCGTCTCCCTCTCGGCCTCCGGCAGAATCGGCAGGGCGCCGAACGGGGTGTCGGCCTGGGCATCCAGTTGGGCGGCGAAGGATTCGAAGCGCCGCGCCAGGGCCTCGACCGATTCGAAGTCGAACCGCCAGCTGTCGACGGCGAACTGCACTTCGCCCGCAGCCAAGCCGCAAACGACCGTGTTCGCACGCGCTTCCGCCATACCGCACATGAGCAGAAAGAGCGAAGCCGGCAGGGCCGCGCCGAGGCCAAGGATATCCGGATAGCGCCATAACAGATCGCGCGGAAAGGCACCGCGCTCCCAGGCCGTGGCAAGATCGGATTCGAGCGCCGCCAGCGCCGTCGCGACAGGCATGGTGCGGCCCGCCCTCAAGCGAATCGGCAAAGCCTCTGCCATCAGCGGCGCCAGGGCATCGGGTTCGGGACCGGGCACGCCCATCAGGTCGATGCTCTCGCCGTCGGCCAGGCGCAGGAAATACAGCGCAAGCGCCGCGCCTGCCCGTTCGCCGCTCAGACCGGTCGGCATAGTCGAGGAGGCGATGCGGTAACGCGTGCCGGCGTCCCGCCCTTCGGGACGGCCGGTGTCGCGCGGCGGCGGCAGGAGGTCGAGAGCCTCGAAACCGGCTAAAAGATTAGCCCAGCGGGTTTCGTGCCGCCCGCTCCGGGCCAGGCTTTCGTCCAGACGGCGAAGATCCTCGTCAGCCAGTATCGGCAAGACGCTACCGACGCCGAGGCCGAGCTTGCGGATGGCTTCGCCCAGGGATTCGGCTGAGCCGTCGAGGGCGTCGCAACGCGTGAGCCTCAACCGGCCCCGGGCCGTCGCGATCTCCACCCTGCCGTCGCCGATCGCCGTCACCGTGCCGGGCGCTTGGCGCTCCCCTTCGTCGCCGACCGCTTCCCCCGCGCGGACCAGCCAGGCCCCTTTCCCGACCAGAAGCTTCGCCGCGGCGAAGGGATTGCGGCGCGGCCCGGTGTCGCAGGCGCGCACCAGCCGCTCCAATTCGACCGCCTCGCGCCGCCAGTCGAGCACCCCGCCTCCGTCCGGTTTCTGGAAACGAGCGAAATAGGAGGCGCCATCCTTGGCTTGAGAAACCGGACGCAGACTGCCCGTCTCCAAGCCATCCACGAGATCTCGGAAAGCGGCGACGGCGGCTTCGTAGCATTTGGCGTTCAGGCTCGCCGTCGTTTCGCCCGACTCGATCGGAAAGCGGCGCTGGGCCAGGATATCGCCGGTATCGACCTGTTCCGTCATGCAATGCCAGGCGATGCCATGCTCGGTTTCGCCATGCAGCAGCGCCCAGGCCGTGGCATTGCCGCCGGCATAGGCGGGCAGCGGCGAGTCGTGATAGTTGATCGCCATGCCGCGCGGGCACGCCAGAATGGCCGCATCGAGCAGCCGCCAATTGGCGATGCTGAAAAGATGATCGAATTCCAAGGCTTCCAGCCGGGCGGTCATATCCTCGCCGGGCAAGGCCACCCGCACATCAGACGCCCGCGCCCAGGCCGCAATATCGGCCGAGGGGGTGACCATCAGCAGAATGTCGTGCCCGGCCTCCCGCAACACCTCGCCGCAGCGCGCGGCAAGAGTTCCTTCTTCGCCGAGAATGACGCACCGGAAGCCGGATTTTCCTAACACTGATGCGCTCCTGGTGAACAACCCTGTCGCCGACTCGATCAGGGCAGGCCATAGACCATCGCTCCCGAACACAGCCTCTTCGTCCAATGCCTCGTCCTGACCGGTATCACGCGAAACTCCGCAACTATTCCGGTCGAAAACCCCGTCTCGAATGTGCTTTTGTAGGCCATCGCGTGTTGCCGAGGCAACAGTCGAAAGCCTCCCTTGGCCGGCTTGCCGGCCCTTAGGCGCATTCCAGCCGCCCGCCTCGAAGGCTCGACGAAGCCGCGCCTACGGCCAGCGCGCCGACAAAGCCATCGCCCGGACTCAGGTGGTGCAGGCACCAGGGCGCCGCCTCCGCTGCATCGATCCGGGCCGGAACCTCGGCGTTCACGGTGAAGGAGCCAAGCGGCCGGCTGAAGCCCAGGCCGATACCCTTCACGAAGGCTTCCTTGCGTGTCCAAAGCCGAAAGAAAGCCTGCTCTCGCCGGGCCAGCGGCAGGGCGAAATAGGCGTCCTTCTCGCCATCCGAAAAGAACCTCCCAACCAGATCGTCGCGATCCTTCATGGCGCGCATCCGTTCGATATCGACGCCGACATCGGCATCCCGCGCCAGGGCGACAGCGATGCCGTCCTCCGAATGGGACAGGCTGAAACGCGGACCGGCGCCACCGGCCAGCGAGGGCTTGCCATAGGGGCCTTCGTCGAAGCGCAACGCCCCGGGCGCCGCGTTGCGATAGGCCGCCAGCAGCGATCGGAGAAGGCCATGCGCCACGACGAAGCGCATGCGATGCTCCGCGAAGACGAAACGGTCCGCGCGCGCACGCTCCTCCGCGTCGAGCAAAGCCTCGAACCGCGCGGGATCGCCGCCCCGCGCGAACCAGATATGGACTTCGCCCGAAACGAGCGGCGGCGCCCGAAAGGCCGCCAGCGGCCCCGCCCCGCTCAGCGCACCATCGGACCCGACCGATGCGCCCGTTCGATATTCCCCGGTCAGGTCAGCCTTCACCCGCCGACCGGATACCCGATTTCGCGCCACATCTTGCAGGACGCGGCCGTCGGCGCCTCGATCGAAATCGGCGAATCGAGACGCAGGACGTATTCGTTACTCTCTCCCGCGACCGGCCAGGACACGTTAACGGCGTCGCCCTGGTTCGGGTCCTGGGTCTTGGCGAAATTCGTCCAATAGGTGCGCATCGCTTTCGACAGAACCACTTCGTCAAGGGTGAAGGCACCCATCTTGTGATCGGCCATCTCGACCAGATCGGCATTGCCGAACACGAAGGGAAGTTCGTAGCTGTGGCAAGGCTGGCCGGCGCAGGCAGGAATCGGAATCAGATTGAAATCCGGCTTCTGGCTGAATTCGTAAAACCACCCATCGAAGCCCGCTGCGAATTCCCGAGAACCGCAGGCGAAGACGTAATCGGTGAAAACCTTCACCCCCGCCGCCATCGCATCCTCTTTGCCGTCGATCTTGCCGGGATAGAGCTTCAGCGCCTTGTCGAAATCCCCGCCGAACAGGGTAAACAGCCAATCGAAATACATTTGCTGCGAGAAATGCCCCTCGAAAGGCTCCAGGAACAGAATTCCCTCTTCGGAGTTATACCCGATGATGATGGGCTTGGGCGGCGCATCGGCGGGCACGGGCAGAGCGAGTCCCGTGATGTGAACGCCGTCGATCACCGGGGCCCAGACGTTCACCGCCGCCAGATGATTCGGCAGCATCGTGCCGACGCTGCTTAGGAATCCGTCGCTCTGCTTCTGCAGGGTGTCGATATCCATGCGCCGCAGGCAGCCCACGTCCTCGCAGCCGGCCATCGCCATGAACAGGGCGGCCTCGTTCTGCCCGACCTTGAGCGAGCGATAGGGCACGCCCAGCAGATTGCTCTCCATGATGGCCGCCGAGAACAGCGAGCGGCTGGCGGGCGCCGTCGTCAGATGCAGGCCGATCGACATCGCCCCGGCGCTCTCGCCGAACAGGGTGATGCGCTCGGGATTGCCGCCGAAAGCCGGCGCGTTGTCGCGAATCCACTTCATGGCGAGCTGCTGGTCGAGGATGCCGTAATTGCCGCCCGCGACATCGCCAGCCGCGAGATAGCCGAGCGCGCCCAAGCGGTAGTTGATGGTGAAGAGAATGACCCCGTCCTTCACCAGAAGGCCGCCGTTATAGAGCGGATCGGACGACGCCCCCTGATAGAAGCCGCCGCCATGGATGAAAACCATCACCGGCAGTCCGGCATCTGCCTTCGTGCCGGCCGGACGCCAGAAATTGAGGAAGAGGCAGTCTTCCTCGCCGGGCGAAAACAGACCCGACTGCGGACAGACCGCCCCGAAAGTATCGGCGACCCTGGTTTTCGACCACGGCTCGACGTGACGTGGCGCAGTCCAGCGGAATTCCTTGGCAACGCTGCCGGCGTAGGGAATGCCGCGGAACACCTCCACCCCGGAGCGTTCGGGCCGATCCTCCGCCACGCCGCAGACCGGTCCCGAGGAGGTTGTCACGACCTCGGTGCCGCATACCGCCTCGGCTGCGTCCTTGGCCCAACCGGGACCGGGCCACGCCGCCACGAGGAGTGCCGCGAAAAGCAGAACTTCGAACCGGGCGGAAATGCCCCTTCTTAAAACGTTGGCGCACCAGTGAGCTCCGCCGACATTTGCTTCACGGACCATCGCCTCGCCCCTCATACCCTATCGACCAGGCAACCATTTTAGCACAGCTTCGATGGCAGTCTGACCTTGATCGGCCTTCACTCCGCGACATTCGCCAATGCGCAGACGGCCAACCGTTGTTAGGTTTCACCTTGGCCTATCCGACAAGGAATTGCCGAAGCCCTACACGGCCCAATCGATGAAATCCATGAAGCTCTGAGATCAGGTGGAGCGGATTCACAATGAGTTGCGCGCGCTGGGCATCGCCGACGATGCGGCCTTGATGGTCGCCGACCTCGAGCCCTTCGACAGCTATCACTATCTGGGCGCCAAGGCGACCGAGGCCGGCCTCGGCCTGACGCGGGACTGCCGCTTGCTCGATGTCGGGCAGTGGATCGGCGGGCCGGCCCGTCATCTCGCCGCGAAGATCGGCTGCCATGCTTCAAACCGAACGAGATCAAGGTGCCGGCGAGGCAGCGGTTGAGATTGGTGATCGACAATCAGGATGCAACGCCCGAGGAGTTCGAGAGCCACGATCTCCGTATCGAAAAAGTCGTGCCCGGCAAAAGCAAGACGACCGTTCGGATCGAATCGTTGAGGGCCGGCGAGTACCACTTCGTGGGCGAGTTCAACGAAGATACAGCCAAGGGCAAACTGGTGGCGGAGTAAAAGCGTCATGCTCGGCGCCGCGCTGATCGTCTTTCGAGAGACCCTGGAAGCCGCCCTGATCGTCGCGATCGTGATGGGGGCGTCGCGCGGAGTCGCCGGTCGAACCCGCTGGCTGGCCGGCGGAATCACGGCCGGGATTTGCGGTGCGGTATTCGTGGCCGGCTTCGCCGGCGTCATCTCGAACGGCCTGGACGGCCGCGGCCAGGAACTTCTGAACGCGAGCATCCTGCTGACGGCCGCGGCGATGCTGGCTTGGCACAATGCCTGGATGAGCTCCCATGGCCGCCACCTCGCCACCCAGATGCGGCGCATCGGCCATGACGTGAGCGTCGGGGCAAAGCCGCTCTACGCCCTGGCCATCGTCGCCTTCTTCGCCGTGTTGCGCGAAGGGTCGGAAACCGTGTTGTTCATGTATGGCCTGGCCGCCAGCGGCGCGGGCGGTTCCGGCCTACTGGGCGGCAGTCTGCTGGGCCTGGTCGGCGGCGGCGTTCTGGGCTGGCTGATCTATCGCGGCCTGCTGACGATTCCCGCCGGGCGATTCATGACGGTCGTGAGCTGGATGGTGCTATTGCTTGCAGCCGGGCTTGCGGCCAATGCCGCCGCATATCTGAACCAGGCCGGGATCCTGCCCTCGCTCGTCTCGCAGGTCTGGGACAGCTCTGAACTGCTGAGCCAAAACAGTGTGGTCGGCACGCTGCTCCATATCCTGATTGGCTACAGCGACCGGCCGATGGGAATTCAAGATTGTCTTCTATCTCGCGACGCTCGCGGGCATTCTTCTGCTGAAGCGCGTCTTCGGCAGAACCCCTGCGCCGATGCCGAAGGTTGGCGAGGCCGTCGTCCCCGACCGCTCCGAGGCACGGGCGCGACCGTAGCAGGCCCCCGGCCGCCGCGGCGAGGGCGACCCAGCTCTCAGGCGATTCGCGTGCAGCCCGCCTCGGTCACGATGGCGTCGAGAGGAATATCGTGCGCTTGGGGGTAGATCGTCTCGAGGCGTCCGCATTCGTAGCCGATACCGATCGTCAGAGGCATGGGGTCCAGGACCGCCAAGGTGCGATCGTAGTAGCCGCCGCCATTGCCCAGCCGATAGCCGGCGCCGTCGAA
>CAUZWC010000194.1:0-6257 GCA_963583595.1 Alphaproteobacteria bacterium | reverse complement strand
CCCAAACCGGGAATTCTGTTTTACGACATCTCGACCCTGCTGGCCCATCCGGCCGCATGGCGCGCCTGTGTCGACCAACTCGCCGCCGCCATCCGGCCCCATGCGCCCGACATGCTGGTCGGCATCGAATCGCGCGGCTTCCTGGTGACCGCCCCATTGGCACTTGAGATCGGCTGCGGCTTCGCCATGGTGCGCAAGGCGGGCAAGCTGCCGGGCGCGACACGGCCCCATACCTACGATCTCGAATACGGCTCCGACACGATCGAGGTGCAGAACGACATCATCCCCCAGGGCAGTCGCGTGGTCGTGATGGATGACCTGCTTGCGACCGGCGGAACCCTGGCCGCCGCGATCTCCCTGACCCGCGAGATCGGGGCCGAGGTGGTGGCCGCCGCCTGCATCATCGAGTTGAACTTTCTGGAAGGGCGCAAGCGCATCGACGTGCCCTTCTCCTCCATCCTCAGTTACGATTCCTAGACCTCTACTTAACCCAACGTTTACGGCGCCCGGCTACGGATATTGCCTGGGCCCGCCGGCATCGCGATCGGGTCCGCCGCCCCTGATCGGGATTCATGCCATGGCGCCGTGCCGGAAGCAGCCGCGACTGATCTATCTCACCCTGGCGACGAGTCTGCTCCCGCCAACGGTCCTGTTCGCCTGGGAGATGCTCCGTAAAGAGGGGAGGTCCGGCGATCTGCCGGCTCTCGGTCTGGCCCTCGCCCTGCTCGGCCTCTGCATGGGCCTGATCATGCACGGCCGCGATCGCGCGGCGAAGAAACAGGCGGAGACAATGCTGGTCGCCGCCCTGGAGGGCAGCGACAACGAATACGCGATCTTCGATGGCGACCGGCGGCTTGTCGCCTGCAACAGCGCCTAGAGGAGAGAGGTGCCGGTTGCGGTCTCCGGCCAAGCCGCTACTTATGATTTGGCGCTTGCCGCGTTCGAACGTTCCGGCAAGCTCGCCGGACGATCGGATTGCCTGTCCGGTTGGCTGCGTCGCGCCATGACGGCGGCAAAACAGCCGGACCGAGCGCCCGAAATCCACCATGCCGACGGCCGGTAGCTCCGGCTCAGCGAAAGATCCCTGCCGGACGGCGGCATGATCTCCGTCCTGCGTGACACGACCCAGCACCAACTGGAACGGATCTCCGCCGAGCGCCATGACGCCGATATGCAGGCGCTGCTCGACAGCCTCGATATCGGCCTGTGCCTCGCGGACAGGCATGGTCAGATCCTGGTCGCAAACAGCCGTTTAGCGTCTCTCCTGGGGCACCGGGCGTACGAGCTCCGGCACGGCACGGCCGTGGCAGACGCTTTCGCTCGGCTCGCCCGGTCCGGCGATCCGGGCAAGGGGGCGGGGATCGCCTCGAATCGCTCGGCTATATCCGGGCCTTACGCGGCCGGCCGTCGCGCCGCGAATGGCAAGGGGCCGACGGCTCGGTGATCGAAAGCAACTGGGTCCCCGTGCCCGCCGTGGGAGCCGCCCTCGTCATCAGCGATTTGACCCAGCAACGCCAGATCGAATCTTCCCTGCGGGAAGCCAAGGAGATCGCCGGGGCGACGACCCGCACGAAAAGCGAATTCCTGGCCAATATGAGCCACGAGCTGCGGACGCCCCTGAACGCTATCATGGGGTTTTCTGAGATCATGAAGAACTAACTCTTCGGCTCGATCGGCAACCCCAACTATCGGGACTATGCCTCCGATATCTATGACAGTGGCGGGCATTCTCTGACCCTGATCAACGATATCCTCGACATGTCGAAGGCGGAAGCCGGCAAGATCGAACTCCAGGAAGCCGAGGTCGATGTCGAGGCCGTGATCGCGGCCTGCCTGCGGCCGGTGACGACGCGCGCCGAATCGGGCGGCCTGGCCCTGTCGGTCGCGCGTTCGGAGGCTCCGATACGGCTTTGGGTCGATGAAAGGCGGATCAAGCAGATCCTGCTGAATCTGCTGTCGAATGCGATCAAGTTCACCCTGCCAGGCGGCCGGGTCGTCATTGCCGCTTCGGTCGAGAGAAGCGGCAGCTTCGTCCTGACGGTGCGCGACACCGTCATCGGCATCGCCCCCGGCGATATCACCAAGGCCCACGCCCCCTTCGGCCAGGTCGATAACAAGCTGGCGAGGCGTTTCGACGGCACGGGCCTGGCCCTGCCGCTCAGCCGCGCTCTCGCGGAACTGCATGGGGGCCGATTGGATCTGCACAGCCAGGTGGCCGTCGGCACCACGATCCAGGTGCGCCTGCCCGCCGAAAAGTTCGTCGCGCAGACCCCCGTGGAAAGACCGAATGCCGTCTCCGCCTGAGGCGGCTTGGCCTCAAGGCCGCGCCTGACCATACTGCCGCCGCGATGATCGTTCTGTTCACGGATTTCGGCATTTCTGGACCCTATATCGGCCAGGTGAAAGCGGTGCTCGCGCGCGAAGCGCCGGGCGTGGCCGTGATCGATCTTTTCGCGGATGCCCCGGTCCACAACCCACGCGCCGCCGCCTATCTCCTGGCGGCCTATTGCGAGGCCTTCGAACCGGGCGATGTCCTGCTTTGCGTGGTCGACCCCGGTGTCGGCGGCCCTCGCCCTGCCTGTATCGTCGAGGCGGCCGGCCGTCTATTCGTCGGCCCGGCCAACGGCTTACTCGAGTTGGTCCGCCGGCGCGCAACCGGCGCCACGATCCGCGAGATCACTTGGCGGCCAGAGCGCCTGTCGCCCTCGTTCCATGGCCGCGACGTCTTCGCGCCCGTGGCGGCGCGTCTGGCCCGGGGGGAATCCGCCCCATCGGAGCCGCGCGACGATGCCTGGGACCGCCGGGCCGATTGGCCCGACGATCTGGCCGAGGTTGTCTATATCGACCATTTCGGCAATGCGATGACGGGCCTGCGCGCCGCGTTCTTGAATCCGGAGGCCGCGCTGCGGGCGAGCGGGCGGCGCATTCCGAGGGCGCGCACCTTCTCGGATATGCCGGAGGGAGAGGCCTTCTGGTACGAAAACGCCAATGGCCTGGTGGAACTGGCGGTCAATCGCGGCCGAGCGGACCGGATACTCGGCCTGACCCCGGGCACGCAGGTCGATGTGGAGAAAACATGACGAATCCCATCACCGCACCGCACTTCCTGTGCGACGGCCCGCCCGATGCCGATCATCGGATCATCCTGGCCCATGGCGCGGGCCAGCCCTCGTCCTCGCCCTATATGACCCGGATCGCCGAAGGCTTGGCGGCGCATGGTATCGCTGTCGCGCGCTTCGACTTCCCCTATATGCGGATGCACGCGGAGACCGGTAGCAAGCGGCCGCCCGACCGTCAGCCCGTCCTGATCGAAGCCTGGCGCCAAGCCTTCGCCGCATTCGGCGGGAAGCCAGTCATCGGCGGCAAGTCCATGGGCGGCCGAATGGCCAGCCTGGTGGCCGACGAGATCGGCGCGAAGGGGCTCGTCTGCCTCGGCTATCCCTTTCATCCCCCTGGGCGGCCGGACAAGCTGCGCACGGAACATCTTGCCGACATCCGGACACCGACCTTGATCCTGCAGGGAACGCGCGACCCGTTCGGCGGGCGCGACGAGGTCGGCACCTACGCCTTGTCACCCGCCATGCGAGTAGCCTGGATCGAAGACGGCGACCATTCCTTCAAGCCTCGCAAGGCGTCAGGCCGCACGGAAGACCAAAACATGGCGGAGGCGGTTGCCGCCGTGGCGAAGTTCGTGACGACCTTGTAGAGCATTCAGGTAGAGCATTCGACGGGCAATGGTCGGGCCGACCGGGAAGAGGAGAAACAAAACAATGACGATTCGGAAATTGGGGGTCATGGGAGCCGGGACGATGGGCAGCGGTATCGCCCAGAGCGCGGCGCAAAGCGGCTATGCCGTCATCATGGTCGATACGAACGACGCGGCGGTCGAACGCGCCTTAGACGGCGCCGGCAAGACCTGGGACCGGGGCGTCGAGAAGGGCCGCCTGACGGAGGCCAAGGCGGAAGCCGCGAAAACCAATCTTGCGGCAAGCGCGTCGATGGACGACCTGCACGACGCCGATCTAGTGATCGAAGCGGTATTCGAGGATTTCGACGTCAAGGCGGCATTGTTCCAGGCCCTCAGCGAAACCGTCGCGGCGGATGCCATCTTGGCCACCAACACCAGTTCCTTCCGTGTCGACGACTTGGCCCGGCATGTCGCCGAGCCGGAGCGATTCCTGGGCATGCATTACTTCGTGCCGGCGAATATCAACAAGCTGGTCGAGGTCGTGCGCGGCCAGAACACCGCCGAAGCCACCTTCGCGATCGCTCTCGATTTCGCGCGAAGCACGGCGAAGGAACCCCTGGCCTGTCGGGACAGCTACGGCTTCGTCGTCAATCGGTTCTTCTGCCCCTGCGTGAACGAGGGCGTCCGCCTGGTCGATGAGGGCCATGCGCCGGAGCGGGTCGATGCCGTCTCGCGCCAGGTCTTCGGCTCGCCCCTGGGGGTCTTGACCGTGATGAATCTCAGCAAGGCGCGTATCGCAATGAACGCCTGCAAGACCTTGGGACGCCTCGGCGCTTTCTACGAGCCCTGCGCAGGGCTGATCCGCATGGGCGAGGCCGACGCGGCCTGGGAGTTCGGCGAAGAGCCCGCCACCGACAATGCGGCGGATGCGGCCATCGCGGACCGGCTGCGCGGCGCGACCTTCCTGGCGGCGCTCGAGCTGCTCGACGAAGAGGTCGCGGCGCCGGACTGCATCGATCTCGGCGCCTTTCATGGCCTGCGGTGGGAAACCACGCCCTGTGCGGCGATGGACGGTCTGGGCCGGGACGGAACCATCCAGCGTGTCGAGGCCGTGGCGGCGCTCTACGGCCGCGACATACCGCGGAGCACGGCCCGGGCCGGCAATTTGCTGGCCGGCTAGAAACGGCAAAAACCGTCTCGCGCGGCAGCGTCGCGTGAGGGTTCGAAAATTGCGAAATTCATCGCAATTTGCGCGCGTCCCGGCCTCCTGCCCCCTGGCGGAGAGGATCGGGACGCGCCGTTTGAAAACCATACACGGCTTGCATTCTTTAGCTCCTCCGCCGCTTCGGAGAACCCCCGCGTAACCTGCATTATTACGGCACGTTATTTGCGAGTTGCACTTTCTTGGGGATGAATCGGCCCAGTAAAAGGCCATAAGAGCTGGGGCCTCGAAGGCCGTCGGCTGTGTGGGGACAAGGCCGCCGGTCGTGGTGGGAGCACGACGCTTTGGTGGAGAAGTTCGCCGCGAAGAATATGCGAAAGGACGGCGGAACGGTTTCGCGCCGCGCGCTTTTGCGCGCCGGCCTGATCGCCGGCACCGGCATCGGCGCCGCAATGCTGCTAGGTTCGCGTGCTCAAGCCAATTCCCTGCCGCCTCCCAATGGCGAAGTGCTGCTCAAGGTTTCCGGCAGAATCGAGAACACGAGCGACGGCGAGTTCGCCTATTTCGATCAGGCCATGCTGGAAAGCATCGGCCTTTGGAACGTCAACACCTCCACCCCCTGATTCAACACACCAAACCGTTTCGAGGACGTTCTCGCGCGCGATCTGCTACGCACCGTCGGCGCCAAGGGCGACCGCGTGACGGCCAAGGCACTCAACGACTACGTCATCGACATCCCGATGGTGGATTTCCTGAAATATCCGGTCATCTTCGCGATGAAGAAAGACGACAATTATCTGAGAATTCGCGACAAGGGACCGGTCCAGATCGTGTATCCTAGCGACAGCTTCGACGAGTTGAAAAGCCTGCGCTATTCTCAGAAATGGGTCTGGCATCTGAGCGAACTGATCGTGAAATGAATCTGTTCTCCCGTTTTCGTGGTTACGGGCTTCTGACCGTTACGCTGCTGATCTTCACGGTCAACGTGTTCTTCAGCGTCGACAAGATGCTGAAGGAGCAGTCGAGCCTGATCGAACAGCATCAGGAAAACATCATCCGGGCGACGACCTAGACGGAAACCGCGCTGTTCCGCCTGCTCGATGCCCTCGTCCAGTTCGGTGCCCGCGATCCCGACATCAAGCCAGAGGATGTCAGCCGGCGCTTCGACATTTTCCTGAGCCAGCTCCAGGGCCTGCGCCAGGGCCGCTTCGGCGAGACCCTCTATCAGATCGAAGGGACCGAACAGACGCTGAATTCGATATCGATCGAGCTGGACGATATCGAACCCACGATCATCTTCCTCGGGCACAGCGACAACGAGACTGCCAAGGCGATCGAGGATCGCCTGTGTGCTTTGACCCAACCCATCCACACGCTGGGGATCCAGGCGCTCCAGCTCGACGACGA
>CAUZWC010000193.1:0-6259 GCA_963583595.1 Alphaproteobacteria bacterium | reverse complement strand
TTGGAGCCCGCGGAACCCCGTGCGTGCGCGCGACGCCGCGTCACTGGTGCTGATCCGCGAGGGCGACAGGGGCCCCGAGGTCCTTATGGGCCAGCGCAGCAAGAATCTCACCTTCATGCCCCATCGCTACGTCTTTCCGGGCGGGCGCCTGGATACCAGCGATCACACCATCCGCCCGGCGACGGATTTCCGGCCCTCGGTCAAGGACAAGCTGTCCCGCAGCCTCTCGCGCGAGCGCGCCCGCGCGCTGGCGGTCGCGGCGATCCGCGAGACTTTCGAGGAGACCGGGCTGATCCTGGGCAAGCCCGCGGCCGCCCATCACGGGCCGATGCCGGAGGACTGGCGCGGCTTTCTGGACCGCGGTCTGGCGCCGGCCCTGGACGAGTTGGACGCCATCGGCCGGGCGATCACCCCGGCGCAATTGCCCAAGCGGTTCAACGCGCGGTTCTTCGTCGCGCGGGCCGATCATCTGCAGGGCGAGATCATCGGCAGCGGCGAATTGATCAATATCGGCTGGCTGCCCGTCGAGGAGGCGATCGCCATGGGCATCGCCGATATCACGGAGATCGTGGCGCGTCTGGCCCTGCGCTGGTTCCTCCACCCGCAGACCCGCTTCACGCGCGATCCCATCCCCCTCTATTGCTTCCGCCGCGGCCGCCGGATGGTGATCAACCGCTAGACGGCCCGCCGGATCAGGCCGGCCGGAAACTCGAGCCGACCGCCGGGGGACCCTCGCACCGGACCCGGTCGGTCTCGACCATATGGATGAGATGGGCGAGCACGGTCTGCCTGGCGGCTGGATGCAGTTCCTGGGGCACGGCCGCATACATCCGGGCGACCATCGCCGGAATGTCGCGCAGGCCATCGGTCAGGCAGGCCATGATCTGTTCCTCGCGCATCCGGCGATGGCGGATCAGGGCCGAGACGAAACGCTCCGGATTTCGGATCGCCGTGCCATGGGTCGGCCAGTATACCGTTTCGTCGCGGGTCAGCAGCTTCTTCAGCGATGCGAAATATGCATGCATATCGCCGTCGGGCGGCGAGACCACCGTGGTCGACCAGCCCATGACGTGATCGCCGGAGAAGAGAACGCCGTCCTCCGGCAGGGCGAAGCAGAGATGGTTCGAGGTATGGCCGGGCGTATGGACGGCCTCGACTGTCCGGCCCGCCGCTTCGAAACGCTCGCCGTCGCGCAGGACGATATCGGGGTCGAAATCGTAATCCGCGCCTTCCTCGACCTGAGGGCCGGCGCGGCGCGTGCCGTGCGGCCCGAAGCCATAGGTCGGCGCCCCGGTTTCGGCCTTCAGCCGCGCGGCCAGGGGCGAATGGTCTCGGTGGGTATGGGTGACTAGGATATGGCTCACCCTCTCGTCCTCGATCGCCGCCATCAGGGCCGCGAAATGCTCGTCCAGATCGGGGCCGGGATCGATCACCGCGACCTTGCCCTCGCCCAGGATGTAGGTCCCGGTGCCGTGGAAGGTGAAGGCGCTGGGATTGCGGGCGACGACCCGGCGAATGCCCGGCGCGACCCGGTCGACCCGGCCGTATTCGAAAGCCAGGTCGCGCTCGAAGGGTATGTTGTCGGCCATGGCTGAGTCTCCTCTTTGCGTCGTCCCGCAGCCTACCTATTACCGCCGGACGGCGACATGCTACCTCTCGATCAATAAGGCGGACGAGGTCGCCATAGCGAATTATCTGGTTACGGGCGGTTGCGGCTTCACCGGGTCCTATCTCGCAGACTCGCTGATCGCCGACACCATCGTCGACGGTGCCGCCGTGGCCCGGGCGCTCGACGGCATGGATGGCTGCTTTCATCTCGCCGCGATCGCCTCGGTGCAATGCGGAGTCGAGGACTGAGCAGGGACGCACCGGGTCAATCTCGACGGCACGATCCACATCTTCGACGGCGCGCGCGGACGCGATGGGGCGGCTGTGCGGCCGGTGGTCTAGGCCTCCTCTGCCGCCGTCTTCGGCGACAATCCGAACATGCCCCTGACCGAAGAATCGACGACCAACCCAATTTCCACCTATGGCGCGGACAAACTGGGCTACGAGCAGCATGGCCTGGTCGGGGCCCATGTCCCCGGCGTGCCCAACACTGGCCCGCGCTTCTTCAACGTCTACGGTCCGCGCCAGGATCCGCGTTCGCTCTATTCCGGGGTCATCTCGATCTTCGCGGACCGCATCGGCCGGGGTGATGGCGTCACCATCTTCGCCGCCGCCTATTACCTGAACCAGCTTCCCTATCTGACCTTCGTGCGGAACAACGCCTCTGTGCAGAACTAAGCCGGGCTCACCTGGAGGGGTCTGGGGCGATCCGGCGGACGGCCGTGATCGGCTCGGCGTGTACCAGGCGCAGGCGGGCGAGCACCGAATCCAACGCCTCGTCCAGAACCCGCATCCAGCGGCTCGAGGCATGGAGCAGGCGGCCGGGGGCCACGACGATGCCGACATGGCCGGGAAATAAGATCACATCGCCGCGCCGAAAATCGCCGGACTCGCGGGTCGCGAGGGCGCGGCCCAACTCGGCTTCCTGCATATCGGTGTCGCGGGGACAGGGCCGGCCGGCGCGCTGCAGGGCGGCCTGGACGAGGCCGGAGCAATCCACGCCCAGCCCTGAATTGCCGCCCCAGATATAGGGCCGGCCCCGGAACTCCTCGGCCACCGCAACGAAGTCGGGCGCCACGTCGCCGCGCGCCGCCAGATGGGCCTGGTGCAGCCAGCCGCCCCCGGAGAGGTGCCGGAACTCTCCCTCGGCCCCCCGGATGCGGACCGGGCTGTTGATCGACAGACTGCGTGCTACGGGCGCCTTGAAATGGGCCCGTGTGAAGACCGGCGCGGTCAGGGCCGCAACCATATGGCCGGGTTCCTCTCCCGCCTCCTCGAGCGCGCTGGCCTGAACATAGCCGATATAGCCGTCGGTCGCGCGCTGGCCCCAGGCCCAGCCGTCCCGAGTCTCGTAGACGGTGAACTCTTCGCCGAACAGCAGTTCCGCCGTCTGCGAAGCCGCCCGCCTGGGCCGCCCCTTGATCGACACGACAGGACGGGCGCAGCGCATGATATGGCCGGGCACGAAACGCTCCGTTTCGACCCGGCCGCGCAAATCCTCGGCGGCGAGGTCGGCGCGAAACGGGTGGCGCCGCGGATCGAGGCTCGGGGAAGGATCGGTCCGTGATGTCATCGGTCTCTCATTGCAACGGGCGCCATAGGCTATCAAAAAATGAACATTTAATGATCGATTCGTATTGTAGCTGGAATGGTTTTCCGGCTGGCTGTTGCACTCTGCAATGGGGAACTCGATTTCGCGAATGGAAATAAGCCACGGGAGAGGTAGCCATGTCTGGGAATTTCGGGAAGCTGGCGGGCGCTGATAATGGAACCCAAGGTCCTGTCGGTCGACGAGCCTTCGATCGGGTTGGAGCCGCGTTTCATCGATCAGGTTTTCGAGGTTCTCGACGATCTCAAGTCCAACGAGGGCAAGACCATCATCCTGGTCGAGCAGAACGCTAAGAAGGGCTTGGAATTCGCCGATATCGGCTATGTCCTGGTGTCGGGTCGGGTGGTGATGTCGGATACCGGCGCGGCGCTTTTGCGCAACCCCGAGGTCGGCCGACCCTTCCCCGGCGGATAGTCCGGCGCTATCCTCCGCCGTCATGACCGATACGCTTCAACCCGTGACCGATTCGAGCGCCTGGACCGCGGCGGATTTCCCGCGGCGCCGGTCCTGGGCGCGTCTCTTGGGCGAAAGCGCCCTGGCCGATCTCGACGCGGCGATGCGCCGGGCGGTCGCCGCCGGCACGGCCTTCCACGAGGTCCGGCGCGAAGACTATCCGCTGCCGACCCTCGGCCCGGCCCTGGCCGGCGCGTTGGAGGATATGGAGACGGGCGCGGGTTTCGCGCTGTTCACCGGCTTCCCCTTCGCGCGCTACGACTACGACGAAGCGTTGCTCTGCTATGCCATCGTCAGCGCCCATCTGGGCGTCATCGTCGAGCAGACTCACAAGGGCGACCGCAAGGTCGACGTGACCGACAAGGGGCTGCCCTACGACCACAAGACGCGCGGCTACAGCTCCAATCAGCTGCTGCCTTTCCACACGGACGGGGCCGATATCGCCGGGCTGTTGAGCCTGGGCAAGGCGGCCGAGGGTGGGCTGTCGATCCTGGTCAGCGCGGCCAGCGTCTACAACGCCATCCTGGCCGAGCGCCCTGACCTGCTCGCCATTCTCCAACGCGGCTTCCATCACCACCGGCGGGGCGAGCACGAGGCGGGCGAGGCGGCGGTCTCCGCCGAGCGCATTCCGGTCTTCGCCTTCCATGCCGGCATCCTGCACTGCTGCTACAATCGTAACCCGGTCGAATGGGCGGTCAAGGAGGGTGTGGTCCTGACGGACCTGGAACACCAGGCCCTGGACTATTTCGACGCGGTCGCCGCGCGCCCCGAGATGCAAATCCGCATGGAGCTTGAGCCGGGCGACATCCAATACGTCAACAACTATGCCGTCCTCCATTCGCGCACCGAATACCGCGACGACGGCGCGCACAAACGCCATCTGGTGCGCATGTGGGTCAATGCCCATGACACGCGCCGGGCAGGCCCGACGATCCAGCTTCTCTACGCGCCCCATGTCGCGCGCCAGCGGCTGGCGGCGGATTGACGCCGCGATGAATCCATGAAAATCGCGGTTCTGGGCACGGGAGCCATGGGCTCCGTCTATGCCGGCCTGCTGGCCGATGCCGGGCACGAGGTCTGGGCGATCGACGCCTGGGCAGAGCATGTCGCGGCCATGCGCGAGACGGGTTTGCGGGTCGAGGGGGCGAGCGGCGACCGGGTGGTGCGCCTCCATGCGACGATCGAGGCGGCCGAGGCCGGACGCTGCGATCTCGTCATCGTCGCGACCAAGGCCATGGATGTCGAGGCGGCGGCGCGCAGCGCGGCGCCGCTCATCGGCACCGATACCGTCGTGCTGACCATCCAGAACGGGCTGGGCAGCGCCGAGAAAACCCGCGCCATCCTGGGCGACTCGGCCCGTGTCGCGATCGGCGTGGTGGGCGGCTTCGGCGCGTCCATGCGCGGGCCCGGCCATGTCCACCACAACGGCTGGGAACTCGTTCGCCTGGGCGAATACGAGGGGCCCGTGACCCCGGCTCTGGATTCAGTGGCCGAGGTCTGGCGCGGCGCGGGCTTCAAGACCGCGACTTATGACGACGTCCACCGCATGGTCTGGGAGAAGCTGATCTGCAATGTCTGCTTCAGCGGCTCCTGCGGCCTGACCGGGCTGACCATCGGGGGGGTGATCGCGGACGCGGACGCCTGGGGCGTTGCCTCGTCCTGTGCGGCCGAAGCCTTCGCGGTCGCCAAGGCCAAGGGCATCGCCGTCGAGATCGCCGAGCCGGTCGCCTATGTCCGCGATTTCGGCGCCAAGATTCCCAACGCCAAACCCTCGCTCCTGCTCGATCTGGAAGCGGGCAGGCGCTGCGAGATCGACGCCATCAACGGCGCGATACCCGTCGAGGCGGCCAAGCTGGGCCTCGAAGCCCCGGTCAACGAGGTCGTCACAGCCCTGGTGCGGGCGCGGATGGCGGGTTTCGTCCGTTAGCGTCCGCCGCGGCGGCGGGCTGCGGCCGCCCGGTCGCCGATTTCGCCGTCGCCGACGTGACCATCGTGCCCTGGCCGGTCCAGGGTCGGCGTCCGCTGGTACCCGGCACGGGGAACGAGGGCGGCACGGTCGAGGATATCTTCGAGATGGAAGCGCGGGGCGGGCTGATGCTGGCCACCAACCGTGCGATCGGGCGCAGCTATGTCACGGGCTGGTATGGCGATCCGGCCACGGCCAACGCGGCCACCGAGCCGGGCGACCGCTCATGCATTCTGACCCATGAGGAAAATTACCATCCCGATGGCCGCCAGATCTTCTGTCCGCGCGATGGCGCCGCTTTCGTCGCGCTCCTGGCCAAGGCCGGCGACGAGGTTACCCCAGCCGATTTCCGCGCCTTCCTCTTCGACGGTGGCTTCGGCATCCATATCGATCCCGGGGTCTGGCACCAGCCGGTTTTGCCACTCAACCCGCCCGCCGTCTTTGACGTCCGCCAGGGCCGGGTCCATGCCTGCGTTGCCGTAGATTTCCTGGTTGAGTTCGGCTGCTACCTTTCGGTGCCGCTGGGGTAGTGCGGGAGCCGTCCCGACCGTCTGCGCGCTGCCCTGCGTGCCCCATCCTGCAACACTTGGGCGTCGGCGGGGGGGGGGGGGGGACTCGTCTTC
>CAUZWC010000192.1:0-6269 GCA_963583595.1 Alphaproteobacteria bacterium | reverse complement strand
CCGAAACGACCAGTTCGACGCCGAGTTCCTTGGTCATCGATTCGAGACGGCTTGCGGTGTTCACGCTGTCGCCCACGGCGGTCAGGGTCGTCGCCGCGGCATAGCCCATCTCGCCCACGATCGCCGGCCCGACATGGATGCCGATGCCGATGCGCAGGGGCGAATCCAGATCGTGTTCCAGGTTGTGGTTCAGTTCGACCAGCCTCTCGCCCATGGCACGGGCCGCCGCCAGGGCCTGACGACAGGCCTGGTCGGGCGGCACGTCGACCCCAAACAGAGCCATGATGCCGTCGCCGATGAACTTGTCGACGCGCCCGCCCGCGCCTTCGATGGCTTGGCCCATGGTCGCGAAATAGCGGTTCAGCAGAAAGACGACATCGTAGGGCAGCTTCTGCTCGGACAACCGGGTGAAGGCACGCAGGTCCGCAAACAGAATCGCGATTTCCCGCTCGGTTCCTTGAAGCTGCCGGCGGCTGCGGGCAGCGGATTGGCCCGCCCCGGCCTGGGGCGGGAGAAGGGGAAAGACCGCCAGATCGGCGGTCGGGCGAAGCTGGCAGGCGAGGCGGACATTGGGCGGCGCGGCGATGCGGTCCAGAACCTTGCGTTCGGATTCGCTGGCCTCGGGCTGGTCATCCAGCCCCTGGCTGATCCTGATGCGGCAGGTCGAGCAGCGTCCGCGCCCGCCACAGACCGAGGCATGGGGGATGCCACCCGCTCGACTGGCCTCCAGCACCGTGGTGCCCGGCTCGATCTCGATCGCCCGCCCGCCTGGATAGCTGACCCGCGCCACGCCTTTGCGGCGCTGCCACCAGCGCCGGAACACGCGCGCGCCGAGGACCGCGACCACGAGGAGGAGATAACCGAGGATCAGATCGTCGACAAGGGCAACGATCCTCGCCACGTCCGCTTCGGCGGGGGCGGCGATGGCGGCCTGGGTGGCGGCCAGCCAGGCCGGGTTCTGGGCCAGGCCTTCGACCGCGCGCCCACCGGCGACGAAGCCAAGGGCCGCAAGGACCGGCAGCAGCAACACGAAGGCGAAGCCGATGGCTGCCCAGCGGTCGTAACCCGGGCGCAGGCGCAGCCAGAAATGCAGACCGATGCAGCCATGCAGCCAGGCCAGGGTCATGACGAGAAGCTGTTGGAGCCCTTTCATGGGCAGCCAGACCCAGGTGACCAGCAGGACATAGGCGTAGCTGTCACCGAGACCGTAGAGCGCGTTGAGGCCGCGTGTGCCGAGGATATGCTCGATCAGCAGGGGCGGGACCAGCAGGCCCACGCCGTATTGGGCCCATTCCCAGGCCGGCATGCGCAGACTGCGCCGCCGGTAGAGGGCATAGAGAGCGGTGCCCAAATGGAGCAGGAAGCCGCCATAGAGAATCGTGGTGCCGATAGGGTTGCGCCAGACGGCTAGGAAGACGGCGCGGCCAGCCTCCATCGCGTCCAGGGAGATCAGGCCGAGGGCATGATTGGCCAGATGGCTCGCCACATAGGCGAAAAGCACCAAGCCCGAGCCGAGACGCACCCGGCGCAGCAATCCGCTCCGGTCTTTCCCCTTCGCGGTCATGGCGAAGGGGAAACCGGTTGGGCGGCGGGATGTCCGGCTATAAAGCCATTCGGATCTGGGGTCGGGATTCTCGGTCGGACGGCCATGGTGCTACTCTCCTCGCGCAACCCGGCGGCGCTGCCGTGCGAAGGCTGCAGTCTCGCCCATCCTGGGCCATGCGGAAACGGTTGTTTCGTCTTGTGACCACCCTTCTCACCCTTGGCGCCGCGCTTTACGGCATCGTGCTGGTCGCCATGTATTTCGGCCAGTGCAAGCTGATGTATGCGGCGCGCGACGAGCGGCCTGTGTGCCGTCGGCCTATGGCGCGGAAGATGCCGAGGTCGCGATGCTGCACATGGAGGATGGCATCGACCTGCTCGCCTGGTACTGGCCGGCGCGGGGGCAGGGCGCGCGCACCATTGTCTATCTGCACGGCAATGCCGGCCATATCGGGAGCCGGGCCGGGAAGGTGCGGCCTTTTCTCGCATCGGGACACGGCGTCTTGCTGGTCGAGTGGCGCGGCTATGCCGGCAATTCTGGCGCGCCGACGGAGCAGGGTTTCGCGGCCGATGCGCGCGCCGCCCTGGCGTTTCTGGCGGGGTGGGGCGTCGAGGACGAGGATGTCCTGCTTTACGGCGAGTCGATCGGCTCGGGCCCGGCGGTGCGTCTGGCGGCCGAACGGGCGGCGGATGGCCGGCCGGTGGGCGCCGTCGTATTGGAGGCGCCTTTCACTTCGGCGGCGACCGTGGCCCAGACGCATTATCCCTGGCTGCCGGCCTATTGGCTGGAGCGCGACCGGCATGATTCCCTGTCGCGCATCGACCGGATCGGGGCACCGCTGCTGATCCTTCACGGCGGGCGGGACCGGGTCGTGCCGGTCCGGATGGGCCGGACCCACCATGCGAAGGCGGTCGATCCGAAGAGGATCGTTGTCTGGCCCGAAGCGGCCCATAACGATCTCTACGATCATGGCGCGGCGCGGGTCGTGTTGGACTTCCTCATCGCTCTGTAAAGCCCGTCGCGCCGTGCCATAGTCTCGGTCATGGCCCGGCTCGCGAACCAGCTTCCCGCCGCTGCCTCGCTCGCGCCAGGGCGGGGCATTGCCTGCATTTCGGCCGGCGTCCTGATCATTTGCATCAACGATGCGGTGTTGAAATGGCTGTCGGCCGGCTATCCGGTCGGCCAGGTCCTGTTCATGCGCGGACTCTTTGCCATCGTGCCGATCCTGGCGATCGCATGGTTTGGCCCGGGCCTCGCCGTGCTTCGGGTGAAGAGCGTGGGCGTTCAGGGCCTGCGCGGCGGCTTGCAGCTGACCTCCACGATGCTTTTCGTCACCGGCATGACTTTCATGCCCTTCGCCGATGCGGTCGCGATGACCCTGGCCGGCCCGCTGTTCCTGACGGCACTCGCGGTGCCGATCTTGGGCGAGCCTGTCGGCTGGCGGCGCTGGACCGCCGTCGGGATTGGTTTTGTCGGGGTGATGATCATGGTGCGTCCGGGCAGCGAGGCGATGCGCCTCGCAGCGCTTCTGCCGTTGGCCTCGGCCCTGGCAGGTTCCGTGCGCGACCTCATCACTCGGCGCATGTCGCGCAGCGAGAGTTCCTTGGCGATGCTGTTCTGGACCACCGCGATCGTAACACTGGGCGGGTTGGCGACCCTGCCCTTCGGCTGGGTGCCGCCACGGGTCGACGATCTTGGCTTGCTGGCCGCCACCGGGCTATTGCTGGCCACGGCCCATTATCTGTTCATCGAGGCATTCCGGCTCGCCCAGGCCGCGGTCATTGCCCCCTTCAAATACACGAACCTGGTCTGGGCGGTGATTATCGGCTTCGTGGTCTGGGGAGACTTGCCTGATGTCGGGGTGATAACGGGGGCGGCGTTGGTCGTCGCCAGCGGCCTCTATATCGTGCACCGCGAAGCCTTGCGGCGGCGCGCGCTATGACGCCCGGCTCGCTGATCGGCGGTGGGACCGCGGTGAGGGGGATCGGCTTCACCGTGCTCGCGGCCCTGCTGATAACCCTTAACGACGGCATAAT
This sequence comes from Alphaproteobacteria bacterium, assembly GCA_963583595.1. Classification (GTDB taxonomy): domain Bacteria; phylum Pseudomonadota; class Alphaproteobacteria; order CADEGL01; family CADEGL01; genus JABIRQ01. The sequence goes on along the minus strand of CAUZWC010000192.1, from coordinate 2,690 downwards.
GAAATGGGCCAGCGCTTCCTATCCGCCGGGCGAGATCATGGTGCTGCGCGGCGCCTTCATGATGCTGCCGGTCGCTTTCATCGTCTGGCGCGAGGGCGGCTGGGTGGCCCTGCGCGTGAAAAACATGGGCATCCAGGCCTTGCGCGCCGCTCTGGCGGTCGGCGCGACCTATTGTTTCGTCTTCGCCCTGAGGGCCATGCATCTGGCCGATGCCTTGGCCGTCATGTTGGCCGCGCCGTTGTTCATGACCGCCTTGGCCCCGGCGATGCTGGGCGAGAAGGTCGGTTGGCGCCGGTGGAGCGCGGTGCTGGTCGGATTCCTGGGAGTTCTACTGGTCGTGAAGCCCGGCGGAGATGCGATCCGCTGGGCCGCCCTGCTGCCGCTCGGCGCGGCCCTGTGCGAGGCACTGCGAGACCTGTTGACCCGGCGCCTGTCGAGCGGCGAGACGACCAGTTCCCTGCTCACGGCGACAACCGCGGCGGTGATCCTGGGGGGCTTCGCCAGCCTGCCCTTCGGCTGGGACATGCCCAGCCAGAGTGATATAGCTCTCCTAGCCTGCGCCGGCCTAATCCTGGGCGTCGCCCATTATATTGTCATCCTGGCCTATCGCGCGGCCGAGGTCGCCGCTCTCGCGCCCTTTCGCTACACGAATATCGTCTGGGGCGTGATTGTCGGCTACGCCGTCTGGCAGCACATCCCGGATGCGCAGACATTTGCGGGCGCGCTCCTGGTCGTACTGGGCGGGCTCTACATCATGCATCGCGAGACGACCCTGTTGCGCCGCCGCGCGGGACCCCGTTAGGCGCCAACCATCGCTTGAAAAATGGCGCAAGACCAATCTCGGCAGCGATCCGGTCTCTATGGAGCGCCGAATTGTACAACGCCTGCCAATGCGCGACCCTTCTTTGGTGGTCAAGAGTTCGGTCTTCCGCACCGCCCATAATCGTCCTCCCCGGTGTACATAGTCGGTTCCTCGCTCAATCCAGGGGCACCTCGCCTCGCGTCCTCTTAACATCACTCCGACGGCGTTTGCTATCTAAACGGCGTTGTTTGGCGGTTCGCGATGGCCGCGTGGGCTTCCGCCGCTTGGGCGGTATGGACGCCTTGCGGATCAGGGTGACGAGTCGGTCTAAGGCATCCTGACGATTCTGGTCCTGGCTGCGGAAGCGATGCGCGGTAATCACCAAGACGCCGTCGCGCGTCATCCGGCTGCCAGCCAGGGTCCTAAGCTGCCTGAATACGGCCGCCGAAATGGATGAACTGTCCTTGGCGTTGAAGCGCAATTGGACGGCGGTTTCAGTCTTATTGACATGTTGACCTCCTGGTCCGGGCGAGCGGAGGAAGCGCATCTCGATCTCGCTGTCGGCGATGCAGATGCAAGGCGTCACTTCAACCATGCCGCCTGCCTCCTCTGAGCGACACGGCAAATCGTTGACAACTTGTCGACGTTCTGGCCGCCTGGGCCGCCGGCCAGGACGAAACTCTTTTCCAGTTCGGCTTTGGGGATCTGGATATGGGCGGTGACCTCGATCATGGCCCGAAGCTAGCACGCACCGGCCGCGCTCTTCACGCCTCCCAGCGGACGGCACCAGGTTTCGCGGATGAGGAAGGACAGCAGGAAGGCGATGCCGACCAGGATCGGCAGGCTGAGCAGGGCGGCGTCAAAGGTCGCGGCGGAATAGACCCGCGCCCCGTCCACCATCACCCCGTCCCAGTTGCGGTCGAGTAGCCAGCCGATCGCCGGCTGCATCAGGGCACCGGCGGCGACCGAGAAGCAATTGACGAAGGCGGTCGCCGCGCCGCGCATGTGCAGGGGCGAGATTTCGCGCGCGGCGGCGAAACAGACGATCATCGTCGAACCCACCAAGCCTGCGACGAAGAGCAGCCCCCAGACGAGGAAAAGCGGCATATCGGCATAGAGGATGATCGGCCAGAGGACGACCTGGATGGCGGCGGCCAGGATGCAGGGCAGCTTGCGCCGGCCGATATGGTCCGAGAGCCAGCCCGAGAGAGGCGAACCCATCGCCCAGCCGATCAGCAGGATCGAGGCGGAGAGCGCGGCCAGCGGCCGTTCGATGCCGAATTTGGTCGTCATATGCGGCACGCCCCAGAGCACGGCATAGGAGAGCATGGGTCCCGACATGGCGCAGCCATAGGCGGCCAGGATCCAATATTGCGGGTTCGAAGCCACCTGTCGGAGATCGCGACCCAGGCCGCGCAGGCCGCCGGCCGCCTTTGGCGGGGCGGGGACGCCTGCCGGACGGTCGCGGACGACCAGCCAGATGACGAGGGCCAGCAGGACGGCATAGGCGCCGGCGACGAGCAGGGTGTTGCGCCATCCGATCGCCTCAACCACGGGCGCCATGGGCGCCTGGCCGAGAACTCCGCCGGCCATGGCGACCAGCATGGTCATGCCCGACATGAAGGCGAAGCGATTGTGGGGAAACCAGGCCGCGATCAGCGCGAGGGTGCCGACGAAGCCGACGGCCGAGCCGAGACCGATGGCCAAGCGGCCGAGATAGGCGACCTCCAGGCTGGGGGCGAAAGCGAAGAGCAGGCTGCCCAGGGCGGCGATAGAGACAGCCGAGGCCAGGACATAGCGCGTGCCCCAGCGGTCTATGGCCATGCCGATGGGTATCTGCATCCCGGCATAAATGTAGAAATAGAGGGCGGACAGATTGCCCAGAATT
>CAUZWC010000191.1:0-6298 GCA_963583595.1 Alphaproteobacteria bacterium | reverse complement strand
GGGCTGTTTTTTTGCCCTGCAATGTGATATATATGTGACAAGGCGTTACGGCACAGCTTTGCGGCCGTGCTTTCTTCTGTCCGGACCCCCGACGACAGGAGCTTTTGGTGTGTTCGATCCGGTGCCAACCCCAATCTCGGCGCCGGGCGAAGGGCCGTTGGCTGTGTGCCGGCCCGACCGTTCCCGGGATAGCACAAGCGACGGTGGCGAGCTGAGGGCATGGCAAATACAGCGAAGAAACCCGCGAGGAAGACCAGCGTGAAAACCAAGAAGGCGTCCAAGGACGAGTTCAGCAAGGGCGATTTCGTCGTCTATCCGACCCATGGGGTCGGCAAGCTGACCGGCGTCGAGACCCAGGAGATCGCGGGCGCCGAGTTGCGCCTGTTCGTGATCGATTTCGAGCAGGAAAAGATGCGCCTGCGGGTCCCGGTGGCGAAGGCCAAGGATTCGGGCCTGCGCCGCCTCAGCACGCGCAAGGTGATGGACGATGCGATGTCCACGTTGAAGCGGCGCGCGCGGGTCAAGCGGACGATGTGGAGCCGCCGAGCCCAGGAATACGAGGCCAAGATCAATTCGGGCGATCCGATCTCGATCGCCGAAGTCGTGCGCGACCTCTATCGCAAGGCCGATCAGCCGGATCAGTCCTATTCCGAACGGCAGATGTACCAGGCGGCGCTCGATCGCTTGTGCCGCGAACTTTCGGCGATCGAGAAGATCGACGAGGACGCGGCGACCAAGAAGGTCGAAAAGGTGCTCGAAGCCGCCTAGGGCAGCGATCGTCTGAGCGGCCCTGACCTGCTGCGATAAGAGCCCCGACGGATGACGGCCGGGGCTTTTTTCTGTTTGGGTCGAGGGTGCCACCATGCTTGACCCCCCAGGCGGGCGATCCTTACCGTGACTCCCGGCCAGTTCGGGCGACCGCCGACACGAAAGAGGGATAAATGCGCAATCTGAAGATCGATTCCCAGCGGCTCTGGGCCAGCCTGATGGAAATGGCCGAGATCGGCGCGCTGCCCCATGGCGGCTGCGGGCGACTCGCCCTGACCAATCTGGACCGCGAGGGCCGCGACCTTTTCGTGCGCTGGTGCGAAGAGGCGGGCTGCTCCGTGACGGTCGATTCCCTTGGCAATATATTCGCCCGCAGGGCCGGCCGCGACCCGTCGCGCAAACCCGTCGCGACCGGCAGCCATCTGGATACCCAACCCCATGGCGGCAAGTTCGATGGCGTGCTGGGCGTGCTGGCTGGACTCGAAGTCCTGCGCAGCCTCAACGACGCGGAGGTGGAGACCGAAGCTCCGGTCGAGGTCTGCGTCTGGACCAATGAGGAAGGGTGCCGCTTCACCCCCTCGATGGGCTCGTCCGGCGTGTTCGGCGGCCTCTATGCGCCGGAGGAGGTGCTGGAGGTCCGGGATGTCGACGGCAAGAGTTTCGGCGAGGAGCTGGCCCGGATTGGCTATGCCGGCGCCGAGACCTGCGGCGATCACCCTTTCGAAACCTTCTATGAACTCCATATCGAGCAGGGCCCGATTCTGGAGGCGGCGAAGAAACAGGTCGGGATTGTCACCGGGGTCCAGGGCTTTCGCTGGTACGATGTCGTGCTTCGGGGACAGGACGCCCATGCGGGGCCGACCCCGATGGAGGTGCGGCGCGACGCCATGCTGGCCGCCGCCCATATGGTCGACCTGGTGATCCAGGCGGGCCGCGACCGCCCACCCCATGGCCGCGGCACGGTCGGCCATATGCGCGTCCTGCCGAATTCGCGCAACACGATCCCGGGCGAGGTCCATTTCACGATCGATGTGCGCCATCCCGACCCGGCGGTCTTGGACGCCATGGCGGCGGAGCTTCTGCAGGCGATCCGTCGCAGCGCGGAACAGGATTCGGTCGATATCGAGGCGACCGAGGTCACCCATTCCGCGCCGGTTTCCTTCGATGAAGGCTGCGTGGCCGCGGTGCGCTCGGCGGTCGAGCGCCTGGGCTACGATCACATGGACGTGGTTTCGGGCGCCGGGCATGACGCCGTGAATGTCAGCCGTGTCGCGCCGGCCAGCATGATCTTCATCCCCTGCGCCAACGGGTTGAGCCATAACGAGGAAGAGCGGATCGAGCCGGAACAGGCCGAGACCGGCGCGAATGTCCTGCTCCACGCGATCCTGGATCGCGCCGGCTGACGGCGACAACGCCGGCCGGGCGAGAGGGCCGCGAGATGCGAGAGGAAGGTGTGATGACCGGGACCACCTGCATTCGGAACATCGCCTGGCTGATTGCCTGGGATCCGCGCGAGGCCCGCCACGTCTTTCGCCGGGATGTCGATCTGGCCTTCGCGGACGACCGGATTGCCTTCATCGGCAAGGGCTATACCGGCGCGACGGCGGTCGAGATCGACGGGCGCGGTCTCATGGTCTGTCCTGGGCTGGTCGATATCCATTGCCACGGCGCCGGCCAGATTCACTACAAGGGCGTGCGCGAGGATCTGAGCAATCCACATTTCTTTGGCAGCGCCCTTTACGATTTCACCACGCGATTCCTGCCTGACGAGGCCGGCCACAAGGCGGGGCTGAATTTTGCCCTGGGCGAATTGCTGCTCAGCGGCACGACATCGGTCGTCCATATCGCGCATCCTGTCGAAGGTTGGATGGATCGCCTCGCCGCAAGCGGTATCCGCGCCTGGGTCGGCCCCTATGTCTCCTGCGCGCGCTGGCGAACGGACGGCCCAAAACTGGTCTTCGATTGGGACGAGGCCGGCGGCCGGGCGTCGCTCGACCGCGCCCAGACCCTGATCCGCGAGGCCGAACGCCATCCCAGCGGCCGCCTCGGCGGCATCATGGCTCCGGCCGAGATAGACACCGTCTCGGAAGAGGTGCTGCGCGATAGCGCCGCGGTCGCGCGCGAGGCGGGCTGGCATTTTCAGGTCCATTGCTCCGAATCGATCAACCAGGTGCGAGAGATCCAGGGGCGTCACGGCATGACCCCGGTGCAATGGGCGTGGAAGATCGGCATTCTCGGGCCCGGCACCGGCCTGGGCCACGCGATCTTCCTGGACCACCATTCCAAGACCCATTGGCCCACGCGGACCGATCTCTCGATCCTGGCGGAGACCGAAACCTCGGTCGCCCATTGCCCGACGGTCTTCTCGCGCTATGGCCAGACTCTGCAAGATTTCGGCCGCTACCGCCGGGCGGGAATCACCCTGGGGATCGGCACGGACACCCTGCCTCACAACATGCTGGAGGAGATGCGCACGGCGATCGTCGCGGGGCGGATCGCCTCAGGCTATGCCGAATCGGTTTATCCCGCCGATGTCCTCGAAGCCGCCACGGTGGGCGGCGCGAAGATGCTCGGGCGCGACGATATCGGACGCCTCGCCACCGGCGCCAAGGCGGACCTGTTCACTGTCGATCTTTCGCATCCTTCGATGCGTCCCTTGCGCGATCCGTTGCGCAGCCTGATATACACGGCGGCCGAACGCCCGGTGCGCGACGTCTATGTCGATGGTCGCAAAGTGGTCTCCGCCGGGCGCTTGACCACCATCGATATGGCTGAGGCGGCGGCCGAGATCGAGGCCGCCCAGGCACGTATGGAAGCCGCCGTGCCCGGCCTCGATCCGGAGGGCCGCAGCGCGGCCGAACTTGCGCCCTACAGCCTGCCGATGGCGTGACTGACGGGCGCGGGGCCGCGACCTTGACCGAGAGATTGACAGCTTGGTGCCGCCGGGTAGGTTGAGGACGCTGTCCAGCCGGGCGGCCGTTTGAGGGAGAACGCGATGGCCGACGAGGATCTGGCGCGCACACGTGCCCGCTGCAATCTATCAACCAAGCTTTGGGGCCGCAGTTTCGCGGGCCTGACCGCGATAACCTATCGCGAGCGCGGATCCGACGCGGTGCACGATCTTTGGTTCAAGGTCCTGACCGGCCATCAGGTCGGCTACTATGACGAGGGCCTGCGCAAGCTCGGCATCGAGAACGATCCGCCGGCCGTCGCCGCCGCCAAATACCACTACCTGACGAACCAGATTGGCGGCCTCGCCATGGAATATGTCGAGGAATCGCCGAAGAAGGTCTGGATCCGCTACATGGGGCCCATGTGGACCTATGGCGGCATCGCCATCATGGCCATGCCGGGCACCGTGCGCCGCACGATCTTCTCCTCCTGGCATCCGCGCAACGGCAAATATATGGGCTGTCCGCGCCTCGGCTATGTCGGCACGAAGTTCGTCATGGAGGGCGACCCCTACGACGAGGGTTATTTCTTCGAATACGACCGCGATCTCGAAGAGCATGAAACCATGCGCTACGAGACGGTGAGCGAGTCGCCGGAATTCGATCCGGCCAAGGCGCCGAAACTGGACCCCAAGGTCTGGCCCGAGGCGCGTCTCCTGAAGGCCCAGCGCAACTTTTCCTCCGGCTATGTCAACACCACGATCGAGCAGCTGATGGGCATGTTCGGCGAGAGTGTGGCCTTCTTCCTGCTGCAGGAAACCTTGCGCCTGCTCGCGGTCCAGTACACGCCCGAACTGAAGGCCGATCTCGGCATCGAGGGCAATTCGGTGGCCGATATCACGGGTCTTTTCTCGGGGCTGCTCGACTCCTGTTACCAGGAGTTCGAGACCGAGAAGGTCAGCGACACGCATCACCGGATCACCTTGCACAGCTTCAAGCCGTTCGAGAACTTCGCGCCCGAGGCCCTGCGCCATGCCAGCTTTGCCTTCCAGAAGAGCGCGGCGCGGATGATGAACGGCCATGTGCGCGTGAGCCGGAGCCGGGGCGGCGCCGACGGCGTGTCCGGCCCCGAGATTTGGGACATCGTGGACGCTGGCCGTTGGCTCTACTAGACGGCCCGCCGGCCCTTCGGCTCGACGGCGGTGCGGCGCTTGCGCGTCTTGCCGCCGCCGGGTTTCCGACCGAGGCCTTAAAGGCGCCCGCGCGAAGATTGGCGATTGAGGTTGCGCTCGATCGCGACGCACGCGGCCATCGGATTACCGTCGGGCAATCGGGCGCGGATACAGCGCCGCTCGCGCAGGTGATCGTCGATCCGTTGACCGGTCCATTGGCCCATCACGGCCGTCGCCTGGCCGGGGGCCTGGGTCTGACCAGCATCCCCGCCAAGGCGATCAGCGATCTGATCGGAAAGCTCTATACCCTGGCCCTGGCCGAGGATGCCATCCAGTTGCGGGTCGATCCGGTGGAGATCGACGAGTCGGGTGCGTTGGCTTGCCGCGCCGCCGGCTTCGGTCTGGATCGCATGGCGGAATTTCGCCACCCGGCCTGGCGGGATCTGCCTATCGAGGCCCCCGGTACGCCGCTCGAACGCCAGCTTCTGGCGGCCGGTGCGGTCGGGGTTGAGGTCGATCCCGACGGCGATATCGCCGCCGTGGTCAGCGGCGCGGGGCTGATGATGGCCTCGCTCGATATTCTGGTCGCGCGCGGCGGCCGGGTCCGCTTGATGGTCGATATGCAGGGCCTGCCCCTGCAGGGGGCGGAAGGCCTGGCTCCGTTGATCGAACCGGCGGCCGCCTTGCGGCCCAAGGTCATGTTCTATGGCGGTCGATTCAACGCCCCGGTGACCGATGGTTTCGCGCGCACGGTGGTCGCCGTACACCGCAAGCTCGCGGTCGAGAGCCCGGTCTATACCTGGGTCGACGGCAACAAGGTGCCCGAGGCCCAGGCGATCTTCGCGGAGGCCGGCTTCATCGTTTGCGACACCCTGGAAGGCGCGCTGGCCGAAGTGGTCGCCGCGGCGGCGGGCTAGGAGGATGGCGATCCTGTTGAACCGCGACACGCGGGCTATCATCCAGGGCATGACCGGCAAGGTTGGTAGCGCCATGGCCGCGCGCTTCCTGGCCGCCCGCCAGCTTCTGGTCGCCGGCGTGACCCCGGGCCGCGGCGGCGCGACGGTCGAGGGCCTGCCGGTCTTCGATTCCTGTCATGACGCCGTCGCCGAATGCGGCGTCGATTGCAGCTTCGTCACGGTGCCCGCGCCCTTTGCACTGGATGCCGTCTACGAGGCGGTCGATGCCAGCATCAAGGTCATCATGCTCTATATCGAGAATGTGCCGGTGCTCGACGCGCTGCGCATGTCGCGCTATGCCCGGGCGCGGGGCGCCTGGGTGCTCGGCCCCAATTCGGCTGGTTGTGCCAGTCCCGGCCTGGCCAATTTCTCGGAAATGGACGAGCGCTTCCTGACCGCCGGCCGCATCGGCGTCGTCGCCAAGAGCGGGGCGATGTGCATGGAGGCGGAGCATTATCTCAAGCGCGCCGGCTACGGCGCCAGCACGATTCTTTCGATCGGCGGCGATGCC
>CAUZWC010000190.1:0-6300 GCA_963583595.1 Alphaproteobacteria bacterium | reverse complement strand
GCGGCAAAAATCGCCCCCATGATCATGGTCGCCAGGGCCAGCCCGCCGCTCATCTTGCCGAGCCAGAGCTGCAACGCCTGGAAGAGCCGTTCGGCGATGCCCGAGCGCTCGAGCATTGCGCCCATGAAGATGAAGGGCGGCACGGCCGACAGCAGGTATTGGGTCGCGACCTGAAGCACCGTGTTGTAAAGCTGGATGCCGACGATCTCGCCGAACACCGGCAGCCCGAAGAAGAAGGCGATGCCGAACAGGGCGAAGGAAATCGGGATTCCGAGGAAGACCAGCAGAAACAACGCTGGGAACATCAGGGAGGCGAGCAATTCACCCGACATCGAGGGTGAACTCCTTGGACTTGACGCTCGGCCCATCCACGGCGTCCGGATCGGCGATGCCGACAATGTGCCGCACGGCCTCCGCCGTGGATTGGATGAATAGGCCGAAGAGCCCGATTGTGATGCCGGTATAGAAGGGCCAGATCAGGGGTTCCCAGGCGCTCATCGTTTCGATGCGGCCCAGGTCGTAGGCCGAGATCACGCGCGTCGCGCCGAGCCAGGTGATGAGGCCGAAGCCGGGCAGCAGAATGCCGAGATAGAAGATCAAATTGATAAAGTGCTGCAGGCGAAGCGGCAGCATCTGAGACAGAAAATCGATTCGCACATGGCCGTTCATGCGCAGCGTGTAGCCCGCGCCGATGAGGAACAGCGAACCGTTCAGCATATAGGTGATGTCATTGGCCCAGACGGTCGGGTCGTTGAAACCCTTGCGGCGGATGACTTCCTGCATGGTGACCACGATCATCACCACGGTCATCGCCATTGCGCCATAGGCAATCCAGCGGCTGAACGAGTCAATCGCCGGCAGAATGCGGTTAAGCAGGATATTTTTCACAGGTACGCCTCCGCCGGATGGCGGACCGCATCGCTCGATGCGGTCCGCTCCGACGACTCAGCTGAGCCGAGTAACGCCGATCGCGCTACCGGATGTTGTCGGTATGGTCGACGACCATGTAGCCCGAATGGGCGCGCCAGAGGTCCTGGAACTCGGTGATGGACTTGAACGCACGCTCGGCAAAGTCGTTGCCTTCGGCTTTGGATGCAGCCGCCGCCTTCACACCCCAGGCCCGTGCCGCTGCACGCGCCTTGGCCTTGAACTCCTCGTCGAGGGCGATGAACTCGTTGTCACCCTTGAATTCGGCGAGCGTCTTAATGTCCTTGAGCTGAATGCGGGCCATGGTTTCCCAGGTCGTCAGCTTCGCCGCGATCTCGATCTTCTGGCGAATGTCTTCCGGCAGGGCGTCCCAGCGGTCCTTCTGCATGATCAGCTCAAAACCCCAAGCCGGTGCGTGGATGCCGGGGTAGATGATGTAGGGCGCGACCTCGGGGAAGCCGAGCGCGAAGTTCTGGCTGGGCATGGAGTATTCGGCCAGATCGAGCTGCTTCTTCTCGAGCGCGCCGTAGACCTCCCCACCGGGGAAGACGGTCGGCGAGGCGCCGAAGGCTTCCTCGACGACAGCGGCCCAGTTGCCCAGGGTGCGGTATTTGGCGTCCTTCAGATCCTCGACCTTCGTGATCTTAATGTGGGAATGGGCGAAGACTTCGGACGGACCGACCCCCAGCGGGATCGAATGCAGGTTCATCATTTTGCGGCGATGCTCGGTGAGCAACTCTCCGCCGCCACCGAAATAGACCCAGGGGATGAGCGAATCGGTGCCCAGACCCGTCGGGAAGGCCAGGGCCATCGCGTTATACGGATCCTTGGTGCCGAGGAAGACCGGCGTCGAAATGCCGGCATCCGCGACGCCGTCCTGAACGGCCTCGAAGATCTTGAAGATCGGCGCCAATACTCCGCCCTCGAAGATCTCGAACTTGACCTTGCCGTCGGTCAGGACCTCGACATAGTTCGCGAACGGAATCGCGAGATCTTCGTTATAGACCTCGGTCATCGGCGCGATCGTGGCCGTCTTGAAAACATATTCCTGCGCATCGGCTGCCGAAGCGGCAAATGCGAACACCGAGGCGGCCGCGGCCGCCTTAATAACCTTTTTCATTGAATGCTCCTCCAAGTTGCCTCCCGGCGCCCTGCGAAACTGCCGTTTCCAGCCTTCGCGATTGCCGCTATCGGTCGCCGGAATTTGTTCCCCCCGTGCGACCCTGGGGAGGGGCACTGTATCAAAAGGCGGTTCGGCTATCCAAAAGTTTATTGGGCGGTCTATCGGGGACGTGGCCGCGGCGGACTTGCCCAGCCGGGGAGCCTCAACGAAGATGCGGGCCGTCGCAGGGGAGCGGGTATGGACCAGAACAGAATTATCGCGAATGTGACCGTGATCGACGGTCTGGGCGGCCGATTGACGGATTGCTTCGTCGCCATCGAGAACGGCGTGATCGCGGAGATCGCCGCCGCCGCCGATCTGCCGGCCACGCCGCGCCTGGCGGTCGAAGACGGCGCGGGTCGAACCTTGATGCCGGGCCTGATCGATTGCCATGTCCATCTCAGCCTCGACGGCGCCCCCGACGCGATCCAGCAGATCGCCGGCGATCCGCCCGCCGTCGCGGCGCTGCGCCTGGCCACCAATGCCGAACGCAGCCTGGCCGCCGGCATCACCACGGTGCGCGACCTGGGGGCGAAACTTCATGTCGATATCGACTTCCGCAAGGCCGTAATCGAAGGCATCTGGCACAAGACGCCGCGCCTGGTTCTGTCCGGTCGGCCCCTGACCATGACCGGCGGTCATTGCTGGCAATTCGGGCGCGAGGCCGACGGGCCGGACGAGCTGCGCAAGGCGGCCCGCGAACAAATCAAGGCCGGGGCGGACTGGATCAAGCTGATCGCCTCGGGCGGCATCCTTTCGCCGGGCACCCAGCCGGAATCGCCGCAGCTCGAAGAGGCTGAGATGCGCGCCGCCATCGAAGAAGCCCACAAGGCGGGCCGCCGTGCGGCGGTCCATGCCCATGGCGCAGCGGGGATCAAGAACGCCCTGCGCGCGGGCATCGATTCCGTCGAACACGCCTATTTCCTCGACGACGAGGCGATCGAAATGATGCTCGAACGCGACGCCTGGCTGGTGCCCACGACCTGGGCCTGCAAGGTCATCGTGCAGGAAGGCCATGAGGGCGGCATCCCCTGCCATGCCGTGATGAAGGCGGAGGCGGCGCTCGAACGCCAGCGCGAGAGCTTCCGCAAGGCCCATGCCGCGGGTGTCCGGATCGCCATGGGCACGGATGCGGGCACGCCTTATAACCGGCACGGTGAAAACGCTCGAGAGCTGGAAACCATGGTTGAGCTGGGCATGACTCCGATGGAGGCGATCTGCGCCTCGACCGGCCTGGCGGCCGAACTGCTGGGCCTGGCCGACAGGATCGGCGCTGTCGAGGCGGGGCGGGAAGCCGATCTGCTGCTCGTCGAGGGCGATCCGCTGGGCGATATTTCGGTGCTCTGCGACCGGACCGCTATCGTCCAGGTCTACAAGGCCGGCGTTCCGGTCCGCGCCGAGCCGGCCGCCCTGGCGGCCTGCTAGGAATTGAAGCGGGCCGCCCTGGCGGCCTATTGAGGATTTACACGCAGGAGGACGGAGCATTGAGCAACGAGCCCGACATCCTGGCCACCATCCGCGAATGGCTGGCGACCGGGAAATACCACGAATTTCTGGGCGTGGAGCTGGTCGAGGCGGATCTGGCCAAACAGGAACTGGTGCTCAAGCTGCCCTATAAGGCGGATTTCGAGCGTATGCCCGAATCGGGCCAATGGCATGGCGGGGTGATCGCCACCTTCATCGATATCGCCGGGGATTTCGTCCTGATGCTGGCAACCGGCAAGGGCATTCCGACCATCGACCTGCGCATCGATTTCGTCCGTCCGGCGATCGACACGGACCTGACGGCCAAGGCGCGGATCGTGCGCGCGGGCCGCTCCGTCGGTTTCGCGGATATCGAACTGTTCAATGACGACGGCCGGCTGATCGCCAGCGGGCGCGGCTGCTACAGCACGCTTTAGGGATAGGGGGCATCGTGAGCGAGGCCAGGGCGGTGGAGCGGGTGTTTCGGACGGAGCGCACTATCTGGTGGGGCCATGCCGATATGGCCGTCATGATCAACATGCCCCGCGCCTTCGACTTCGCCGGCGAGGTGATCGAGGAATTCCTGCGCGACCGGCTGGGCTTCACCTTCCGCCAGATGATCCAGGAAAAGGGCTTCGACCTGCCTTTCGTCCATGCCAGCTGCGACTATTCCGCGCCTCTGATCGAGGGCGAAAGCTTCGACCTGACCCTGCAGGTCGGCAAGCTGGGCACAAAATCGATCACCTGGATTGTCACGGCCTACAAGAAGGACGGTGTGCAGGCCTTCAAGACGACCCTCGTCAATGTGGTTCTGGACCATACGACCGGCTTGTCGATGCCGATTCCCGATGCGGTGCGGGCGGGGCTTACGCCCTATCTGATCGAGGGCTAGGCCGAACGGCTCACGCGACCGGATCACCCTCGGTCGCCCTGCCCTATGCCCCCGATTGGCGCTGGATGCTGGAACGCAATGATAGCCCCTAGTATGCGACCCTGCGCCTGTTCCGCCAACCCGCGCCGGGCGACTGGGCGGGGGCGTTCGCGGCGGTCGAGGCGGCCTTGGCCGAAGAGGTCGCAGCGCATACTTGACAGCCGCGTGTCGAAACCACATGCAAGGTATGTGAAACTACCGAATTAACGGATTGCCATGCCGCTGGGCCTGACCGACAAGCAGATCGCCGCCATCGACGCCGTGGTGGATATCGCGCTGCATGGCTGTGGAGGGCCGGTGCAGAGCAGCGAGATCACCACGCGCCAAGGCATTCCCCGACGCTACCTCGAACCGGTTCTCCAGCGCCTCAGCCGGGGCGGAATTCTGGTCGGCATCCGGGGACCCGCCGGCGGCTATCGCCTGGCCCGGGAACGCCGGCGCATCACTTTGGGCGATCTGTTGCGCGCGATGGACGGGGACGGGACCGGAAACGCGGGCCGGGCGGCGTCGAGAAATTCGGCCGTCCAATCGATCGTCGGCGAGGCTCTGGACGGGGTCGAGGTCGAGTTCCTGGCAAAGCTGGATGCGGTCACCGTCGAGGTCCTGTGCTGGCGGGCCCAGGGCGGCGAACGGCCCAAGGCGCCGCCCGCCACCATGGACTTCTCCATCTAGGCATGGCCGGGCCGCCCGATCCTCACCGGGATTCTCGCAATGCTGCGCCGCGCCCGGCGCGGCTGGACCCGCCCGGCCGTGGGCGGATCTATGACAGCATCATCGACACAATGGGCAACACCCCCTTGGTGCGCCTGTCGCGGCTGGCCGAGGAGGCCGGCTGCGTGGCTGAAATCTGCGGGAAATGCGAGTTCTTCAACCCGCTGGGCTCGGTCAAGGACCGGATCGGCGTGGCCATGATCGAGGCGGCCGAGCGCGACGGACGGATCGGGCCGGACACGGCGATCGTCGAGCCGACCTCGGGCAACACGGGTATCGCCCTGGCCTTCGTCTGCGCGGCCAAGGGCTACCGGCTGATCCTGACTATGCCGGAGAGCATGTCGATCGAACGGCGCAAGATGCTCAAGCTTCTGGGGGCGGAACTGGAACTGACACCGGCCGCCGAGGGCATGCCCGGGGCGATCCGGCGCGCCGAGGCGTTGCTGGCCGAATTGCAGCCGGCCTTCATGCCCCAGCAGTTCGAGAATCCGGCCAATCCCGATATCCACGCCCGCACCACGGCGGAAGAACTGTGGCGCGACACGGAGGGACGGATCGACATGCTGGTCAGCCCCCTGGGCACCGGCGGCACTTTGACCGGCATCGCCCGGGCGCTAAAGGCACGCAAGCCGGGATTCAAGGCCGTGGCGGTCGAGCCGGAGGACAGCGCGGTGCTGTCCGGCGGGCCGCCGGGGCCGCATCTGATCCAGGGCATCGGCGCGGGCTTCGTGCCGGCGATTCTCGAGACCGGTCTGATCGACGAGATCCTGCGCACCGCCAACGAGACGGCCTTTCGGACCGCGCGCCGCGCGGCCGCGCGGGAAGGGGTGCCGGTCGGCATCTCGGGCGGGGCGGGGATCGCGGCGGCGCTGGAGATCGGCTGCCGGCCGGAGATGGCAGGCAAGCTGATCGTCGCGATCCTGCCCTCCTTCGCCGAACGCTATATCACCTCGGCCCTCTTCGACGGTCTCTGATTCTCGTTATTATACGTGAATAAATTGTAGTATATTTACTATATACGACATCGGCGTATTTTTGATTCGAAACAACACAGATAAAAAGTTAATATTCCCAAAGAACACGATTTGGGAGGATTTATCGCTTG
>CAUZWC010000189.1:0-6329 GCA_963583595.1 Alphaproteobacteria bacterium | reverse complement strand
CGGTCATGTTCGCAAACAGGCGAACGGCCAGGCTGATCGGCCGCGAGAGATAGGAAATGATCTCGATCGGGATCATCAGCGGCCACATCAGGATCGGCGTTCCCGGCGGCACGAAGAAGGAGAAGAAATGCATGCCGTGCCGGAAGAAACCGATGATCGTCACAGAGATGAACACGGCCAAGGCCAGTGCGAAGGTGACGATCAGATGGCTGGTGAAGGTGAAGCTGTAGGGCAACATGCCGATCATGTTGCCGAAGAGCACGAACATGAAGAGGGAGAAGATCACCGGGAAGAAGCGCCGGCCCTCGCTGCCGACATTCTCGCGCAGCATGTTCGCGATGAATTCGTAGGACAGCTCGGCGATCGACTGCCAGCGTCCAGGCACCAGCGCGCGTCGGCGCATGCCGATCGTCAGCATGGTGATGACCAAGCCGACCGCCATGGTCATGGTCAGGGCCGAATTGGTGAAGGAAAGATCGACGCCGGCAAGCTTCACATCCACCAAGGGTTGGATGATGAACTGCTCTAGCGGACCGTGGGGTTGGGATTCCGTCGCCACCCTTAGCCTCTCTCGTTCCCCTTGCCCTTACTGGGCTTGTATCCAACGCCCTGGCCGAGGCCTGACGCAGTCCGGAACACGCTCAACATGCCGGCCGCAGAGCCGAGCAGGAAGAACAGGATCACCATAACGGGTTTGGTTCCCCACCACCAATCGAGCAGCCAGCCGATGCCGACGCCGACGATCAGGGAGGAAACCATCTCCAGCCCGATGCGGAGCGCCACTCCCATACCGGAACGGGCGCCCTTGTCTTTTGCCCCGAGCCTGCCGTCTCGCGCTGCCTGCGCCTCCGCAAGTCGCGCTTCGAAGCCTTTCGAGGGTGACGGATCGCGATCGCTCATCGGGCGGGCGTCCTTACACACCCAAGCGACCGTCCATGGCCGGGCTGGGACGCCGCAAACCTAAGGAGTGACCCCAGCAGTGTCAAGGCTACAAAACCCCAGCATTTCCGCCCGTTTGCGGATGATTTAAGCAGCAAGATCAGGCCGTGGCCTGCAGAGCCTCGGCCGCCTGAAGATCGACCGAGACGAGTTGGGAGACGCCGGGCTCCGGCATGGTCACGCCGTAGAGGCGGTCCATCCGCGCCATGGTGAGGCGATGATGGGTGATCAACAGGAAGCGGGTCGCGGATTGTTCGGCGATATCGGCGAGCATCGCGCAGAAACGATCGACATTCGCGTCGTCCAGCGGCGCATCGACCTCGTCCAGCACGCAGATCGGCGCGGGATTGGTCAGGAAGACGGCGAAAAGCAGGGCGACGGCCGTCAGCGCCCGTTCGCCGCCCGAAAGCAGCGACAGGTTCTGCATCTTCTTGCCCGGCGGGCTGGCCAGAATTTCGAGCCCGGCTTCGAGCGGATCGTCCGGATCGGTCAGCTTCAGATGGGCGTGGCCCCCGCCAAAGAGCTTGGTGAACAAGGTCTGGAAATGGCCGTTGACCGCTTCGAAGGAGGCGATGAGACGGTCTCGTCCCTCGCGGTTCAGCTCGGCGATGCCATGGCGCAGGCGGGAGATCGCTTCGAGAAGATCGTTCTTCTCGGTGCCGAGGGTCGATATCTGCTCGCCCAGTTCCTCGGCTTCCTGTTCGGCCCGCAGATTGACCGGGCCCATATTGTCCCGCTCGCGCACCAGGCGTTCCAGGCGGCCATCGAGTTCGTCGACCGGCGGCAGTTTCTCGTCCGCGCCGATCTCGGCGGATTCCAGGATATCGTCGGGCTTGCATTCCAATCGTTCCGCGATGCGCTCGGCGATCGAGGTCTGGGCCTGCTCGCCCTGTTCCACGGCGGCTTCGCAGCGCACCCGGTCCTCGCGCGCCTGGGCCAGCGTACCCTCCGCCAGACGCAGGGCGCGGCCCGCTTCGGCCTGGCCGGCCTCGCCGGTCGCGAGGCGGTCGGCGGCCTCCTTGCGGCGGGCCTCGGCGGCGGCGACATGATTCAGCAATTCGGCCCGCTGGGCCGCAATCGCCGCCGGCTGCTGGGCCAAGCGTTCGATATCGGCGCTTGTCGTCTCGCCGCGCTCGGTCAGCTGTTCCTGTTGCCGCGCGGCGTCGGCCCGACGGTTGCGCCAGGATTCCTCTTCCGCGCCGATGGCCTCGATCCGCTGGCGACGGGTCGTCGCCTCGCGCCGCACGCCATCGAACTCAGCCTGCGCGGCCAGCAGGGCCGAGCGCCGCTCGGCGACCTCCAGCCGCAACCCCGCCTGGCGGGCGCGCATGCCGTCCAGATCCTTCGCCTCGGCCTCGGCCGCGAGTGCCGCATCGCGCTGGCCGACCGCTTCGGCATGGTCGGCACAGAGGCTGACGACCGTCTCGCCGATACCGTCGAGCCGCGCGCGGGAATCGCCCGATTTCTTTTCCAGACTGGCCAGAGCGTCGCGTGCCTGATCGACCCGTCGCTCGATTTCGCCGGTCTGCGAGCGGGCCTGCCTTGCGCCGTCGGTGGCCGTCCTGGTCGCGGTCTGGGCGGCTTCGAGCCGTCCCCGTTCCGCCGCCAGGGCCTGCTCAGCGCCGCCGATCTCGCGGTTCAGCGCCTGGAGGCGGTTGCGCTGGGCCAGTCTTGTGGCGGCCGGGGTCGCCGCCTCGGTTCGGGCGGTATAGCCGTCCCAGCGCCAAAGATCGCCGTCGCACGAGACGAGGCGCTGGCCCGGCCGCAGACCGGGCGCGAGGGCGTCGCCCTGGGAGCGGTCGCGGACGACGCCGATCCGGGCCAGGCGGCGGTCCAGGGTGGGGGGCGCTTTGACGGCGCCGGCCAGGGGTTCGGTCCCCTCGGGCAGGGAGCCGCCGGCCTCAAGCGGCGGCAGCTTGCGCCAATGGACCGGGGCGCCCTCGTCCGTGGGCGCCGAAAGATCGTCGCCCAGGGCCGCGCCAAGGGCCGCCTCGTAACCCTCGCGCACCTCGACCTGATCGAGCAACGGCGGCCACATGTCCTGTTCCGTGGCCGCCAGCAGGCTGGCCAGGGCATCGGCCTCGGCGCGCAGCTTGGCATGGGCCGAATCGGCCAGCCGCATGGCGTCGCGGGCGGCGTTCTCGGCTTCCTGCGCGCGATCGCGTCCGGTTTCGGCGGCGTTGGCGTTCTCGCGCGCCGCATCGACGGCCGCGCGCGCCGCTTCGAGATTGTCGCGGGCCACGCGCAGGGCGGGTTCGGCCACCAAGTCGGCTTCGAGCCGCCGGCGTTCGGCTTCCAGGCTGGCGAGCCTTTCGGCTAGGCGGGCGATGCGTGTCTCGGCCTCGCTCTTGCGGCGGGACAGTTCCTTGCGCCGGGCTTCTTCAGCCGCGATGGCTTCGCTGACCGCGGCCAGGGCGGTTTCGGATTTCTCCAGGGCCACGCGGTTCTTGTCGAGGGTTTCCTTGGCCTTCCGAGCGGCTTCGTCCTCGCCTTCCTGTTCGGCCTCGATCCGCGTGTGTTCCTCGGCCAGACGCGCGACCGCCTGTTCGGCGTCGCGGACCAGGGCCTGCTCGCGCGCGAGATCCGCCTGGATCTGGGTGATCCGGGTCTCCGCCTCCGTCTTGGCCTGGGCGATGCGCGCCTCTTCGGCGTCCAGCGCATCGCGGGCGACGACCAGCCGGTGATATTCGGCGGCGGCCTCGGCCTCGGCCTGGCGCAGGGCCGGCGTGGTTTCGGCCGCGGCGGCCTGGGCGCGGGATGCTTCGCTTGCCGCGCCGGTCAGGGCGCCGACCTGGCGCTCGGCCTGTTCGAGTCGCTGGCGCGCGGTCGCCAGGGCCTCGTTCGTCCGGCGCCAGCGCTGATGCAGCAGCATCGCCTCGGCCTTGCGGATATGGCCGCTGAGATTGCGGTAGCGGGTCGCCTGGCGGGCCTGGCGCTTGAGGCCCTGATGCTGGCCCTCCAGGATCGCGATGATGTCTTCCAGGCGGGTCAGATTGTTCTCGGCCGCGCGTAGGCGTAATTCGGCCTCATGGCGCCGGGAATGCAGCCCGGTGATGCCGGCCGCTTCCTCGAGCAGGGCGCGCCGGTCGGTCGGCCGCGCCGCGACGATGGCACCGATGCGGCCCTGGCTGACGATGGCGGTGGAGCGCGGCCCGGTCGAGGCATCGGCGAAGAGCAGGGCGACATCGCGCGCGCGCACTTCGCGCCCGTTGACCCGGTAGAGCGAGCCGGAACTGCGCTCGATCCGGCGCGAGACTTCGAGCTCGTCGAGATCGTTGAACTGGGCGGGCGCGCGCCGCTTGGCATTGTCCAGCAGGATCGTCACTTCGGCGATGTTGCGCGCCGGGCGTTCCGTCGTGCCGCCGAAGATGACGTCGTCCATCTCGCCGCCGCGCATGGCCTTGGCCGAGGTTTCGGTCATGGCCCAGCGCAGGGCTTCGACGAGATTGGACTTGCCGCAGCCGTTGGGGCCGACGATGCCGGTCAGCCCATGCTCGATCGTAAGCTCCGTCGGCTCGACGAAGGATTTGAAGCCGACCAACCGTAGCTTGCTGAACTCAACCAAGGTCGTGGACCCCTGCCTACTCGACCAGTTCGCTCATGACGGCATCGAATTCTTCCCAGCCCCGATTGGAGACGATCCGCTCCTCGTCGTCGTTGAAGATGAAGGTCGGGGTCGATTCGACATGGAGATCCTTGCCGTAGCGGACCTGCGCGTTGCGGATGCCCTGGAACAGGGTTTCATTGTTCATGCAGGCGTCGAAAGCTTCGGCGCCCATGCCGCCCAACTGACCGATCTGGCCCAGAGCGGCGATCGGGTCGGGGGCCGAAAACCAGTTCGCCTGGGTTCGGAACAGCACATCGAGGAAGCCGAAATACTGCTCAGGCGGCGCGCAACGGGCGAGCATGGCTGCAATCGTTGCCCGCGAGCCGCCGTCGCCGCCGGTTGGAAAATCGCGGAAGACCAGCTTGGCCTTGCCGGTGTCGATGTATTTTTCCTTCACCTTGGGCAGGACCTCCGAATGAAAGGTCGCGCAATGGGGGCAGGCGAGGGAGGAATATTCATAGATCGTGACCGACGCTTCGGGATCGCCAAGAACCCGATCCGCCAGCATTTCCTCCAGGGTCTGTTCTGCGGCCCGGGCGCTCGAACCGATGGTCGAGACCATGCCGAGGACAAGAATGAATCCAGCCAGGACCGCCGAGAATAACGACAATTTGCGCATGTGCATCATTTTAACCACAATATCTAGCGGGTGAGTATAGATTCGCGGGTTCCGACTCCACAAGCCGAGTCCGCGTCCTGAGTCCGATTTGGGTGGGCCAATACGGCTATTTCGAGGCGTCCGGTCAAGCTGTCGTTTTGACCGAGGGCTTGGCTGCCGCGTTGCGTCTGCGGACGGCCTTGCCCAGGCGTTCGAGAGCGGCGCGCAGTTCGGGGACCTCGATCTTCTCCAACGCCGCCTCGCTGACCGGGTCGAGGGTGGGCTCGGGACCTTTCTGCTCCTCGGGGCGGCGGGCTTTCGGACGCGGCAGGACACCCTGGACGAGGCGTAGCCGGGCGATGGCGCGGTAGCCGAAATAGCCGTTGATCCGCTCGATCACCATCGGTTCGAGATGTTGCAACTCGGTCGAGAACGGCCCGGAAACGAGAACATGGAGGGTGCCGTCCAGGCGCGATCCGCGCGGGAAGGAGAGGCGCTGGGGCGCGCTATGGGCGGAGAGCAGGGGGCCGACGATGGTCGGCCAGTCGGTCACCACCCCGGCCTCGGCGAAGCCGTGGCTGCGCAGGCTCTTGCGCGCGGCCTGGGGCAGGCTTGCCGCCAAGGCGCGGGGCCGGCCGCTGCGCTTGATGACCTGTTGTGCCATGACGGATTCCGGGTTGGGTGTGGTTCGGGCCTGGACCGTTATGGTCCGGCGACCCATTCTAGGCTCGATCATGCCCCCAGTTCGAATCGAGAAATCACCATCGTGGGACTCCGCCACCGGACCGGCGGGGGGCCAAGCCCCGGATCTGGCTGGGCGCCTCCTTGCCTGGTACGACCGCCATGCCCGCGATCTGCCCTGGCGCGCCCGCCCCGGACACCACGCCGACCCTTATGCCGTCTGGCTGAGCGAGATCATGCTGCAGCAGACGACGGTCGCAACGGTGGGGCCCTATTTCCGGAATTTCCTGGCGCGCTGGCCGACCGTCGCCGACCTGGCCGCGGCCGATCTGGACGAAGTCCTGGTCGCCTGGCAGGGCCTGGGCTACTACGCCCGCGCCCGCAACCTGCAGAAATGTGCCCGTATCGTCGCCGAGGCGCATGGCGGACGGTTTCCCGATAGCGAGGCGGGTTTGCGCGCTCTGCCGGGGATCGGGGCCTATACCGCGGCGGGGGGGGCGGGCC
>CAUZWC010000188.1:0-6331 GCA_963583595.1 Alphaproteobacteria bacterium | reverse complement strand
TGCCGAGGGCTACCAGGATCGCGTTCCAGCGTAGGGCGGTGAGCGGAATTTGGGCCAGGCTTGCTGCGGCTACGACGCCAAGCGGCAGCCAACCCAGAGATTCCAGCCGATCGAGCAAGCTGCCGATCTCGATATGGCGTGCAACGAGCCAGACGAGAAGGACAGAAATGCTAAGCTTTATGGCGATTGCGGCGCTGCGTCGCATTCGGCCTGGGCTCCCGATGACCGGCGATACGGCTTGGGCTTGTAACAGGTCGATGTCTCGGGTGCCAATCGGACGGAGGTAACTGCCGGACCCCTCGTTGACCGCGCGGCGCCTTTGAGAAATACATGCGGTGGCGTCCCTGAGGCGCGCGCTGATTCACGAGGCCGGTTTGCCCCTCCGTCTCCGATCTTGTCACCTTCTGGCCTTTGCTGGATTCGTTGCCCTGCCCCTCGCGGTGCTGGGGGCGAAGATGATGCCCATTCTGTTGGTGGCCACGGCCTTGCCGATCGCGATCCTGGATCGGCGGACCTTGCTCGCGCGAATGCCCTGGGGCGCCGCTGCGCTCATGGCGCTCCTGGCCGCTTGGGGGGCTTTGACGGCCCTATGGTCCATCGATTCCGGGCGCAGCCTCCAGCTTGCCGCTCAGATTGCAGGGACCGGCCTGGCCGGGCTTGCTCACTGGTCGGCGGCCCGGGGACTGGACGCCCAGGGCGCCACGGCCGTCGGCAACAGCTTCATCGCAGGTCTCCTTGTCGCGCTTGCCTTGCTCGGATTTGAAGTTCTAACCGAGGGCATGCTGACCGAATTCCTGCGCCACACTCTGCAGGGGCCGGATACGCTGTTCATCTATTCGGTTGCGTTCAATCGGACGACCAGCGTCCTCGCTATATTCGTGTGGCTAGCCGTTCTCGTTCTCCTGCCGCGCCAACGGCCGCTTGCCGCCCTGGCGATTGTCGCGGCAACCTTTTTTCTGCTGACCCGGCTGGAAAATTCATCCTCCGTCGTCGCTCTGGCGATCGGCGCGGTCGTGTTTCTCGCATCCACGGTCAATCTCAAGCGGACGCTGCGTGTCGTTTCGGTGTTGATCGTGGCGGGCGGGCTCGCGTCGCCGTTCATCGCGACGCGGATCACCGAGGGCAAAAGTCTGGCGCAGGTCGCTTCCCATTTTCCGACTTCGTTTCTTCATCGCCTGATCATCTGGAATTTCGCCGGCGAGCGCAGTCTGGAGCGCCCGTTCTTCGGCTGGGGCCTCGATGCGTCACGGGCGATGCCCGGTCGCGCGACCGACATGACTGCGGAGATCAACACGTTGAAACCCGGATCGGACAATCGCGGACAGGGCGTCCGGAACGACGCTCTCCAGGCGATGCCCCTCCATCCGCACAACGCCATGCTGCAACTGTGGCTGGAGCTTGGCCTGCCTGGCGCCATCATGGGCCTGCTGGGGGTCTTGATCGCGCTGGGGCGGATTGCTGGCCTCGGCCTTTCCCGGCGTCACGCCGCAGCGGTGGCGTCTCTGGTCGTCACGGCCGTCGTTATTGCCTTGCTCAGCTATGGAATTTGGCAAATCTGGTGGATGGCCACCCTGTGGCTGGCCGGCATGGGCCTGCTGGCGCTGGCGCGCGCGCCGGGGACATTCGGCTCGTCGGGCGGCGCCTCTCGATCAAGTCCGGGCACGACCTCGCCATAGCGCCAGGCGTCTCGCCAGATCGACCAGCCCGGCCGCTGCGAAGACGATCAGCGCCGGCTCCGCGGGCAGTCGGTATTTGGGGCCAGGGACCGGCCCGGTCACGGCCAGCACATAGGCGATCAGGGCGAGGCAGGCAAGGGCGATCCAAGGCCGGGAGCGCAATAGGCTTAGTGCCCCCCAGATCTGCGCGGCGCCGGCCAGCACGGCGAAGGCCAGGCCGAAAAGCAGGCTGGCGAGATATGCACCGTCACTTTTGTCCAGATAGCGCTCGATCCGGTCTAGGGCGCCATCGCCTGCGGTCTCGGCGAAGCTGGGCTTGGGCAGGGCCCGCACTCGTGGGTCCGAGATGATGGGCGGCGCTGCCAAATTGGTAACCGCGCCCACCAGCCATGCCTTGAGATAGGCGCCGAAAGGCAATTCGCGCATCTGCTCGGCCGCGATGCCGCGCATCAGGCGGTCGAGTGTGAAGCTGGTGGCGGGGCCGTCCGACTCTGGCCGTGCGGCCAGCCGCTCTCCGAGGATGCGGTTGTGCTCGGCCCGGCTGGCGCTGGGCGGTGTGCCGTCGGCCAGATAGCGGATTTCGGGCAGGACCCAGTTGAGGATATGGGCCCCCGTCTGCGAGGTCAGCGCCGGGGTGTCGAAGGTCGCGATATTCCGCTGAATGATCGTTCCCGGCAGTAGTGCTGCGGCGATTGCGAAGGCGAGGGCTGAAATGAGCGCGCGGCGCAATCCCCGCCGCCGCAGCGCGAAGAAGAGCGCGAGGATGGCGAGCGGGTAGAGGAATTGGATGACGTTGCGTGTGACGACGGCGAAGCCGAAGGTGAAGCCGGAAGCTGTCGCGGTTCCGATCCGACCGGTGTCGGCCGCGCGCAGCCCCAGGGCGATCGCCAGCAGGAAGAGGAAGAGGAACAGACTGTCGGAGACGATCAGGGCGCTGTGGATGACGAGGGCTGGCCAAACTGCGGCCAGAACACCCGACCAGCGTGCCGTCGTTGTGTCGATTCGCCCAGCGAGCAGGGCGATCAGCACACAGCTGCCGGCATCGATGGCGGCCTGCAACGCCGCCGCCATCGCCAGGGACGGGCCGAATAGGGCGCGCGAGACGGCCAGGAAATACATGTAGAACGGCGGTCGGCGTTCGGGCAGGGCGCTGCCCGTGCTGTCCCACCAATACAGCCAGCCGCGGTCGTTGAGGATCGCTGCCTCGTCCCAATAGCCGTGGGAATCGTCCAGGAAATGGCCGGCAGCGCCGTCGGGTAGAAACAGAATATTGACGAGGCGCACGACCAGGGCGGCGAGGAAGATCGCTAGGGCGAGGCGCGGATCGATCCCGCCGCGGGTCGGGGACGTATTCATTGCCGCTCCAGCACGACTAGCATGCGGAACGCCATCGCACGCCCGAGGATTGGTAGCAACGTTTCCTCGAAGGCCAGGACGGGGCGGACCAGCGGGCGCGGAATTAAGCTCCACCGGCGATAGCCGCCGCTCAGCGGATAGGCGAAGAGGCTGAGGCGGTTGTGCGACACCACAGTCAGTTCCGGAAGGGTGGTGCGAAACCGCGCGGCATGTGGACCAAAAAGCAGGGTGGGGATCGCCTGGTTGGCATCGAAGGCGTCGCGGCCCGGATCGGGCGCCTCGGTGACCATCGGGTCCACGCTGCGGTCGACGGGCTCGGGATGCAAATAGTGATAGAAAGCCCAGCTCAACGGCGTGATCGCCGGCTCCAGCAGGGCAATCCGCCCACCGGGGCGCAGCACCCGCGCCGCTTCGCGGAAGAAGTCGAGCGGTCGTTCGACATGGTGCAAGACATCGACCATGACGATATTTGCGAAGCAGCCGGCCGCGAAAGGCAAGTGCTGAGCATCCGCCATCGCATCGAGGCCGGGGGCGGCAAGCATGTCGATCGAGACCACCGCCGGATCGAAATGCTTCATATTGCCGAAGCCCGCGCCGACTTCGAGCGTGGGGCCGGCCGTGAGACCCCGCCTGATGCGGCGATAATAGTCGGCATAGAGTGCCCTCAGACTGCCTTTTGCGTCCCAGGCCGCGCGCATCTCGGCCAGACGCGGATCCATTGCCGCCGTCACGCGGCGGTCCCGGCCGCGAGATTCGGTCCGTCGGTCTTTTGCCTAGAAAATAGGTATGTGGCTACATTGTGGAGTTGCATTGCGACGTGCCCGCTGGGAAATGGCCGACCGCCCCGGCCGTCGCCCGACCTTCTATCAGGTCAATTCGGCTCGCGGCAATCGATCGGTCTTTGCAATTGCCAGGGTGAGACCGAGAACGAGCCAGAGAACCCTCTGGTAGAGCAGGTCATGCCCCATAGACATGACCGCGAATCCGATTAGAAAATACTGAGCGCTTCGGACGAATAGACGGTTGCTCGGGGCGATAGGTCCGCTGGAGCGCCGCCGTAGCCCAAAAAGGATCGCCGCGAAACCGCCGACGAACACGGTTGTCCCGACCAGGCCGGTTTCGACCAGCAGCCAGAGGCCGGTGTTGTGGATGACGATGGGGCGCACCTCCCCCGCGGCCTGCTGGATGGCCAGATAGCGGCCCAGCCCGGCGCCGAAGATCGGTGCCTCGCGCCACAGTCCGAGGGTGCGGTCGAGGCTGAGCAGCCGCTCCTCGTCGGCGGCGGCGGCAAGCGGCGTGGCATGGGGCGATGCGCCGAACATGGCCAGCACCTTGTCCTCGGCGGTGCCGGTCGCACCGCCCGCCGCGCCCGCTAGGGCATAGCAGATCGCGCCCGTGGCGATCAGCGCGATCGCGGTGGCGCGCCAGGGCAGGGCGCGCAGCGCCGCCGCCGTGACGGCCATCGCGACCCAGGCGATCCAGGCCGCGCGCGATGTGGTGAACCAGAGGCCCGTCGTCATGCAGGCGATCAGCGCCGCCGGCAGCCAGAGGCCGAAACGCGCGGCGAGGGGGGCGGCATAGGCGAAGGCGACCGCGCTGGAGAACAGCAGGGCCAGGGCGAAGGCGTTCGGATTGTCGAGGAACCCGGCCAGCTGGGCGATGCCGCTGTTATGCCCGGTCAGGCGCGGCGCCAGATCGGCGATTCCCGTGGCCGAGAGGGCCATCGGCGCGACGTGCAGCAGGACTGTCGTCGTCTGCCCGGCGAGAAAGACCAAAGCGAAGCGCTCGAGCGCCCGGCCGCCGCCGTTGCGGCCGATCCAGGCGCCGCCGAGGAAATAAGCGACCAGCACGAACCAGCCGGCGAATCGGTTGACCACGGCCCAGGCGGTCCAATGGCCGATCTCGATGCGGCCGATGACGAGGGCGACGGTCAGGACGACCGTCATGGCGAGCATCAGATAGGGGGTCGAGGGCGCGCACCACCCGGTCCGGCCGCGCCGCATCGCCTCGCCGAGCAGGAACAGCGCGGCCAACGGTCCGGCCAGGACGTCGCCGGCCCCGATCCGCAGCCCGTCGACGCCGAAGGGGAGGGTCAATTGGAATTGGACGGCGATGGCGATAATTGCGGCCGCCAGAACGGGGGCCTTGAAGCGGCCACCGTCGAGGCCGGCGCCCGTCACGGATCGTGGCGCAGCAGGTTGCTGGCGCCCACGATGCCGCCGGCGACGGCGATGCAGATCAGGCCGAGAACGGCGTAGAGGATCGACAGGGCAAGGGCGTCCGACATTGCGACCCCGAACAGGTGCAGCCCCGCGACCATGCCGCCCTCGCGCACGCCCCAGCCGCCGACGCTGATCGGCAGGCCGGAGAGCAGGGCGATCGCCGGCAGCAGACCCAGCAGGCCCAGGACCGGGACCTTGATGCCCAGACCCTGGGCCAGCAGCAGGATCGCCGCGAAGCCCAAGAGCTGACTCAGCGCGGTCAGGCCGACGAAGCGGCTCATGGCGCGAAAATTGAACAGGATGGTCCGCAGATCGCCGAGGGCGGCCTCGAGCTTCAGCTTGCGCGCGACGAAGTGGAGGCCCCCCGCCCGTGTGGCGATCGCGCCCGCCAGGGTCAGTGCCGCGACCGTCAGGGCCGCGACGATGATCGCCCAGTCGCCATAGATACCGGCGATGTCGAGCGCCACGGGCGTGCCGATCAGCGTGGCGACGGCCAGCACGCCCAGGGTGATGAGCCGCTCGAGCGCGATGCTCGCCGCGGCCGGCACGAAGCCGACCCCATTGCGCATCACGAGGAACAGGCGCACGGCTATGCCGCTGATTGTGTTGACCAGCAGGGTGTTGGCGAAGACGCTGGCGACGCAGATCTCGTTGATGCGCGATAGGGGAACACTCGTTCGCAGAGTGGCCAGGATAGCCCACCAGCGGCCCGAGGCGACGAAGAACTGCAGGACGAGAAGCATCAGGGCGCCGAACAGGACGGGCGCGGTGGCTGTCGTCAGATGGGCGAGCAACGCATCGGTATCGGCCCAATGGATGAGCCCGCTGACCAGGGCGATCGAGATGGCGAGTTTGATGAAGCGGTGCCAATGTTTGACGGTGCTACCTTTGCTTTCTTGTCTTGGGGTCAATTGATCTTCCAGTTCACGATTTGGCCCTTGTCTGATGGATACCCTTGCAGTCTTTTCATGCGGTCGTTCGAAAATGGCGGGCCCGAACGCGCAATGCGGGCCGATTGCCAATGTGGTCTTGCAACCGATCGCCGTGGCGGATTGGTCGCGCGACACCGGGGGCGAG
>CAUZWC010000187.1:0-6352 GCA_963583595.1 Alphaproteobacteria bacterium | reverse complement strand
GAGATCGCGGTGGGCCTGCGCGGCCTCGGCTAGGGGATAGGTCTGATTGATCTCCAGGGTTACCGCGCCGCTCTTCACGACATCGAACAGGGCATTCGCCGATTCGAGCAGATCCTCGTGGCTGGCCGTGTAGCTCATCAGGGTCGGCCGGGTGATGTAGAGCGATCCCCCCTGACTCAGCAGGCCCAGGTTAAAGGGCGGTACGGCGCCGGAGGCATTGCCGAAGCTGACCATCATGCCGCGCGGCTGCAGGCAGTCGAGGGAGCTGGTGAAGGTCGATTTACCGACCCCGTCATAGACCACGGGCACGCCCTTGCCGTCGGTCAGCTCCCGGACCCGGGCCGGGAAATCCTCCTCGTTATAGAGGATCGTGTGGTCGCAGCCATGGGCGCGGGCGATTTCGGCCTTTTCTTCGGATCCGGCCGTGCCGATGACGGTGGCCCCCAGATGCTTGGCCCATTGGCAGAAGATCAGGCCGACGCCGCCGGCCGCGGCGTGGAAGAGCACGGTCTCGCCCGCCTGGACCGGATAGGTCCGGCGGATCAGATATTCGACCGTCATGCCCTTGAGCATCATAGCTGCGGCCTGCCTGTCCTCGATCCCGTCGGGGGTCGGCACGACGCGATCGGCCGGCATCAGCCGGGCCTCGGCATAGGATCCCAGACCGGAAGCATAGGCGACCCGGTCGCCGGGCTTGAGGGCGACGACGCCGGGGCCGACCGCCTCGACCACGCCGGCGCCTTCCATGCCGATGCCGCTTGGCAATTCAAGCGGATAGAGGCCGCTGCGGTGATAGGTGTCGATGAAGTTCAACCCGACGGCGGTGTGGCGGACGAGAATCTGGCCCTCGCCGGGCGCGCCAGGATCGACGTCTTCCCAGCGCAGGACTTCGGGACCGCCGGTCTCGTGAATGCGAAAGGCCTTGGTCATGTCAGGGGTCCTTATCCCAGATGCGTTTTGAAGAAGTCGGCGGAGCGCTTGTTGGCGAGATCGGCCGCTTCCTTGTTGTAGGTCCGCCCGTTGGTCCGGGCGAAGGCATGATCGACATTCGGGTAAATGTGGGTCGTGACCCTGGGGTGGTCGGCCAGGCCCTCCCGGATTTTCTCCTGGGCTTCGAGCGGCACGTATTCGTCGAGCGCGGCGATATGGAGCATGGTCGGGGCGGTGATCTTCGCCGCCTCGTCCAGGTTGTTCTCGATGCCGACCCCGTAATAGCTGACATTGCAATCGGCGTCAGAATGCGCGGCCATCAGATAGACCATGCGCCCACCCAGGCAGTAGCCGGTGGTTCCGACCTTGCCGGTGCAGCCGTCGAGTCCCCGGAGATGGGCGAGGGCCGCCTTCAGATCCTCGATACCCTGGTCCTGGTCGTATTTGCCGAACAGCTCGAAAGCCTGGGCCCATTCCTCATCGGTCCGGTCCGTGATTTGGATGCCGGGCTTGATGCGCCAGAAGATATCGGGGCAGAGGGCGACGAAGCCCTGGGCGGCGAAGGCGTCGGTGATTGAACGCATGACTTGGTTGACGCCGAAGATCTCCTGGATCACCAGGATGCCGGGGCCGCGCCCCGATGGCGGCATGGCGAGATAGCCGGAAAACGCGCCGCCGTCCGGGGCGGGAATGAAGATGTCTGGCATGGCGGTTTCTCCCATCGTGAGAATGCGGGCGGACAAGGTTTTGTTCGCTCAAGGGTGATATGGGGCCGAGAATAAGGCCGATCTCCGGGCCTGTCACCGTAGGTGGGAGGCGGGTCGCCTAGAGCGCCAGCAGGGCGCCTTCGAGGCCGAGCAGATTGAATTTCGTTTCGACGCCCTGGCCGCCCGCTGAACCCGCTGGTCCGGCCGCCCGCGGCCATGATGTGGTGGCAGGGAATGATGACGGGAATGGGGTTCGCGCCGCAGGCGGTGCCGACCGCATGGGGTATAGCACCGACCTCGGCCGCGAGTTTGCCATAGGTCCGGGTTTCGCCGTAGGGGATGTGGCAGAGCGCGCGCCAGACCGCGAGATGGAATTCCGTGCCCTCGGGCGTGAGGGGCAGGTCGAATTCGCGCAGATCGCCGGCGAAGTAGGAAGCGATCTGTTCGGCGGCGCGGCGAAGGATCGGGGTATCGTCGGCCGCGCGCCCGGTCGGCCCAGACAATGCCCGTGACGGGCAGGAATCGGGTCGGGGTGGCAGGTGCCGCTGGGTCGTGCCGGTCATGCGTCCAGGGCCTGTGCGAGGGCCTCCGGATCGGTGATGGGCAGGGAACAGGTCGTGCCGTGGCAGACATAGGCCGTGGGTTGGTCCGGAAGGGGCCGGTCCCGGGTGGGATGGCCTTCGGGCAAGGTCTGTGGGCTGGAGACGATCCGCAGGATCGGATCGGGCAGCGGCGCGGTTTGGGCGGTGCGGATCAGGGCCCGGGCGTCGGGCTTTTCCGGGTCGGCGGCGGCGACGACAACCTGCACGCCATCCGACTGCATGGCCGCGGCGTTGAGGTAGGTGGCGAGGGGAAAAATGTTCCTGCTTAGTTCTCCTGACAGGGCATGGATCGTCCGGTCGGCTCGCTCCGTGTATCGGCTGTCGCCGGTGGCGTGGTGGAGCCGGGTCAAGGCTTCGATGACGAGGCCGGTGCCGGAAGGCGTGGCGTTGTCGGCTGCGGTCTTGCGCCGGGTGAGCAGATCGGCTGTGTCATCGGCGGTTTGGAAATAGCCGCCGGCGTCCTCGTCCCAATAGTGGCGATCGAGGGTTTGGGCCCAGGCGACGGCCTGGTCGACGAGAGCGGGCTCCGCTTCGGCTTCGTGGAGGAGAAGGGCGGCGCGGATCATGGCTGCATAGTCATCGAGCTGGGCGGGATGGGCGGCGATCCCGGCGCGCCAGCTGTGGTGGAGGCGGCCGTCCCGGGTCATGGCGGACGCGACGAAGCGAAAGGCATCGCGCGCCTCAGCGATCCAGTCCGGGCGCTCGAAAACGGCGCCGGCTCGGGCCATGGCCGCGATCATCAAGCCGTTCCAATCGGCTAGGACCTTGTCGTCGAGACCGGGGCGGACCCGGCCGCTGCGGGCCGCGAAGAGAATGGCGCGGGAGGCGGCTAGACGCGCTTCTTCCTTCGGGGAGCCAAGATCGGGGTGGGCGGTCTGGTTGAGAATCGTCTTGCCTTCCCAATTGCCCTCGGGCCGGACGTCGTAGGCAGCGCGGAAGGCCTCGGCATCGGGGCCGAGCAGGGTCTCTATCTCGGCGGCCGACCAGACATAGAAACGGCCTTCCTCGCCGTCGCTGTCGGCGTCGAGGGAACTCGAGAAGCCGCCGCCGGGCGCGACCATTTCGCGGAGAACCCAGGTCACGGTTTCGTCGATCCGCTGGGCGAAAAGGGGGCTACGCGTGGCTTGCCAGGCGAGGGTGAGGATATCGAGCAGCTGGGCGTTGTCGTAGAGCATCTTCTCAAAATGGGGGACCAGCCAGGCCTCGTCCACGGTGTAGCGGGAGAAGCCGCCGCCGAGATGGTCGTAGATCCCGCCCTGGCACATGCGGGTCAGGGTCAGCAGGCTGGCATGGCGGTAGCGCTCGTCACCGGTGCGGCGAAACGCGCGCCAGAACAGGCCGAGAATCGGGCTTTGGGGGAATTTGGGCGCGCCGCCGATGCCGCCGTTCAGGGGGTCGGCCTCATTGAGCAGGCGGGCGGCGATCTCGTCGGCAATGCCCGGGGGCAGGCCCGTGGCCTCGGCCGGGCTGGCCTGTTCGGTCAGGGCCTTGACCATGGCTTTGGCATTGTGGCTCACCGCCTCGGCCTGGCTGCGATAGGCCTCGGCGACCCGATTTAGGATATCGCTGAAGCCGGGTCGGCCGTAGCGCGGGCTGGGCGGGAAATAGGTGCCGCCCCAGAACGGCTCGCGCCGATCGTTCAGGAACATGGTTAGGGGCCAGCCGCCATGTTCGCCCATGAGGGCGAGGGCGCTCTGGTAAATGGCATCCACATCCGGACGCTCTTCACGATCGACTTTGATGTTAACGAACTGGTCGTTCATCAGATCGGCGATGGCTTGGGTTTCGAAGCTTTCATGGGCCATGACGTGGCACCAATGGCAGGCGGCATAGCCTATCGAGAGCATGATCGGCTTGCCGGTGCGCCGGGATTCCTCGAACGCGGCCTCGCCCCAGGGCTGCCAATGGACCGGGTTGTCCTTGTGCTGGAGCAGATAGGGGCTGGTTTCGGCGTGCAGTCGGTTCTGGGTCATGCTCTCGCTTGCGATGATTGCGTGGGGACCGTGCTTGGCCTAGCTTGGGGGGTTCAAGCCGCCGGGCCGCGTGAATCCATAGCGTTTCCCAGCTGTGGCCCGCTGATGATATGGGTCGCATGGCGTAGGAGGAAAAGGCTTGAGAATCACCATCGAGGTCGATTGTTTGCCGGAGGAGGCGCGGCGCTTCCTTGGTCTGCCGGGTCTGCCGGGTCTGCCGGCGGGCCAGGAGGAAATCGTCGACACCTTGCGGCGGGAAACCTTGAAACGGATGACGGATCTCGACGCGCAAAGCCTCGTCCAGGCCTAGATGCCGGGCGGTGGCGAATCATGGGAAAAACCGCAGAAAACCTTCTGGGGCCAGATGGCCGCGGCGGCCGGCGGCAAGGGGAAGACCAACGAGGATAAAGCCAGCGAGGGTAAAGAATGAGCGAGAACATGGATCCGGCAACCTATTACCAATGCCACGTCTTCTGCTGCACCAATGAGCGGCCCGAAGGCCATCCGCGGGGCTGCTGCGCGAAGGGCGAGAGCGTCAAGTTGCGGACCTATCTGAAGAACAGGGCGCAACAGGTCGGGGTGAAGGATATCCGGGTCAATGCCAGCGGTTGCCTGGACCGCTGCGAACTGGGCCCGGTCATGGTGATCTATCCGGAGGGCGTCTGGTATCGTTACGACAGCCGGGCCGATCTCGACGAAATTCTCGATACCCATATTCTGAGAGGTGGTCGCGTTGGCCGCCTCATGCTCAAGCCGGAGGATGGCCCGGCCGCGGCCTGACAGGGCTGAAATGCCCGACATGGTTGGCACGGGGGGTGGCGCCACGATCTTTGCCCTTGCGTCCGGGCCAGGGACCGGCGCCGTCGCCATCGTTCGGGTCTCTGGGACCTTGGCTGGGGCCGCCCTGATCTCTCTCTGCGGAGTTGATTCTCTGCCGCCCGCGCGGCGCCTGCATTTGGCGCTGCTTCGGGACGGCATAACGGGCGAACATCTGGACCAGGCGCTCATCGCCTGGTTTCCGGGCCCCCACAGCTATTCGGGCGAGGACATGGCCGAGTTCCAGGTTCATGGCGGGCGGGCCGTGGTGGATAGCGTTCTTTCGGCCTTGGCCAGGCTGGAGAGGTGCCGGCCGGCGGAGGCGGGGGAGTTCACCCGCAGGGCCTTTTTGAACGGCCGGTTGGACCTGACGGCGGCTGAGGGTGTCGGCGACCTGATCGAGGCCCAGACGGCGGGCCAGCGGCGCCAAGCCCTGAATCAGGCATCGGGCGGACTTGCGGTCCTGTATGAAGGGTGGCGCTCAGCACTTCTGGATGCCGCTGTGCAGTTCGAGGCGGCCATCGATTTTTCGGACGAGGCGGATATCCCCGCGGCGGCGCTGGACGAGGGGTCGCGGCGGGTTTCGGCGCTGGCCCTTGAAATACGACTCCATCTGGAGGGGGCTCGGCGTGGCGAGCGGCTGCGCGATGGTCTCATGGTGACGATCCTCGGGGCGCCGAATGTCGGGAAATCCAGCCTGTTGAACTGGTTGGCTGGCCGCGACGCCGCGATCGTGGCCGAAACGGCGGGCACCACCCGGGATGTGGTCGAGGTGCAGATGGACCTGGACGGCTTGCCGGTGACGATTGCCGACACGGCTGGCTTGCGGGCGGCGGGGGACGCCGTTGAAGCGGAGGGCGTGCGCCGGGCTTTGGCGCGGGCGGATAGCGCCGATATTCAGCTTTTGGTCTGGGACGCGGCGCGGCCTGAGACACGGGCGGTCGCTCTGGGGGTAAGGGGACAGGGACCGGCCCTGTTGGTTCGCAACAAATGCGATCTGGGTGAGGGGCCTTTCGGCGCCGAAGGTGATGTCTCGGTATCGGCCCGGAGCGGGGCTGGGATGGCCGGTTTCGTCACACAGGTGACGGCGGAAGCGGCGGCGCTGGTCGGGGATGGTCGGGAATCCGTTCCGACCCGCCTGCGCCATCGGATGGCCCTGGAAACGTGTCTCTCGGCTCTCGAAAGAGTGGTGGGCGTCGGCTTGCCTGAGCTTCAGGCTGAGGAAGTCCGCCTGGCGCTTCATGCCCTGGGACGACTGACCGGGCGGGTCGATGTCGAAGAGGTTTTGGATCGAATCTTCGCAGGGTTCTGCATCGGGAAGTGA
>CAUZWC010000186.1:0-6359 GCA_963583595.1 Alphaproteobacteria bacterium | reverse complement strand
TTCCAGGTCAACGATTCGCCCTTCGCCGGCAAGGCAGGCAAATACGTCACCAGTCGCAACCTACGCGACCGCTTGCAAGAAGAACTGCTGCACAATGTAGCCCTGCGCGTCGACGAGACCGAATCCGCCGACCGCTTCCGGGTTTCCGGACGCGGCGAGTTGCATCTCTCGATCCTGATCGAGAACATGCGCCGCGAGGGATACGAATTGGCCATTTCGCGCGCCGAGGTCATCCTCAAGGAGGTCGACGGCGCGTTGCACGAGCCGTGGGAAAACCTCACCGTCGATGTCGAGACCCAGCACCAGGGCACGGTGATGGAACTGCTCGGCCAGCGCCGCGCCGAGCTGAAAAACATGATCCCCGACGGCAACGGCCGCGTCCGCCTCGATTATGTCGTGCCCACCCGGGGCTTGATCGGCTTCCGCCCGACCTTCCTGAACCAGACCTCCGGTTCGGGCCTGATGTATCACAGCTTCGACCATTACGGCCCGCGCGCCAGCGGTGAAATCGGCCAGCGCCAGCGCGGCGCGATGATATCTATCGCGACCGACATGGCCCGCGCCTATGCCCTGTTCAATCTGCAGGAGCGCGGCGACATGATGATCGGGCACGGTGCCCAGGTCTATGAAGGCCAGGTGATCGGCATTCACAGCCGCGGCAGCGACCTGATGGTCAATCCCTCCAAGGCCAAGCAGTTGACCAATATCCGCGCGGCCGGGACCGACGAAAACCTGATCCTGACCAAGCCCGTGCGCGTGACCCTGGAATACGCGATGGAATTCATCGACGACGACGAACTGGTCGAGGTCACACCGGAATCAATCCGCATCCGCAAGCGCTTCCTCAAGGAACACGAGCGCAAGAAAGCCAACCGCGCGGCCTAGGCCCCACCCCGCCCTCGTCATTTCGTCATGCCCCGACGCAGCCCGGGGCATCCAGGCCGCCAATGCCGCAAGATTGTCCGGCAATGACGACGGTTGGGGCCACACCCGTCCTTGCCCTAGCATGGCCCCTCCACAGAGGGAGGGCGGTCATGCAATGGATCGGCAAGCCGGTGTGCCGGCGCGAGGATGCGGCGCTGCTGCGGGGCGAAGGCTCCTTCACCGACGATATACGCGGCCCCGGCGAGGCCCGTGCCGCCTTCGCCCGCTCGCCCCATGCTCATGCTCGAATCCACAGGGTCGATACGACCGCGGCCAAGGCGATGCCCGGCGTGTTGGCCATTTACACCCAAGCCGACTTGGCGGCGGACGGGGTGAAACCTCTGCCTTCCTATACCCGCGATCCGCGCTATGCCTATCCCAACCGCGACGGCAGCCCGATGGCCGAGCCGCCGCTCTGGCCCCTGGCCAGGGGCAAGGTGCGCCATATCGGCGAAGCGGTGGCCATCGTACTGGCGGAAAGCCCCGAGGCCGCGCGCGACGCTGCCGAGGCCGTCGAGGTCGAATGGGAGCTCCTGCCCGCCGTGATCGACGCACGGGAAGCCGCGACGCAGGGCAACGCCCAGGTCTGGGACGACGCGCCTGGAAACCTCGCTTTCGACTACGAATCCGGCGATGCCGAGGCAACCGAGCGGGCCTTTGCCGAGGCCGCCCAGGTCACCGAACTCGACCTGCTGAACAACCGCGTTATCGTCGCCTTCATGGAGCCGCGCTCGGCCGTCGCCCATTGGGCGGACGGGCCGGAGGGGCGCTGCCACCTTCGTGTGCCCTGCCAGAGCACCCATCGGTTCCGCGATACCCTGTCCGAATGCCTCGGCATCGAGAAGACCCGCTTCCATGTCGTCGTGGGCGATGTCGGCGGCGGGTTCGGGCCGCGCGGCTTCCTCTATCCAGAAATCCTGGCCACGGTCTGGGCCGCGCGCCGCCTGGGCCGCCCCCTGCGCTGGCTGGGCGAGCGGAGCGAAGGCTTCCTGACCGATATGCAGGCGCGCGACCAGCGCATGCGCTGCGCCCTGGCGCTGGACGGCGAAGGCCGCATAACCGGCCTGCGGGTCGAGAGCGACTTCAATATCGGCGCCTATATTCCAGCCCGTTCGATATACGCCCTGCTCGCCCATATGCCGCCGATCATCACCGGCGCCTATGCCATTCCAGCGGCTCATGTGCGGATCAAGGGCATCTTCACAAACACCGTGCCGGTCTACGCCCTGCGCGGCATCGGCCGGGCCGAGGTCACCCATATCGTCGAACGCCTGATCGAAGAGGCCGCGCGGGCGGGCGGCCATGACCGCCTCGCCCTGCGCCGGTCCAATCTGGTGACCGAAGCCGCGATGCCCTATGCCAGCGCCGGCGGCGCAGTCTATGACAGCGGTGACTTTCCTTCGAATATGGCGGCCGCACTGGCTCTTGCCGATTGGGACGGGTTCGCGGTGCGCTGCGCGGAATCCGAATCGCGCGGGCTGCTGCGCGGCATCGGCCTCGCCAACTATCTCGAAAACGCCGGCGGCGCACCCAGCGAATTCGCCGAGATCCGGGTCGAACCCGAAGGCATGCTGCACAGCTTCGTGGGCACCCAGAGCACCGGCCAAGGCCACCAGACCGCCTTCGCCCAGGTCGTCGCCGAGGCCTTCGGCCTGCCGATGGAGTCCGTGGACGTCATCTACGGGGATTCAGACCTGGTGCGGACGGGCTACGGCTCCTCCGCCTCGCGCTCCATGTTCAAATGCGGCACGGCCCTGCATGTCACCGCCCTGGAGGTCATCGAAAAGGGCAAGGCCCTGGCCGGCGATCTGCTCGAAGCGACCGTCGCCGATATCGAATATGGCGAAGGGCAGTACCGGGTCTCTGGCACGGACCGGACCGTCGATCTCTTCGCCGTGGCCCAGGCGGCGGTTGATCGGGGCGAGGATCTGGCTGCCCATAACGATGTGAAGACCGAGCAAACCTATCCCAACGGAGCGCAGGTGGCCGAGGTCAAGATCGACCCCCAGACCGGCGCGGTCCGACTGGTCCGCCATGCCATGGTCAAGGATGTCGGCCGGGCCGTGAACCCGATGATTCTGGACGGTCAACTTCATGGCGGTATCGCCCAGGGAATCGGTCAAGCCTTGACCGAACGCACGGTCTACGAGCCCGAAACAGGCCAGCTGCTCTCCGCCAGTTTCATGGATTACGCGATCCCCCGGGCCGACGACCTGCCCGAATTCGCCACGCGCATCCTGGAAGTGCCCAGCACCGCGAATCCTCTGGGCATCAAGGGCGCGGGCGAAGGCGGCGCGACGGGCGCCCCGCCGGCGGTGATCAATGCCGTGTTGGATGCCCTGGCACCCTTTGGCGTGACGGATATCGACATGCCCATAACCAGCGAAAAGGTCTGGCGGGCGATCACAGCGGCAATGGCATAAACAACAGCGCGGACCCTCTCAATACTCCCAGAATGCGCCGACCAGGCCGAGGCTATGGAGATGCCCGTTGAGCATATCGGCGGTGGGCCGCACATAGTCGCGCTTCAGCTTGTCGCGGTAGACCGGATCGACCAGGCGCAGACAGGTTTCGACCGGGATCGAGCGGCCCTCGCCCACCCGATCCGTCTCCGCCTCCCAGGCTTCCGCATCCGCCGCCGAGGCGAAAAACAGGAACTGGTTGCCGCAGGTATCGATGATGTTCTCCCACCAGCGCCGCACCGGAATGCCGAGATAGACCACCGTGGTCTCCGGTTGCAGCCAGGCGATGCCGCCGCCCTCCAGCAGCATCTCGACTTGAATACCCGTGCGCTGGCAGAAACCCGAGATCGTCATCGGCGCGTCGTCCAGCATCGGATGGGTCGCCAGGGTATCGAAAGCGCAATTGATGAAATATTCCCGGCCTGTCCGCATCCGCACCCGGTAGGGCGTGATCAGAGCCGAAAAGGGATGGGCCATGAAGATGCGATCCGTCCCCGGAATCAAGGTCAGCTGCCGTTCGTCCTGCAGGATGCGGAAGATGCGCACGACCTCGGCCCGGGAAATCCCGAAACGGTCGACGGCATGCTGGGCGATCGGCGGGTGGGTGGTCTCGACGATGGTGTCGTAAATGAACTTGCGAACATCGAGCGTGATGTTGTCCATGGTCCCCCTCCACTCCCCCTGGTCTAGCGCACCTTCGCCGCATCGATGATGACGAGTTGCACCTCCTCGCGGCCCTGCCAGGTGTCCGGTCGCAGGCGCCCCGCCAGATGCAGGGACGCACCCGAAATATCGAGCAGGGCACTGCCCAAGGGTGTCTCCAAGGCACGGAAGGCGATGGCCTTCAGCCGCCCGCCCGCCGGGCTTGTGACGAAGCAACGGACATGGTTGAGCCCGACCACGTCCGATTTGGCGATCCGCACGTCGCGCAGCACGAATACGGGCTCCGCATTGCCCTGGCCGAAGGGCGCCAGGGCTTCGAGAGACTGCACCAGATCCCAATTCGCGCCGGCGAGAGCCAGGGCCCCGTCGATGCGCAGTTCCGGCACCACGCCCTTGGCCTCGATCTCGCCGCCGATGCGTTCGTCGAGGAAAGCCCGAAAAGCGTCGATCTTGTCCTCGGCCACAGTGAAGCCTGCCGCCATGGTATGCCCGCCCCCGGCGATCAGCAACCCGGCCTGGCGCGCGGCGAGGATCGCGCCGCCCAACCCCACGCCGGGAACCGAACGGCCGGAGCCCTTGCCGATTCCATTGTCCAGGGCGACGACGCAGGCCGGGCGGTTGTAGGTTTCGGCCAGGCGACTGGCGACGATGCCGATCACACCGGGATGCCAGCCCCGGCCGGCGACGAAGACGGCCGCGGCCGGCCCGCCGG
The DNA here is from genome assembly GCA_963583595.1 of Alphaproteobacteria bacterium. Lineage (GTDB taxonomy): Bacteria > Pseudomonadota > Alphaproteobacteria > CADEGL01 > CADEGL01 > JABIRQ01. Next base: position 1,598 of record CAUZWC010000186.1, on the reverse strand, counting down.
CATCCTCGATCGCCGCACCCGCCTCCTCCAGCACCCGCGCTTCGAGGGTCTGGCGCTCGCGGTTGTGCAGATCGAGGCGTTCGGCGATGTTGTGCGCTTCCTCCGGATCCTCGGTTGTCAGTAGGCGCGCGCCGAGACCCGCCTCGCCCACCCGGCCGCCGGCATTGACCCTGGGGCCGAGCACAAAACCCGCATGATAGGCGCCCGGTTTCTCGTCGACCCCGGCCACATCGGCCAAGGCGGCCAGTCCCGGATTGGCCCGCCGGGCCATGACCTTGAGTCCCTGGGTGACCAGCGCCCTGTTGATCCCAGTCAGAGGCACGACATCGCAGACCGTGCCCAGAGCGACAAGATCGAGCCAGCCGAGCAGATCGGGCTCGCGGCGGCCGCCCACATACCAGCCCGCCGCGCGCAGCGCCCTGTTGACCGCGACGACGAGCAGGAAAACCACGCCGACGGCGGCGAGTTGGCCCTGGCCGCTGTCGTCATCGAGGCGGTTGGGATTGACGATCGCCGTGGCCGGCGGCAGCCCCGCCTCCGCGACATGGTGATCGACCACGACGATCTCCAGCCCAGCGGCGGCCGCCGCCGCGAGCGGTTCATGGGCAGTGACGCCGCAATCGACGGTCAAAACCAGCTTGGCGCCGCTTTCTTGAAGCCCCAGAAGCGCCTCGGCATTGGGGCCATAGCCCTCGATCACCCGATCCGGAACATAGATCAGCGGCGGCGTGCCGACGGCCGAGAGAAACCGGAAGAGCAGGGCGGCCGAGGTCGCGCCATCGACATCGTAATCGGCGAAGACCGCGATCTGCTCGCCGTCTTGGATCGCGGCCGCCACCCGTGCCGCTGCCGCATCCATATCCTTGAGGCGGCTGGGATCGGGCATCGCGCCGCGCAGGCTGGGTGTGAGGAAGTCCTCGACCATGTCGGACGCCACGCCCCGCGCCGCCAGAACGCGACCCAGCAATTCGGACAGGCCGTGGCGTTGGGACAGGGCCAAAGCCGCGCGGTCATCGGTCAGCCGGGCACGCCACAATTTTCCAGCAAGGGACCGCTCGACCCCCAGAAACGGTTCGGCCGCGCCCCCGCCTGTCGTCACGGCCGAGTTGAGGGCGGGGCCGGGCATGGCGATAGGCCTTCGATCACGCCTTGTCCGGGTTCAACTCGGCCTTGCGCGAGAAATCGTGGGTGGATTCGATCGTGCGCACGGTACCGGTCGAGGAGCGCATGACGATGGACTCGGTCGTGACGGTTGCGCCCCGCCGGCGCACGCCTTGCAGCATCGAGCCGTCGGTCACGCCGGTGGCGGCGAAAATAACATCGCCCGCCGCCAACTCGTTCAGGGTGTATTTGCGACCCAGATCCTCGATTCCCAAGCCATGCGCCCGACCGCGTTCCTCGTCGTTGCGAAACACCAGGCGACCTTCCATCTGGCCGCCAATGCAGCGCAGGGCCGCCGCCGCCAGCACCCCCTCAGGAGCGCCACCGCTGCCGACATAGATATCAATCCCCGTGGCCGGCTGAGAGGTCGCGATCACACCGCTGACATCGCCGTCCGAAATCAGCACGATGCGCGCTCCTGCCTCGCGGGTCTTGGC
>CAUZWC010000185.1:0-6390 GCA_963583595.1 Alphaproteobacteria bacterium | reverse complement strand
GCTGACTACCATGCAGGGCTTTTCGACGGGCTTCAGTTTCGTGCCGCTTTCGACGAAGACCTTCTCGACCCTGCCCCGGCGCTACCGGACCGAGGGGTTGACAGTGTTCAACCTGATCCTGTTCCAGGCGATCAGCGCGGGCATCGCGGTTGCGATGAATGTCCTGACCCGGACCAGCCAGGCAAGCCGGGCCAGCCTGACCGAATTCGTCAGCCCCTATTCCGCCCATAGCAAACTCCTGCCGGAGTCCTGGGATTTCGGCACGATGAGCGGCTTGGCCTCGATCGAGGCGGAGGTCATGCGCCAGGCGGCGATGATCGGCTATCTGAACAATTTCAAGATGATCGCGATCATGGCCGCCTGCGCCATCCCCGCGGTCTTCCTGTTCACCAAGGGCCGCATCACCGGCAACGAGACGGCGGATGACTAACGGTCCGGGCCTTTCCTCTCCTGTTTCGTGCCTCATGCCGAACCTGTCGAAGCTTGGGGCCGTGGCACAATGCAAGGGTGTGCCAGCCTCACCCTTCGACAGGCTCGGGGTGAGGGGCGACAACAGATCGGGCGGAAGGCCATGACCGGCGGCGCCCAGGGATCGATGGGCGCGACGATCGTGCTGCCGGCGGGGCAGCGGCGGATGGTCCTGGCCACGGCGATGTTCACGGGCGCCATCTATTCCCTGAACCTGACCCTGGTGTCGATCTCCCTGCCCTTCATGCAGGGCAGTTTCTCGGCCACGCCGGACCAGATCAGTTGGGTCGTGACCGCCTTCATCATCGGCATGACGGCGATGATCACTTCGACCGGCTGGGTCGCGGCCCGGCTGGGGCGCAAGCGCCTCTACATTCTCTCCCTTGCCACCTTCACCCTGATCTCGCTGATGTGCGGCAATGCCACCTCGCTCGAGGAGGAAGTCATGTGGCGCTTCCTCCAAGGCGTGTCGGGCGCACCTTTGATCCCCCTCAGCCAGGCCATCGTGATCGACGTCTATCCACGCGAGGAATCGGCCCGGGCCCTAGGGGTCTGGGCCATCGGCATGATGGTCGGCCCAGTGATTGCCCCGCCAATCGGCGGCTGGATCACCGACCTCTACGGCTGGCCTGCCGTTTTCTTCATCAATCTGCCCATCGGCCTCTGCGCCTTCCTGGGGGCAATCCTGTTCATTCCTTCGACACCGGCCGAGCGCGGCCGCCGGATCGACGCGCTGGGCCTGGGCACCCTTGTGATCGGATTAATAGCCATCCAGCTCACCCTCAACCGGGGCACGCGGCTCGACTGGTTCGCGTCGAGCGAGATCCTGATCACCTTCTCGATCGGCGTTGCTTTTCTCTATGCCTTCGTCGTCCATGCCCTGACAGGGCGCGACACCTTGATCAACCCGGCCATGTTCCGCGACCGGAACTACACCTTCGGCCTCTGCCTGATCGCTTTCTTGGGCACGCAGGTTTTCCTACCGACCCTGCTGTTGCCGCTGATGCTGAAGAATCTGGTGCATTACCCGATCGACATGATCGGCCTGCTGCTGGCCCCGCGCGCGATCGGCATCATGATCGCATCGGCCTTTACCGGCCCGCTGACCCAACGCATCGACCCACGCCTGCTGATCGTCGCAGGCTTCCTGATGATCGGCGCCGCGAACTGGATGATGGGGCAATGGAGTCTGGATGTCGGGCCCTGGGCGGTGATCTGGACCGGGTTGATTCAGGGCGCTGGCTCGAACCTGGTCTTTGTGCCGCTCAACGCCCTGACCTTCCGGACCCTGGCCGGCCGCTACCGGGGCGACGCCGTGCCGCTCTTCTATCTGGTGCTGAATCTGGGGGCGAGTGCGGGGATCGCCGCGGTCATGACCTATCTGACCCAGGACACCCAGACCGCTCACGCGATCCTCTCGGAGAACATCACCTTGTTCAACGACGGGGCGCGCGACACCATCGGCATGGCCAACATCGGGCGCGAGGTCAGCCGCCAGGCCGGAATGATCGCCTACAATAACACGTTTATGTTCATCGCCGTCCTGGCCGTCATCCCGGTGCCCCTCGTCTATCTGCTCAAACGGGTGCGGCCATGACAGCGGGCATGTTCAGTGCCGTCCTGGCCGTCGTTCCTGCGCCTTTCGTCTATTTTCTGCGGCAGGTGCGATGAGGCGGCAGGGATGAGCGATATCGGCCATCCGGGCGCCGGGCCCGCGCCGAACCGCCACTTGATCATGGCGACCTCGGTCATGTACGGCAATGCCGGCTCGCACGAGGAGGAGGTCTTCTGGCGCTTCCTCCACGGCATTTCCGGCGCGTCGCCGACACCGCTGTCCCAGACCATCCTGGTCGATGTCTACCCGCGAGACGAATATCCTCGTGCGCTTGGCATCTGGAGCATCGGCAGCATGGTTGGCCCGGTCATCGCCCCGCCCATGGGCGGCTGGATCACCGATCTCTACGGCTGGCCGGCCGTCTTCTACATCAATGTGCCGATCGCCCTGCTCGCCCTGATCGGCGCGATCCTCTGGGTGCCGCGAACCCAGACGGTCAATGCGCGCCGGCTCGACGTTTTCGGCTTCTGCGCCCTGCTGATCGGCTTGGCCGCCCTGCAATTGATGATGAACCGGGGCGCCCGGCAGGACTGGCTGGACTCGCCCGAAATCGTCGTGGATCTCATGGTCTTCGGCATCTTCATCTATCTCTTCGTCGTGCAGATCATGACCAGCCGGAATCCCGTCCGGCCGCGGTTCCTGTCCCGCACCCACAATCTGGGCTTTGGCCTCTGCATGAATTTCGGCAGCGGCCTGATCGCCTTCCTGCCGCTCATCATGCTGCCCCTGATGCTGCAGATCGTCCAAGGCTATCCGGTCAAACTGATCGGGCTGCTGCTCGTCCCACGCGCGCTCGGCGTGATGGCCTCCAGTCTGCTCGCGGGACGCCACTTCGCCTATGTCGACGCGCGCCTGCTGGCCGCCCTCGGCCTCGACTGCATCACCGTTTCCCACTGTGTGATGGCCCAATGGACCCTCGATGTGACGACCTGGGAAGTCGTCTGGGTCGGCATGCTTCAGGGGCTCGGCGCCGGCATGTTATGGATCTGTCTGAACTACCTCACCTTCGCCTTCGTCGAACCGCGCGAAAGATCGGATGCGGTGCCCTTGCTCTATCTCTCCTTCAAGCTGGCCGTCAGCGTCGACGTGGCCGGGGCCATCACCTTCTGGACCATCGGCGCCCAACGGGCCTATGCGGTTCTGGTCGAGGCCGTGTCTCGCTATAATCGTCTGCTCCACAGCGATCTGGTCCCGCCCGGATGGGACCTGCGCCTGCCCGGTGGCGCGGCCGGGATCGACGCGGAGATCGGGCGGCAATCGGCGATGATCGGCTTTGCCGACGCGCAGATCGCCATCGCCCTGATCGCCCTGGCGATTATCCCTGCGCTCTATCTTCTGGGGCGGCCGCGATGACCGGCGGCGCCCAGCCCCTTGCCGGCGCGCGCCTCTGGCTGACCATCGCCGCGGTCATGATCCCGACGACGGTCTATGTCCTGGACCTGACCATCGTCACCGTCGCCCTGCCCCATATGCAGGGCAGCTTCTCGGCGACGGCCGACCAGATCGCCTGGGTGCTGACCGGCTATCTGGTCGGCCAGTCGGTCGTGACCGCCTGCTCCGGCTGGCTCAGTCAACGCTTCGGCCGCAAGCAGATCTACCTGCTGGCGACGATCGGCTTCACCGTCATCTCGGTCTTCTGCGGCATGGCGACCAGCCTGACCGAGGAGGTCGGCTGGCGCGCCCTCCAGGGCATGTTCGGCGCGCCGCTCCTGCCCCTCTCCCAGGCCATCATGCTCGACCTCTTCCCGCGCGAGAAGCACGGCACGGCCAACTCGATCTGGGGCATGGGGATCCTGATCGGCCCGGTGCTCGGGCCGACGGTGGGTGGCATCCTGACCGAGGCCCATAGCTGGCCCTGGGTCTTCTTCGTTAATGTGCCGGTGCTGATCCCGACCATCCTGGGGGTCTGGTTGCTGGTGCCGCGGACGGCGCGTAACCCGGGCCACCGACTCGATTGGTTCGGCTTCAGCGCGCTGATCGTCGCGGTCGGTGCCTTCCAGCTCGCCCTGAACCGGGGGGAGCGCGAGGACTGGTTCGCCTCGACCGAGATCGTCGTCGAGGCCGGGATCGCCACCGTCTTCCTCTATGTCTTTCTGGTCCACAGCTTCACCAGCCCTAGGCCCTTCCTGCGCCCGGGCATCTTCGCCAACCGCAACTACGCCCTGGCGGTCGTCTACGCCTTCTTCTTCGCCATCCTGGTCCAGGCGCCCATCGTGCTGCTCTCGCTCTATTTCCAGAATCTGGGCGATTATCCGGTCGAGGAGGTGGGCTGGCTGCTGACTCCTCGCGGGGTCAGCGCCTTCGCCTCCATGATGCTGGGCGGGCCGCTGCTAGCGCGTTTCGATCCGCGCATCATCATGTTGGTCGGCCTGGCCTGTTTCGGCACCTCGACCCTCCTGATGAGCCAATGGACCCCCGATGTCGATGCCTGGACCGTCGCCTGGGCCGGGCTGATCCAGGGCCTGGGCTCAGGCTTCGTCTGGGTGCCCTTGGGTACCCTCGCCTATGCCACCCTGGCGCCACGCGACATGGACGACGGCATCGCCATGGTCCATCTGGTCTTTACTATCGGCGCGAGCATCGGCATCGTCACCGTGATCAACGTGATGCTCACTGGCACGATCATGAGCCATGCGGTGCTGACCGAATATGTCACTCCCTTCACCCAGACCCTCGCCGGGGATATGGCGCGCGGCGCCTGGGACCTGGAGGCGCGCAAGGGCCTCGCCCTGGTCGATAGTGTGATTTCCCGCCAGGCCGGGGTAATCGGCTATTCCAATGCCTTCCTCGCCCTGACCGCCATCGCCTATGCCCTGATCCCCTTCGTCTGGCTTTTCGTGCGGAACCGCGACGAGGGCCATATGGATACGGGTGGGCCGGCTTAAGGCGAGCAGCCTGCGCCGGACCTTTCGCTATGCCGAAGGGCGCTCCCTCAGTGCCGCGCGGGTTCTGCCAGTGGACACCATCACCGCGCCCGCCAAACAGACGGCGAGGCCGGCCAGGGTGGCGTTGGAATGATCCACCCGTCCCTCGACCGCCTGCATTAGGAAGACGACGAAGGGGATCAGGGCGGCGACGGTGCCGACGGCGAAGGAGGAACTCAACGAAATTGCTTTCTGCACGGTGTAGGCGACGAAGCCCAGGACGACGAGGCCGATGGCGACTCCCAGGGCGATATCGGCGGGCGGCATCGGGGCCTTGGTGTCGAAGCCGAGCCGCCAGGCGACCAAGGCCAGGAAGGAGTTAGAGGGGAAAGCACAGGGCATAGAGCAGTTCCGGCCCGCCCCCTTTCCGGTCGAGGCGCTGGCCGTAGAAGATCATCGCCGTGATGAATATCCGGGCCAGGCCGCGAGGGCGGCGCCGGCGAGGCCGACAAGCGGCCCGCACGTGGCGCTCTTCTCGGTTTCGGATGTCCGGGAAGCCGCGGCGCGGCGGAGCAGCGTGCAATCCTCGCCCTTCGACAGGCTCAGGACGAGGTCGGGGAAGGGCGTTCACGCCCAGTCGAATGTGCAAACCCCATATTTGGCGGGGCCACATGCCGAATCCCCAAGCCCGCATGCTGAGCCTGTCGAAGCATGAGGCCCGGTGGCACGTCGCCGCCCGGTCATGCCGCTTGTTTGCAGACCTGGGCGACCTGGCGGCCGGCGAGGTCGATATCCTCGGCCTCGATGCCGTAATGTGTGACGAAGCGCAGGCGGCGGCCCTTGGGGGGGTTGATGCGGACACCGGCTTCCGCCAAATCGGCGACGAAGCGCTCCGGGTCGGGCCCGTCCTCGGGCAGTTCGACGAAGACCATGTTGGTCTGGACCGCGTCTGGGTCGATGGCCAGGCCGGCTTCGGCCATATAGCCAGCGAGCCGCTTGGCCGTCGCGTGATCCTCGGCCAGACGCTCGATCATCGACTCGAGAGCGACGACGCCCGCGGCAGCGAAGATGCCCGCCTGGCGCATGCCGCCGCCCGCCGCCTGACGCCAATGGCGCGCCGCATCGATGAAATCGCGGCTGCCGCACAGGACCGAGCCGACCGGGCAGGCCAAGCCCTTTGTCAAGCAGAAGGTGATGGAATCCACCGAGCGGACGAGATCGGCGCCGGGCACGCCCAGGGCGACGGCCGCGTTGAAGATCCGCGCGCCGTCGATATGGACCTTGAGGCCGCGCCGATGGGCGGCATCCGCCAGTTCCGCCGTTCCCGCCGGCGAGAGGCAGATGCCGCCGGCAGCGTTATGGGTGTTCTCCAGGCAGAGCAAACTCGTCTTGGGATGCAGGACGCTATCGGGAAAGATCGCGGATTCGAGCTGGGCGACGGTC
>CAUZWC010000184.1:0-6433 GCA_963583595.1 Alphaproteobacteria bacterium | reverse complement strand
TCGGCCGGTGGCTACGACCTCGGCGCGCTTGCCGCCCCTGGGGCCGGACAGCTAGCTTCGCCCGGAGCCAATCGATGAGGGAGCAACGGCATGGCCACAACGGGCTGGGATATCGGCGCCTATGGGCAGCGCGCGACGACGGAAGGACCCTATGTGGCGGCGGTGGTCGGCGCGGCCAGCGGGATCGGGCGCGAGGCCGCCAACCTTCTCGCCGGCCTGGGCTGCATGGTGCCCTGTATCGACCGGGACGCAGCGGGGGTCGAAACCGCCACCGCGGCGATCCGCGATACCGGCGGGAAAGCCGAGGCCTTCGCCGCCGACGTGACCCGGCCCGAGACGGTGCATGACGCCATCGATGCGGTATTGGATCGCTTCGGCCGGATCGACGCCCTGGTCAATTGCGCCGGGATCACGGGCAAGACCGCGGTGGACAGCCATGAGGTCGATCTCGAGGATTTCGATCTGGTCTATGCGATCAACCTGCGCGGCGCGCTGGTCGTCTCACAGGCCGTGCTGCCCGCCATGCTGGAACGCGGCTATGGCCGCCTGCTCCATGTCGCCTCGGTCGCGGGCAAGGAAGGCAATGCCGGCATGGCCGCCTATTCCGCCACCAAGGCCGGGCTGATCGGCCTGATCAAGGTCATGGGCAAGGACTATGCCCGGACGGGCGTGACGGTAAACGGCCTCGCTCCCGCCGTGGTGCAGACCCCCATGGTCGACGCCCTGCCCCAGGCGACGGTCGACTATATGACCGCGAAGATTCCGATGGCGCGGCTCGGTCGGCTGGACGAGGCCGCCCATATGATCGCCTGGATTCTCTCTCCCGCCTGCAGCTTCACCACCGGATTCACTTTCGACATGACCGGCGGCCGCGCGACTTATTAGGACTGGGCGCAATGCGGGCGCTTGGAACCGGATCAGTGAACCACGAATGTGCCTAAACTGGTGCGGATATTCCGTTCGAGCACGGGGTCAAGATCTGCCATGAGTTGCCTGGTCATCTCAAACCAGATGGTTTCCCGCTCGGCCAGGGTGACGCCCTCCTCGACCGTGCGCACGCGCTCGGCCTTGGCCGTGACGAAGCCCGCCTGACGGAAATCGGGCTCGACGATGCGCAATTCGACCTCGAGAACAGCGGTATAGCGCGCCTCCTGATCGGATTTGAACAGGCCGGCAACGCCGCCCGTTCCGCGCAGCGCCTTCTCGACCACGCGCGCGGTTTTGACGTCATAGATTGCGAGGCGCCCGCCGCCATGGGCGACGAGACGGTCGCGCGCCCAGCGCTCCGCCGCGCGCTGGGGCGGAATCGGGAAAAGATGCTCGACATCCGGATCGGCGAAGCTGGGCTCGAAGCTCGAGCGGATTTCGATCGTGCCGACATCGAGCACGATAGGTCCGCGGTCGACGAAGGTGATTTCCGGATAGGCGGCGGCGGGCGGCGGCGCGTTGGAGCAGGCGGCCAAAAGGAATGCCAACCCCGCCAGGACCGGCACCCAGAATCTGGGGAACCCCATCATGCGCGCCCCTCCAAAAACAGAGCCTCCAAGGCGGGCTCGTCATAGCGGTACTCGGACGTGCAGAACTCGCAGGTCACGATAACCTCGCCGTCGACCTTGAATTCCTCAAGTCCTTCGCGGGTCAGGCTGCGCAGGGTCCGTTCGACCCGCTCGCGCGAGCAGCGGCAGCCCGCGGCCAAGGGCTGTGGCGCGAAGACCCGCACCCCATCCTCGTGGAACAGGCGATAGAGCAACCGGTCGGGCATCAGATCAGGGTCGGTCAGTTCGTCATCCGTCACGCTGGCCGCCAGGATTCGCGCGCGATTCCAGGCTTCGACCGAGTCCTCCAGCGATGTCCCCATCGCCGTCGGAGTCGAGCGGTCGCGCCCGCCTTCGAGCGGCACGCGCTGGATCATCAGGGCGGCCGAACGCCAGGCGCCATGCCCATTCAGCCCGCGCCTTTCGGCCGCGACATGGAAGCTGGCGTCTATCTGTTCCGACTGCCGGAAGAAATGCCCGGCCATCTCCGAGACGGTCTCTCCCTCCAGCGCGGTGATCGCCTGATAGCGATCGGTATTGATCCCCTGATCGACGGTGAAGGCCAGATGGCCCTTGCCGAACAGGTTCGGGACCGGGGCGGCGAGCGCCTCTGGCCGGGCCGCGATCTCAGCCACCCGCGCCTCGTCGAAGCCGGCATAGGCGCGGAGGTTTCCTTCGCTGGTCATATCCGTGACCAGAGTGCGCACGGGCCCGTCGCCCGCCATCTGAAGGGTGAAGATGCCGTCGAACTTGAGCGCGCCGGCGAGCACGGCGGTCAGCGCCATGCATTGGCCCAGCAGGATCGAGACCGGCGCAGGATAGGCGTGTTTGCCCAGCACCTCGTCGGCCAAGGGGCCGAGCCGGGCGAGGCGTCCGCGCACCGCACAACCCTCGATCTGGAAGGGTTGCAGGATGTCGTCCACCGGACCCGTCATATCGTCGGCCCCCGCCATCGCCATCAGGCGAGACACCAGGTGAGGATTCCCTTCTGGGCGTGCAGGCGGTTCTCGGCCTCGTCCCAGACCACGGAATGGGGGCCATCGATCACGCCCGCCGTCACCTCCTGGCCACGATGGGCCGGCAGGCAATGCATGAAGATGGCATCTGGCTTGGCCCGGGCCATCAGGGCCTCGTCCACCCGGAAGGGCGTGAAGCGGTCGAGCTGCGCCGCCGTGGCCTCCTGGCCCATGGAGACCCAGGTGTCGGTCACGACGCAATCGGCGCCCTTCGCCGCCTCCGCCGCGTCATGGGTGACGCGAACCTGGCCGCCATGTTCGTCGATCCAGGTGATCACGGCGTTGGACAGGGACTGGTCGGGCGGACAAGCCAGGCGCAGGTCGAGGCCGAAGCGCACCGCAGCGTGAACCCAGGATATGGCGACATTGCTGAGATCGCCGCACCAGGCCACCGCCTGGCCGTCGAGCGTGCCGCGCTTTTCCTCCAACGTCATGACATCGGCCATGAGCTGGCAGGGATGGGTGCGGTCGGTCAGGCCGTTGATCACCGGCACGCCGGCCAGCGCCGCCAGTTCTGTCAGCTTCTCGTGCATGTCCGTGCGCAGCAGGATGGCGTCGACATAGCGCGAGAGCACGCGCGCCGTGTCGCCGATGGTCTCGCCCCGACCGAGCTGCGTGCCCTGCTGTTCGAGCACCACGACCGCACCGCCAAGTTGGCGCATCCCGACCTCGAAGGACACGCGCGTCCGGGTCGACGGCTTCTCGAAGATCATGGCCAGGGTCTTTCCCTCGAGCGGCCGGCCGTTGCGCGTTCCTCTCTTGTAGGCCGCACCGATCTCCAGAATGTCGCGAAGGGTGTTCGTCTCCAGCCGATCCAGGTCCAGGAAATGCCGGATGTCACCCATCGCCGCCGCCCAAGGCAGCGCAGGCCCGGTCGATCATCTCGGCGGCCGCATCGATCTGGGCCTTGTCCACGATCAGGGGCGGGGCCAGGCGCGCGACATTGTCGCCCGAGCCGACGGCCAGCAGCCCTTCCTTGCGCATCTGCGCGATCAGGTCGCTGTTGGTCACCTTGCATTTGAGGCCCAGCATCATGCCCATGCCGCGCACCTCCTCGACCACGTCGGGATACCTGGCGACAACGCCTTCCAGAACCTTGCGCAGATATCCGGCCGTCTTGTGCACGCGATCGAGGAAACCCTCCTCCATCAGCAGATCCATCACCGCATTGCCCACGGCCATGGCCAGCTGATTGCCGCCGAAGGTGGAGCCATGGGCGCCCGCCTTCATGCCCGAGGCGGCCTTTTCCGTGGCCAGCACGGCGCCGACAGGAAAGCCGCCGCCCATGCCCTTGGCCGTGGCGAGCAAGTCCGGGGCGATGCCCGACCATTCGTGGGCGAAGAGCCTGCCGGTCCGGCCCGAACCGCATTGCACCTCGTCGAAGAACAGCAACAGGCCGTATTCGTCGCAGATATCGCGCAGACCGGTGAGATAGTCCTGGCTGCCCGGGCGGATGCCGCCCTCGCCCTGGACCGGCTCGACCAGGATGCCCGCCACATCGTCGCCGATGGCGGCGCGCATCTCGTTCAGGTTGCCGAAGGCGACATGGCTGAAACCCGGAAGAAGCGGGCCGAAACCATCGGTATGCTTCTTCTGGCCGCCGGCCGTAATCGTCGCCATGGTGCGCCCGTGAAAGGCGCCCTCGCAGGCGATAATGCGCGTCTTCTGCGGATTGCCCGCGGCACTGTGATACTTGCGGATGGTCTTGATTCCGCCTTCGAGGGCTTCCGCGCCCGAATTGCAGAAAAACACCGTGTCCGCAAAGCTCGCCGCGACCAGCCTTTCGGCCAGGCGCTCCTGCTCCGGAATCCGGAAGATGTTGGAGCAATGCCAGACCTTGCCCGCCTGCTCGGTCAGGGCCTTCACCAGATGGGCATTGTTATGCCCGAACATGGTGACGGCGATGCCGCTGGCGAAATCGAGATACCGTCGCCCGTCGGTGCCGAACAGATAGGCACCCTCGCCCCGCTCGAAAGCGAGGTCGATACGATCGTAGACGGGCATCAAAGCAGATATCACGGCGCGCCCCTTTCAGGTCGAACACGTTGGTTAAAACGACAAGTGTCGAAAACCGGCCAATCCGGAAGAAGGCGAAGTATTCAAGCTGCCAAAACACCTGTCAAGGCGAGGCTCGGCGCGGCTTTGCGCACGCCGGAACCCTGGCGGTCCCTGTTTCAGCTCTTCAGTTTGTAACCGGTCGCGAACATTCGGAGCGCGATCCAGCCGAGGATCAGGTTGAGGGCCAGTGTCACCCCGACCCCGATGGCGGTGGAGCCGTCGGAATGGCCGATGAAGCCCGAGCGGAAGCCGTCGATCAGAAAGAAGAACGGGTTGAAATGGGCGATCACGTTCCAGATTCCGGGCAGGCGGTCGATCGAATAGAAGGAGCCCGAAAGGAAGGCCAGCGGCGTGATGACGAAATTGGTCACAGCGGAGATATGTTCGAATTTCTCGGCCCAGATGCCGCCGATCATGCCCGTGAGGGACAGCATCAGGGCCGCCGAGGCGCCGAAATAGAGCGCCGCCGCCGGATCGGGCAGTTCCATCGGCACGAAAAACGCCATCACAGCAAGCGTCGAAATCGCCACGATGATGCCCCGGGTCATGCCGGCCAGGGCATAGGCCACCGTCATCTCCACCGGGCTGAGCGGGGGCATCAGGACATCGACGATATTGCCCTGGATCTTGGCGACCAGGATAGAGGAGGAATTGTTGGCGAAGGAATTCTGGACAATCACCATCATGACTAACCCCGGAGCCAGGAACTGGCCATAGGGAATGCCGCCCGCGACCTCGATCGAGCGGCCGATGGCCAGGGTGAAGATGGCGAGAAAGAGCAGGCCCGTGACCACCGGCGCCATCACGGTCTGGGTGAAAACTTTGAGGAAGCGCCGTACTTCCTTGGCATAGAGGGTCCAGAGGCCGAGCCAATTCACAGGCCCGAATATCCGCGGCGTCGGCGGCGCGGTGCGGCGGCCGGGAGCGGCGGTATTCTGGGCGGTCTGGGCGAGAATCGGGTTCATGCGAGGGGCGGAAGGTAGTCGCGCGCCCTGGCGATGACAAGCTGGCCGCCCTTTGCCCCGGCGCGCCCGTCATGAGACGATCGAAAGATGGGATCCACCGACAAAGCCCGGTTCGGCGCGCGCGCCGACAAAAAGGCCAAGAAACGCGAGGGGCCGCGCAAGGCAAGCCCCAAGGGATTGGAAAATGCCGCGCTCTTCTATCTGCAGCGCTACGCCAGCAGCGCGGAGAATCTGCGCCGTGTGCTGATGCGCCGGGTCAAACGCTCGGTCCGGGCCCATGACACGGATCCCGAGGAAGCGGCGGCCTGGGTCGATGAGATCGTCATCCGCTTCGTCCGCGCGAGCCTGGTCGACGACCGGCCCTATGCCGAGGGCAAGACGAGCAGCCTGCACCGGCGCGGCGCATCCCTGCGCCGCATCCGCGGCGCGTTGGCGGCCAAGGGCGTCGCCAGGGATCTCGCCGATGACGCGATCGCGGCCCTGGAGGAGAAGGAAGGCGACCCCGATACAGCCGCCGCCATCCGCCTGGCGCGGCGCCGGCGGCTGGGCCCGTTCCGGGCCGCCAAGGACCGCGCGGACCGGCGCGAGCGCGACCTGGCCGCCCTGGCCCGGGCGGGCTTCGGCTACGACACCGCGCGCCGGACCATCGATGCCGAGGACGAAGAGGCGCTGGGCCAGGATTGAGCGAGCGAGCGGCGCGGGGCTATCTTCTCCGGCGACGTGTTGGACGACGTGTTTACGACCGGCCGAAACGAGGGACAAACCGATGGGCATCAAGATTTTTCACAACCCGCGCTGCTCCAAGTCGCGCCAGACCCTGCAACTTCTGCGCGACAAAGGGATCGAGCCGGAGGTCATT
>CAUZWC010000183.1:0-6439 GCA_963583595.1 Alphaproteobacteria bacterium | reverse complement strand
GATCCCGCCCAGGGACCAGCCGCCGAGCAGTGGCGACTCGGTCCGGGAAAGAGCCGCGCAGCTGGCTTCCGCCATCTTCTCCACCGTGCTCGCCATCGGCTCGAAATCGAAACCCATGACAGGCCGATCGCCGCCGAGAATATCCGCGAGAGGCTGCAACACGCCGCTTTCGCCACTGATCCCGGAAAGGATATGCAGTGCGTTTCCCTCCCCGCCTCCGCCCAGCCGCTCCCAGGACGGGCCATTTGCGGCCGAAAGCTTCTTGGCCAAGGCCCGCAGAGACGGCGACTCCATCAGCCATGTCGCGGGCAAGGCATGGCCCAGAACCCGGCGCGCTTGGGCGCTGATCGCCAGGGCGGCGATGGAATGGCCGCCATGCTCGGCAAAGGATCGGCGGGCATCGACGGCCGCGCAATCGAGCGCCTCGCGCCAAAGCTCGGCCAGCGCCTTTTCCAGTTTTCCGCGCGGCCGCAACGGCTTCTGGGCTTTTGGGGAGAGAGCAGCCAGAGCCTCGCGGTCGATCTTGCCGCTGGGGGTGACCGGCAATGCTGCAAGGACATAAACCGCGCCGGGCACCATATAGGCCGGAAGAGTGCGGCGCGCATGGGCCAACAACGCCGCGGGCTCGACCGACCCCGCAACATGGGCGACGAGAGTTTCGCCCTGGGCGCTGACACTAGCCTGAACCACCTCGGGATGACTGGCGAGCGTGTTCTCGACCTCGGCCAGCTCGATCCGATGACCGCGCAGTTGCACCTGATCGTCGCGCCGGCCCAGAATCTCGATCACCCCGTCCGCCCGGCGCCGCGCCATATCGCCCGTGGCGAAAAGGCGCATCGGCCCGGCGCCCAAATCGATCTCGGGGAACAGGCACGAATCGAGTTCGCCGTCGCGCCAATAGCCGCGCGCCAGCCCCGCCCCACCGATATGGAGCATGCCGACCGCATCGTCCTCCGCTGGGCGGAGACCGTCGTCGAGAACATGGGCTTGCTGATTGGCGAGCGGGCGGCCGACCGGCACCGCGCCATCGAGTGCCCGGCCGTCATCGATCCAGGCCGTGGTGGTGATCGTCGTCTCCGTCAAGCCATAGGCGTTGACGAGCGGTGCGCCGCCGGTGCCCCGGCGCCAGGCCTCCACAGCCGCCGGGGCGACGCGGTCGCCGCCCACGACCGTGAGGCGCACGGAGCTCGGTAGGTCGATCCCCGTCCCCAAGCGCGAGGCCAGCAAGCCCCAATAGGCCGATGGCAGGTTGAGGACGGTCAACTTCTCAGCCGCGACGAAAGCGAGGAATTCGGCAGGGTCGAGATCGGCACCATCGGCCAGCGGCACCACCGTGGCGCCGGCGACAAGGCTGGGGATCAGTTCTTCGAAATAAACGTCGAAGCCGGGTGCTGCCATCTGCAGCACGCGATCCCTCGGCCCCAGGCCGAAAGCCTCGACAATCGCCACCGCATGGTTGAGCAGGGCCCGGTGGGACAGCGCCGCGCCTTTCGGCCGGCCGGTGCTGCCCGAGGTGAACATCAGATAGGCCGTGTCGTCTCGGTCGCCCCGGCCCCGCAGGATCGCGGGATCGCCAGTCGGCAATCCGCCCGTATCGATCGCCACGACCGATCCGTTCGCCAGGCGCGACAGGACCCGCCCATCGGTCAGGATATGGGCCGCGCCGCTCTCCATCAGAATTGTATGGATGCGCGCATCGGGCCAGGCCGGATCCATGGACACCAGAATGGCCCCCGCCGCAAGAATGCCCAGGATCGTTGCATTGAGCGTTTCGCCACGCGGCAAGCAAACCGCCACCGGCGCGCCGCGATGAGCCGCCATGGCTTCGAACACGCCGACCGCCCGCGCGGCCAGGTCCGGGTGGCGCTCCCAGGGAATCAGATCCACCACGCAAGGAACATCGGGAAGTGAGCGTGCGGCCCCCGTGCCCGCGGCAAGAATCCGCCGGATGCCCTCCTCCGGCGATGGTCCCGGCATGGACGCATCCGCCGCCGCGAGCGTTTCAAGCGCCGCCTGATAGGCTTTTGCCAAGCGCAATAGCTTGGCCCGCGAGAAGCGCTTGCGCCCGAAGCCGATCCGGATGGCCAGGTGATTGTCGACGATCGCCGATTCGATGGCGAGCGCATGCGGGCGCACGGCGCGCGGATCCCGGAGGGCGCCGATATCGAATCTGAACAAGCCCCAGAAAATGCTACCCGCCCCGAAATCGCCGACCCGCCCCAGATGGTTGAAGGAAATTTCGCCTCGGCAGGCTTTCAGGCGGCGCCCAACCGCGCGATCCGCTCCGTGACGCAGGGCCAGAAAATCGCGCCCGCCATTCGGCAGGGATCGCCGCGCGGTAAGCACCGCCCGCGGATCGCCCGAGGAAAGCAGGAAGGGATGGCGCGTCCCGTGCCATCCGAGCGCGCTGTCCGGTCCTGCATCCGCAGAACCGCATTCCCACTCCATGAGCCAGCGCCCGTCCTCACCGGTCCAGGCCGTCAGCGCGGCGTGAAGCGCCGCCACCAGAATGTCCTCTTCCCCGGGAGCCGGGCCTTCGGGCACCCCACGCGTCAGGGCAGCCGTCACCTCCTCGTCAAGCAGGATCGCCACGCTGTCCGATTCGCGTTCGAGATCGGCGGCGTTCGGACGGTCATAGGGCAGGCCGTTCAGAGCTCCGCACCGCGCCAAATCCTCCCATTGCTCAATCTGTTCCGCGATCCCGCTATCGCCCGGCACCGCTGCCACCGGAGAAGGCTTATCCGGCATGGTGTGGGGAGGCGTCTTCGGCGTGCCGCCGCGATAAACAGAGTCCAATTCGTTCAAAAGTTGCGGCCAGGCGGCATCGGACAGGATCAATCGATGGGCCACGAGGATCAGCCGGTTGCGATGCTTGCTGCGCGACGTCAGGTGGCAGAAGCCGATGAGGTGGCCGGATGCGAGATCGAATTCGTCCTGGAGTTCAGCGACCAGCCTCTTGGCCAGTTCCTCGCCCGCCTTGCGCCCCAAGCCGTCCAGACTGCCGCGCCGCAGAACGGGGCCGGCTGCGATATCCAGACTTTCCCGGACCCATGCCTTGCCCCGCCGGCGGAACCCTGTCCGCAGGGCGTCGCAATGCTCGGCTATGCGAAGATAGGCCGTGACGAAGCGGTCGAGATCGAAGCTGAGTCCGACCTGCAATTGCACGGCGGAATTCCAGTGGGCGCGATTCTCCATCGGAAGGTCGAAGAACCTGCGTTGTGGCGGTGTGAGCGCCGGTGGGAGCGGCAACGACTCCCTCGTCGGCTCGTTCTTGGGATTCGCCAGGTTGACCGTGCTCTCGATCGGCAGTTCCGGATTGGCCAGCACTTCACCGGCCGCCGTCAGGAATCCGTCCAGCATCCGCCGTGCGATCGCCTCATCCGCGAATCCCGAGCCGTACTCCAAACGCACCGCAGCGCCGTCCGCGGTGACGAGAATTTCCAGCACGACAGGCATGGCCGACCGCCCCACATCGATCGTCCAGGGCCGGAAATCGGTATCCTCTTCGCCCGACCATTCCTGATAGGCGAAGAAGCTGGCGAAAGGTGCGGCCCGGAGGCCTGCATCCGCCAGAATTCGCCATAGCGGCGGGTCCGCATGACGCCGCGCGTCCCGCCATGACTCGGTCACGGCGCCCACCAGCGCGGCGAAAGACTGCGACAGATCACAGCGGAGCCGCACCGGCAGGGTTTTCACGAAGCATCCGACCAGGCCGTCGCCCTCCGGGCGGGGACGATCGTCGATCGGCACGCCGTGACAGATGTCCACAGCGCCGGCATGCCGCGCCAGGACCCCATGCCAGAGGGAAAGCATGACCTCGAAGGGCGTGGCGCCCTGGGCCGCAGCAAAGGAATCGAGACGACGAAGGGTATCCCCATCGAACCGGCCGGTGACGAGCCCGCCCGGTGCATTCTCGGCACCGCCCAAGCTCGGCAGCGGCGCCGGATCGGCGAGGGCCGCCCGCCAGAATGCCTTGCTGTCCGGATCCACAGCCTCCGCTTTCGCCCTCTGCCAGAGCGCGACATCGCCCGGGCTCAGGGGCAACAGCGCGAAGGCCGGCTCGCGGCCCTCGCTCAGATCCGCATAGGCCTGCCGGAACTCGGCCATGACCAGGGCAAGAGAGGTGCCGTCGATGACGAGATGTTGCGCCGCCAGGAGACAGCCGAATCCATCGTCACCGAGATCGTATAGGGCCAACCGGACCAACGGTCCTTCAACCAGGTCGAAGGGATTTCGGGCAAGCACCTGAGCATGAGACCGCGCGGCGGCGTCCAGTTCGGCCATTGGCCGGGTCGAAAAATCGTGGAGGCTGAAATCGAAGCGCGGCTCGTCCCGCACCACCTGCACCGGATCGTCGATCGAATCACCGCTATCTTCAGGGAAGGTCGTTCGCAGCGCCGGATGCCGCGCCACGACACGGCGGAACGCCTCGCGGGCAAGATCGGGGTCGAGATGCCGCGCGGTTCGACCGCCCGCCGCGACGGCGTATTCGGCGCCGCCCTGCCCGGCCTGGGCCACGGACCATAGGGCTTCCTGGCTCGGCGACAGGGGATAGGCCCTGCGCGCCGGATCGGCGATTATCGCGGCATCGACCGGCCGGGTCGACGTTGCCAGTTTCGCCAGCATCGCGGGGGTACGGCTGTCCATCAGATCGGTCAGGGTCAGCCTGCGGCCGACCAGATCGCTCAGCCGCCCGATCATGCGCGCCGCCGCCAGGGAAGTGCCGCCGATCCGAAAGAAATCGTCCTGCGCCCCAACGCGCGGCAAGGCCAGGACCTCCCGCCACAGCGCGGCGATATCCGCCTCCGTCCCGCCGGCAGGCGCGACGAAATCCGCCCGCGCTTCCACCATTCGTGCCGGCTTCGGCGCGGCAGCCCGCAACGCCCCGCAAAGCCCGGCGCCATCGCGCCATGGCCCCGTCACGGCTTCGAAGGCGCGCGCGCGAGCCGGTCCGTCACCCGCATCGGCGACGGTTTCGGTGCCATTTTCCGCAGCAGGAGGTGCCGGATCGGGCGTCGCCACGTCGAAAGCCGTGCCCGCCGCGGCCCCGGCATCCAAGGCAAAACCGTCTTCGCCGTCCCGGCGCTCCCGTTCGACCTCCGGCAAGGATTCGAGAAAATCCGCCGCCGGGCGGTTCCGCGCGCTCGGGACGAAGGCGAAGCGCAGACGCGCCACGCCTTTCTCGACCGCCAATTCGCCAAGGAAACCGGCAACGCGCTGTTCAACCCCGCGACCCAGCACGCGGCAGGACAGCAGCAAGGTCTCGACCTCCAGGACATCCTTCTCGACGCCAAGGCAGGCGAGGCCGACGAGGCCATAATCGCCGAACCGGTCGCGCACCCGGATCGTATAGACGGGCGCGGTTCCCATATCCCTGACACGCAACGTCTCCACCGTCATGCGCCGCGTCGTGGTGTTGAACTGATTCGTCCGCTGGGTGAGTTGGGTCGCGCGCGCGATATCCTCCTCGACCAGGGGCCGGATTTCGACCTCGAGCCGCAGCGATTCCAGGAAGGCCCGGAAATCGCCGCTCTCCGCCAGCGCTTCGGTCCGGGCGGTATTTTCGCGGTACATCTGCGTGCGTCGCCGGTCCTCGGCCCCCGCCGGACCGGTATCGAGCGCCCAAAGCCGGGCGAGCCAGCCCGCCGTATCGCTCTCCGTCGCCGGATAGGGCAGGACCGCGACCATGGGCAATCGGCTTCGCACCTCGGCGCATTCGACCGGGTTGTCGTCGACGAAGACAAAAGACTCGAGCCCCAGACCCAGATCGCGTGCCAGGCCCGCGATTGCCTCCGATTTCGCCCGCCAACTCGCTTTGACGGAAACCAGATGCTCGGGCCGCAACGGCATATCCGGCAGGGCGGCGAAGGCGGCTTCGACATCCTCGACCTCGTTCTTGCTCACGACCGCGAGCAACAACCCGTTCCGCTGGCGTTCGACCAGCATTTCCTGGAAAGCCCGCTTTGCCGGATCGACCGTCAGGCCATCCGGGCCCACCTCGCCGACCACGCCGTTCCACAAGGTGTTGTCGGCATCGAGCACAACCAGCTTGTGCACTGGCAAAAGACGGGTCGCAAGGCGCCGGGTCAGGGCCAGGGCGATATCGCCGAACGCCGCATCGGTATAGGGCACATGCCCCTCGCGCTCGGCCGCCGGGTCATGCCAATCCGAGACCGAAGGGAGGACCGGCCCGCCGTAGTCCGCGAGTCGCCGATCGGCCCGCGCCTGAAGCGCACGCCATTGGGCAGAGTCTTCCAGATCCGGGCGGTCGGGGCAGCGCAGCACGACGAGCGGGACGGAGATGCGCCGCGCCGCGCTTTCGACGGCTCCCGCGAACTCGCCGAACCGTTCCGCCGCCCCAAGAAGAGCGGAGTCCTCGGCCTCATCCCTCGCATCTCCCCCAGCCAAATCGGCAAGTCGCCAGAGCAAAGCGACCGCG
>CAUZWC010000182.1:0-6440 GCA_963583595.1 Alphaproteobacteria bacterium | reverse complement strand
CTCGGCGGGCGAGCGGGCGGCGCGACGCGAGGCCGGTAACAGGCGCCATCCGATCAGGGCGACGAAGGCCACGCCCGCGACCGCCAGGGGCAGGCCGACCTGCGTGAAATCGAACAGTCCGTAGGGTGTTCCCAGGGCCTCGCCGCGATAGGCGGCGACGATGATGTTCGGCGGCGTGCCGATCAGGGTCACCATGCCGCCCAGGATCGAGCCGAAGGACAAGGGCATCAGCAGGACGGCCGCGGCCCGCTTGGCCTTGGCCGCGGTCGCCATGGCGACCGGCATGAACAGGGCGAGCGCGCCGACATTGTTGATGAAGCCGCTCAGGATCGCCGCCGCGCCCGACAGAACGGCGATATGGCCGACGGTCGAACCGGTCGCCGGCCGGACGAGCCGGGCGAAATAGTCGACGGCACCCGCGTTCGACAGGCCACGGCTGATGATAAGGACGGCGGCGACGGTGATTGTCGCGGGATGGCCGAACCCGGCGAAGGCCGCTTCGCCCGGCACCACCCCCAGGACCACCGCCGCGATCAGGGTGGCGAAGGCCACGACATCATGGCGCCACCGGCCCCAGACGAAGAGGGCGAAAATAGCGGGAAGGAGGGCGAAAACGACGATCTGTTCGTAGGTCATGGCGCGCAAACTACTCCGGCGGCGGCCACCCAGGAAGTCCTGTTCCGGGGTGCCGAAACAGCGTGTTCGCCTTGTGAAACCATGCCCTGGCTGGACGGCGCGGCCGCCCGACCCTAAAGGTCGCCAGCTTCCATCCTAGCGCGCAGGCGCAACAGTTCGACGAGGCGCCGGTCGCGCCGGGCGGTGAGGTCGGCGAACTCGTCGTCGCCGGCGAGCATCTCGGCGATGCCGTCCGCGAGCAGTTGTTTCTGCTCCTCGGTCAAGGTCTGGCGGGCGATGCGGTCGGTGTTGCCGCGGTCGCGCCCTTCGAAGATATCATAGAAACGCTTGAGCCCGCCTTCGCCGCCGGCGAGGTGATAGTTCAGGAAGGGTCCCTGGATGCCCCAGCGCAGACCCGGCCCATTGCGCACCGCCGCGTCCACATCGGCCACCTTGGCGATGCCGTCGAGCACGATGCGCACCGCCTCGTTGTAGAGCGCGTATTGCAGGCGGTTGGCGATATGGCCGTAGACTTCGCGGTTGAGGCGGACAGGCGTCCGGCCGATCGCGGCGTAGAAGTCCATCGCCCAGGCGATCGCCTCCTCGTCCGTCCGGTCGCCGCCCGAGACTTCGACCAGGGGCATCAGATGGGGGGGATTGAAAGGGTGGGCGTTTACGCAGCGTCCGGGCCGCGCGCAATGGGCCTGGATTGGACTCATGACTAGGGCCGAGGTCGAGGACGCGATGATCGTCTCCGATGGACAAGCCGCATCGATCGCCGCGAACAAGGAGCCTTTCTTGACTTGGTCTTCTGGTCCGTTCTCCTGGATGAATTCGGCTTCCGCAACCGCGTCTTCCAGGGTGGGGGCGAAGCGCAGCGCATCCGGACTTGCGCCGGACCGCACCAAGCCGAGCGCTTCGAGGTCCGGCCAGGCGCGGGTGACGAAGGCCTGGGTGCGGGCTTCCGCGCCCGCCATCGGATCGTAGGCGGCGACGGTCATGCCGCGCGCGAGAAAATAAGCGGACCAACTTGCGCCGATCGTGCCGGTGCCCACGACCGCTGCCTTCGACACCGAATCCGGCGCTGTTCTGGTCATCGACTGCTCCCTCGCCTATCCGTTAATGCATCATCTGGGGCCGGCGGGCGGTCTTGGGCCGCTCGGCGCCCTTCGGCACCCCGCTGGTCGGGCCGGCATGGTGATGTACCATTTTCCACAAGCCGTTCTCGCGGGTGAAGATATTGGTGGCCGCCAGATGGCCCTCGCCGACCGTTTCATAGCCGATGACATAGGCCAATGTGCCTTCGACCGAAGCCACGGCATCGGAAAACTCGACGCTGGGCGCGTTCGGGTTTTCGAGGATCGCGCGCCAGCTTTGCATGACCTCGTCCCGACCGGAAAGCGGGGCCCAGCCGGGGTGGATGCAGAATACTTCCGCGTCGCGCGCCCAGATATCGTCCATGCCCGCGACATCGCCTTCGTTGAAGGCTTGATAGAAGGCCTCGTTGGCGAAAAGAACCGCGTGTTCCTCGTCCATCGTCTTGTTCTTCACGTCTCGAATCTGACGTCTCGCTTCCAGCTAAGTGCCACCCTCCGCCTAACTTGCCCACGCAGGGGTATAGGAGCAATGGTAAGGCCTATGACAAGAGGCTAGGCTCTTCGAGATCGGCATTTGGGAGAGAGAATATGCCGCGTTCCAAACTCGAAAACCTGGATGGGCAAGCGTTCGACGTCGCCGTGATCGGGGCGGGGCTGAACGGTGCCAGTGCCGCCCAGCATCTGGCGGCGGCCGGCTATACCGTGCTGCTGGTCGACAAGGGCGATTACGCCTCGGGCTCGAGCAGCCGATCGTCTCGGATCTTGAGCGGCGGTATCCGTTATCTTGCCTCGGGCGATTCGATGTGGGAATTCGGGCGCCATCCCAGCCGATTGGCGACGGCCCTGTCGATGGCCAAGCAGGCGATGGCGACGCGCAGCCAGTTCGTCAACACGACGCCCGAGCGGGCGCGGCAACTGACTTTCTGCTTTCCGATATACAGGACCGATGCCTTCAAGGCCTGGCAGGTGCGCCTGGCCTTCAAGCTGCTCGAAATGCTGGGGTCGGGCGATATCCCGCTGGATTTCGAAATGGTGCCGAGCGCGACGGCGACCAAGCTGCCCTTGGTCAAATGGTTGCGCAATCCCGAAGACCTGACCGCCGCTGCCTTGTTCCGCGAGTACCAGTTCCAATGGCCCGAGCGGGTCGGCATCGACGCGGTGCTCGACGCCGAACGCATGGGCGCGGTCGTGCGCAACTACACCCCGGTCACGGGCATGGCGCGCGAGGGCGACGGTCGTTGGGCCCTGACCCTGGTGGATGCCCAGGGCGAGGCGGGCGCGGCGGTGGTGCGCGCCCGCACGGTCCTGAACATGGCGGGCATCTGGATCGACAAAGTGAATGCCATGGCCGGGGCCGGCGTGGGCCGCAAGATCACCGGCACCAAGGGCATCCATCTCATGGTGCGGCTGCCCGAGGAATGCCGCGGCCGTGCCGTCATGGGCACCAACCGCGAGAACGAGCATCTCTACTGCCTGCCCTGGAACGACCTGCATTATTTCGGCCCGACGGAAACCCTCTACGAAGACGATATCGACGGCATCCGTCCGCTGGACGAGGAGATCGATTGGCTGATCGGAGAGGTCGATCACCTGATGCCGGGCCTCGGTTTCCGCCGGGGCGATGTGCTGTTCGCCTGGGCCGGGGTGCGGCCGCTGACCTACGATCCGGCCCTGCCCAAGGGCGCGCGGCGGCGCGAGATCCACGATCTCGCCAAGGACGGCATGCCCGGCGTGCTGGCCATGACGGCCGGCCCGATCATGACTCATCGCTCGGCTGGCCGGGAACTGACCGATGCCGTGGCAGCGCGCATCAAGCCCTCAGGCACGGCCCAGGAAATTTCTTATGACGCGCGCCGCTTCCCGGAGAACCAGAATTCGCCGCCGCTGAGTGACGATTACAAAGAGATCAAGCTGGCCGACCTGCGCCAAGCCGCGGCGCATGAGCATGTGACCGGCTTGATCGATCTTCTGCATCGCCGCGTCAACACCGGATGGACCGCCACCATGGCTCATGCGGCCGCGCGCAAGGCGGCGGAAGAGGCGGCCAAGGAACTGGGCTGGGACGCGGCCCGGATCGACCAGGAGGTGAAGCGCTATCACGACTATCTGATGCAGCAGCATCGCGTGGGCGAGGGCGGCCTGTATGACGGGCGCCGCGCCGTCCTGGGGGAGGGAGACTGACATGGCACGCCACTCGCTATCGGAACTCGACGGCCGCGAATTCGACGTGGTCGTCATCGGCGCCGGGGTCAACGGCACCAGTGGCGCCCATCACCTGGCGGCGGAGGGCTATTCGGTCCTGATCGTCGACAAGAACGATTTCGCCACCGGCTCTTCCAGCCGATCGAGCCGCCTGCTCCATTGCGGGCTGCGCTTCATCGAGCCCGGCGAGGGGCTGGGCTATCGCCAACCCTCGGTCTGGGAACCGCTGCTCAAGCCCGGCACCTTTCTCAAGAATCTGGGCCGTGCGCGTGACGCGATGAACGTGCGCACCCAGATCGGCACGACGATGGCCCATCGGCTGTTCGGCTTCCGCTTCCATTTTCCAGTCTGGAAGGGCGATTTCTACAAGCCCTGGCAGGTCTCGGCCGGCATGCGCCTGGTCGAGGCTGTCGGCCCCAAGGGTGGCATTCCGATGGAGATCGAGCGTCTATCGGGCGCCGCGGCACTTCGCCAGCCCTTGCTCAAATGGCTGCGCCGTCCCGAGGACCTGCTCTCGGTCCATAGCTGGAAGGAATTCCGCTACGAATGGCCCGAACGGATCGTCATGGACACGATCCTCGACGCCCAGCGCATGGGCGCCATCGCCCGCAACCATACGGCCGTGACCGAGTTGAAGCACGACGGCGATCTCTGGCGCATCGGTCTGGAGGACGGCTTCGGCGGCAGCACGGCCAAGGTCGCGGCCAAATCCGTGCTCAACACCACGGGCATTTGGACCGACCGGGTCAACAAGTTGGGATCGGATACCGTGGGCCGGCGCATCATGGGCACCAAGGGCATCCACATCATGTTCCGCCTGCCGCCGGAATGCGACGGCTTGGCGATCTGCACCCATACGACGACGCGCGAGCCCTTCTACCTCATTCCTTGGCGCGGCATGCATTACGCTGGGCCGACCGATGTGGCCTATGAGGGCGATATCGACGATATCCGCGCCGAGGAAGACGAGATCCGCTTCCTCGTGAGCGAGGTCAACGACCTGATCCCGGGCGCCGGGGTCAAGCGCGAGGATGTCTGCTTCAGCTGGGCCGGCGTGCGGCCGCTGACCTATTCGCCGGACGAGCCGATGGGCCTGCGCGGCCACCGCATCCACGATCTCACGGCCGAAGGCATGCCCAATGTCTTCAACATGACCTCCTCCCCGATCCAGTCTCACCGGTTGGCGGGCAAGCAGCTCTCGGAGGCGGTCAAGGGCAAGATCCGGCCGTCGGGCAAGGCGCAGCAAATTTCCTACGACGCCAAGCCCTATCCCGACGCGCCCGATTCGCCGACCCTGCTGAACCATTGGGA
This sequence comes from Alphaproteobacteria bacterium, assembly GCA_963583595.1. Taxonomy (GTDB): domain Bacteria; phylum Pseudomonadota; class Alphaproteobacteria; order CADEGL01; family CADEGL01; genus JABIRQ01. The sequence continues at coordinate 1,215 of CAUZWC010000182.1, read as the reverse complement.
CGGGGTGCGGATCGCCGATCTGCGCCACGCCGCCGAACACGAACAGCCGGCGACCCTGGAAGACCTGTTGTTCCGCCGGGTCGGCGCCGGTTGGACCGAGACCATGGCGCGCGAGGGCGCGCGGGTCGCGGCCGACTCGGTTGCGGATATACTGGGCTGGGATGAAGCGCGCATCGACAAGGAGGTGAACGACTACCTCACCGTCATCGCGCACCGGCACGGGGTGAGCGGTTGAGGCGGGACCCTACCCCGCGTAAACCGCGCGGCCGATGACCGGATAATTGGGGTCGGTATAGCCCGGGGTCGAGGGATGGCCCGGCGGGACCAGGGTGTCGATCAGGGCCTCGTCCTCGGCGCTGAAGTCCTGGTCCAGGGCGCGCAGATATTCGGTCCATTGCGCCAGGGTGCGCGGCCCGGCGATCACGGCGGTGATAAGCCGGTTGTTGAGCACCCAGAGGGTCGCGTATTGCACCGGGGTCATGCCGCGCCGCTCGGCATGGGCCACGGCGACCTGCGCGATCTCGAGGGATTCCCGGCGGTATTCCGCCTCCATCATGCGCTTGTCGGCATGGCCGGCGCGGGTGCCCTTGGGCGGCGGGCCCTCGACCGGGTATTTGCCGGTCAGCACGCCGCGCGCCACCGGGCTATAGGGCACGACCCCCAGACCGTAGGAGGCGCAGGCCGGCAGGTGCTCGGCCTCGGGCATGCGGTTCATGGCGTTGTAATAGGGCTGGCTGGCGATCGGCCGGGGCGCACCCAGCCGGTCCGCCGTCTCGCAGGCCTGGGCCACGCGCCAGCTCGCGAAATTGCTGAGGCCCCAATAGCGGATTTTGCCGGCCCGGACGGCATCGGCCATGACCGCCACCGTCTCCTCCATCGGTGTTCCCGAATCGTCCTTGTGCAGATAGTAGAGATCGATGTAGTCGGTCTTGAGCCGCTTGAGGCTGGCGTCGAGCGCGCGCTCCACCCATTTCCGGCCTGAGCCCGATTCGTTCGGCCGGGCGGACCAATCGGCGGCGACCTTAGTCGCGAGGACCCAGTCGTCTCGGTCCTTGGCGATCAGCCGGCCGAGAATTTCTTCCGATTTGCCCTTGGAGTAGACGTCGGCCGTGTCGAGGAAATTGATTCCCGCCGACCGGGCCTTGTCCATGATTCGCCCGGCCACGGCCGGCGTCGTGCGCAGGCCGAACATCATGGTGCCGAGACAAATAGGCG
>CAUZWC010000181.1:0-6443 GCA_963583595.1 Alphaproteobacteria bacterium | reverse complement strand
ATTCTTGTTATTATACGTGAATAAATTGTAGTATATTTACTATATACGACATCGGCGTATTTTTGATTCGAAACAACACAGATAAAAAGTTAATATTCCCAAAGAACACGATTTGGGAGGATTTATCGCTTGCGCTATTTCCCGGCCTTCTTCGACCTGCGCGATCGCCCCTGCCTGCTCGTCGGCGGGGGGGAAGCGGCGGCCCGCAAGCTGCGTCTCCTGCGCGGGGCAAATGCCGCGGTGACCGTCGTCGCCCCCTCGGTGACAGCGGAGATCGCAAGTTTGGCGACGGAGGGCCGCGTGCGGTGGTTGCGCCGCGCTTACCGCGCCGAAGATCTGAACTGCATGGCCTTGGCGCACGCGGCGACCGGCCTCGACGATATCGACAGTGCGGTGGCGAGGGCGGGGCGATCGGCTGGTGTGCCGGTCAATGTCGTCGACGCGCCGGAGCTGTCCGACTTCACCGTGCCGGCCATCGTCGATCGCGACCCGATCGTAATCGGCATTTCGACCGGCGGCGCGTCGCCGGTCCTGGCGCGGCGCGTTCGGCGGTCGATCGAGGCGTCGCTGCCGGCGCGGATCGGGCTGCTCGCCCGCCTGGCCGGTGAGTTCCGGAGCGCGGTAGCCGCCCTGGTACCGGACCCGGATGCCCGTCGCCGGCTGTGGGAACGAGTCTTCGACGGCGTCGTGGCCGAGCGCGCTTTGGCCGGCGATATGCCCGGCGCGCGCGAGGCCCTGTTCTCTCTCGCCAATCGCCGCGGGGCGGTCGAGGCCTCTCCGGGCCGGATATCGATCCTCGGCGCTACCGAAAAGGACGCGGATCTGTTGAGCCTGCGCGGGTTGCATCGGCTGCAGGGCGCCGATTGCCTGATTCGCATGTCCGGTGCGGCCCCGGCGCTGACTTCCATGGCACGCCGCGATTCGCAGCGCTGCGATTTCGACCCCGACGACTTCATCGCGCTGGGGCGATTCGCGGAGGCCGAACTGCGTTCAGGCCGCCATGTCGTGGTGATCCTAGCCGAGGACCCCGTCGCTTCGCCCGACCTGTCAGCGCTGCTCTGCGCCCTTGCCGAGCGCGGCATCACGGCGGAGACCGTGGGGTCCGCGCCGACCCAAGCGATCCTGGAGAGGAAGCGGGCATGACCGCGCGCATCGTCACCGCGAATGGGCTGCGGGACGGCGAGGTTCTCTATCTCGCCCGGGACGGCCGGTGGTCCCGCGACCTCGCCGAGGCCGAACCGGCCGAGAGCGCCGAGGCGGAGGCCGCGCTCATGGCCATCGCCGAAGGGGCCATGCGCTGCCGGACCGTGGTCGAAGCCTATGCCATGGCCGTGGCCGTGGAGGACGGGACACCGCGCCCGTTGAGCCAGCGCGAACGCATCCGCGCGGCCGGGCCCACCGTGGGCACGGATATCGCAATCGAAAGGGGCCGGTGATGTATCGCTACGACGAATTCGACAGCGCCCTGGTCAACGAACGGGTGGCGCAGTTCCGGGGCCAGGTTGCCCGCCGCCTGTCCGGCTATCTGGACGAGGACCGGTTCAAGCCGCTGCGCCTGATGAATGGTGTCTACCTCCAGCTTCACGCCTATATGCTGCGCGTGGCGATTCCCTACGGCACCCTGGATTCCCGCCAGATGCGCCGGCTCGCGCGTATCGCGCGGGTCTACGACCGGGGCTACGGTCATTTCACCACGCGCCAGAACGTCCAATACAACTGGCCCAAGCTGGCCGAGGTGCCGGACATCCTGGCCGAACTGGCCGAGGTCGAGATGCATGCCATCCAGACCAGCGGCAACTGCATCCGCAACGTGACGGCCGATCATTTCGCCGGGGCCGCGGCCGACGAGGTCGAGGACCCGCGCATCCATGCCGAGGTGATCCGGCAATGGTCGACCCTGCATCCCGAATTCTCGTTCCTGCCCCGCAAGTTCAAGATCGCCGTGACCGGCGCCGCGCGCGACCGGGCCGCCATCAACGTCCACGATATCGGCCTGCAGATGCTGCGCAACGAGGCGGGCGAACCGGGCTTCCGCGTGGTCGTCGGCGGCGGACTGGGACGGACGCCGATCGTCGGGCCGACCATCCGCGAATTCCTGCCCAAGGCCGAACTGCTGTCCTATCTGGAAGCGGTTTTGCGTGTCTACAACCGGCTGGGGCGACGCGACAACCCGTTCAAGGCACGCATCAAGATCCTGGTGGCGAGCGTGGGCGGCGACGCTTTCGCGGCCATGGTCGAGGAGGAATGGCAGGCCCTGCGCGGCGGTTCGCTCGATCTGCCCGAGGAGGAGGTCGCGCGCATCGCGGCCTATTTCGCGCCGCCGCCTTTCGGGGCACTGCCGGCGCAGGATACCGAATTCGAGGCGATGCGCTTCGAGGACCGGGATTTCGCGCGCTGGTGCCGCACCAACCTGCACCCTCATAAGCAGCAGGGCTATGCGATTCTCAGCATCTCCCTCAAGCCAGTGGGCGGGGTGCCGGGCGACGCGACGGCCGAGCAGATGGAGGCGGTGGCCGACCTCGCCGAACGCTACGGTCTGGACGAAATCCGCGTCAGCCACGAGCAGAACCTGGTCCTGCCGCATATCCGCCTGCGCGACGTTCATGCCGTCTGGCAGGGCCTGGTCGCGGCCGGGCTGGGCGCGGCCAATATTGGCCTAGTCTCGGATATCATTTCATGCCCGGGCCTGGACTATTGCAACTTGGCCAACGCCCGCTCGATCCCGGTGGCCCAGCGGATCGCGACGCGTTTCGCCGATCTTGACCGGCAGCACGATATCGGCGAGCTGAAGCTCAAGATCTCGGGCTGCATCAACGCATGCGGCCATCACCATGTCGGCCATATCGGCATTCTGGGGGTCGATAAGAAAGGCAGCGAATTCTACCAGATCACCCTGGGTGGCAGCGCCGGCGAGGATGCCAGTCTGGGTGAAATCGTGGGCCCGGCCTTTTCCTATGACGACGTGGTCGATGCGGTGGAAACCCTGGTCGAAACCTATGTAGGGCTCCGCGAGACGGGCGAACGCTTCCTCGACGCCTATCGCCGCCTGGGTTCGGCTCCGTTCAAGGAGGCGCTCTATGCCGGTCATTAAGGACGGACAGCTGGTCGAGAATGACTGGACCTTCATTCCCGATTCCGTGCCGCTAGACGGGGTCTCCAGGCCGGTCGTCTCACTTGCCCGTTGGCAGGGCGAGAGCCGCGCTCTGCTCGGGCGGAATCGGTGGCTGGGCCTGCGCCTGCCCAACATTGCCGATCCGGCGGTGATCGGTGCCGAACTGCACTGTTTTGCCCTGATTGAGCTGGAATTCCCGACCTTCCGGGACGGCCGCGCCTATAGCCAGGCCCGGCTGCTGCGCGAACGCCACGGCTATCTCGGCGAATTGCGTGCGGTGGGTGGGATCGGGCGGGACCAGTATTTCTTTCTCGACCGCTGCGGTTTCGATTCCGTCAGGGTTGCGGGCGACGAGGCCGAACTGGCCTGTGCGCTCGAGGGTTGGTACGAGGCCATGGCCGAGATTTCGGTGCCGATGCAGCCCGCTTCGGACAGGCGGCCGCCGGCATCCTCCCTGCGCGAGCGCCGACGCGCCGCGGCGGGTGCGTCATGAATGCCGCCGAACAGGCGGCCTTTCTGGCCGAGAGCCATGCGGGGCTGGACGGCGTCGCTCTGCTGCGGCCGCTCGTGACGGAGGTCTTTGCCGGGCGTGTCGCGCTGGTCTCGTCCTTCGGGACCGAGGCCGCCGTGCTTCTGTCCCTGGTCGCGGAGGTCGATCCGGCTGTGCCGGTAATCTTTCTGGACACGCTCAAGCATTTCGACGCGACGGAAGCCTATCGCGACACCCTGATAGAGCGGTTGGGGCTGACCGACCTGCGCATCGTCCGGCCGGATCCCGCGACCCTGGCGCAAACCGATCCGGACGGCGGATTGTGGCGCGAGGCGCAGGATGCCTGTTGCCATATCCGCAAGGTCCTGCCGTTGCGCGCGGCACTCCGGGGCTTCGATGCCTGGATCACGGGACGCAAACGCTATCAGGGCGGGCTGCGCGCGAACCTGCCGACGATCGAGGCGGAGGAGGGGCGGATCAAGATCAACCCGCTCGCCAATTGGAGCCCGGAACGGATCGAGGAGGAATTCGTCGCCCGCGCCTTGCCGCGCCATCCCCTGGAGGCGAAAGGCTTCTATTCCGTCGGCTGCCTGCCCTGCACGGCGCAAACCGCGGGGCGGGAGAGGCATGCGCCGGTCGTTGGGCCGGCCGTACCAAGACGGAATGCGGCATCCATCTGCCGCATCGGCCTGCCGCAGAGCCGCGCGCGGCCAAACGGCGCGAGGATGCGCTGCTGGGTCGCGATGTCGGGAAATGGCCCGAACGGACCGGGGCCGGCTGTTAGGCAGCCGGCCCCGGGAAAAAATCGGATGTACGAGGCCGGATCGTCAGCGGCCGCTGCGCGGACCCATGAAGAGCCAGAGGACGAAGCCCAGGAAGGGAAAGATCACGGCGATCAGAATCCAAAGAATCTTGCTGCCGCCGGAGGCGTTGCTCTGAAGAATGCTCACGACCGCCCAGATATACAGGACGAAGAGCAGAAGGCCGATAATGCCGAATTCGGGGCCCATGAGGGCTGTTCCTTACCTTATTCGCTCCGGCCGGCTAGCGCCGCCGGTCATTGTATTCCACCCGCCGGGCCGAAACATCGGCCCGAGAATGTCCCATAAGTTCGGCGCGAAGGTCGCGGGAGACGGGATCCGGCCCAACCCATTGGGCGAGAAGTTCGGCCATCAGGCCCGATCCGTCAGCGCGTTCGCTCGATTCTGCATTCATCGCGATCACGGTGCCGATGCCGGGCCGGTAGTGGAAGAGGATGACATCGCCCTTGCCGAGCCGGTCATAGGCGGCTTCTAGGCGCGCCAATTGAGCGGGGCTCATGTGCCGTTCGAATATGTCGCGCCACTTGGCGGTGATCGACGGCACTTCGCCGATCAGCAATTCGATGCGGAAGGCGGCGGGGGTGTCGGCGTCGAGCGTCAGAGTGTCGCTCCGGCGGAATTCGGCCAGCCGGTTGCTGGGTAGGTACAGCGCGGCCTCGTAGATATCGATCCAGAGCATCTCGCGAATCCCGCTGCCGTTCCGCTCCAACAGCAGGTCGTCGAGGACCACCGTCGGCGGCGCGGCCGCGATGGTCGAAACGGGTAAGAAAAGCGCCACTACCACGAAGGCAGCCGCGCGCCGAATTCCAGTCTTCATGCATGTCATGAGATAGAAACTAGGCCTGTGGCGCGTTTCGGCAATTAATCTACGTTAAAATCGCTGGATTAAATTATTGCTTATTTCTCCCCGACTGACGCTCTGACCGACAGCGAGTTTGGTTTCCGGCTCGCAGGCTTGGTATAATTCGGTTTGGCGGTCCCGGATGGCGGTCCGGCGGGCCGGAGCGAGAAGGGAAACGCAGTCATGGCCATCGAGATTCGACCGACAGGCGGGGCATTGGGCGCGGAGGTGCTGGGTGTCGATCTGGCGCAGCCGCTGAACGACGCCGATTTCGCGACGGTTCGCCAGGCCTGGTTCGACCATCTGCTGCTGCTGTTTCGCGGCCAAGACGTCCCGGCCGCCCAGCAGGCGGGTTTCGCCGCGCGGTTCGGCGAACTCGACGGCGTGCCCGGCTGGCGCGACAAGCATGCCACGGGCGAGGAGAAGATCCTCATCATCTCCAACGTCAAGCAGAACGGCGAGGCGCTGGGTGTGCTGGGCGACGGCGAGCTCGAATGGCATACCGACATGTCCTATATCACGGTGCCGCCGAGCGTCAGCATGCTCCATGCCCGCGAGGTGCCGGATTCGGGCGGCGACACGCATTTCATGAACATGTACGCGGTCTACGAAGCGCTGCCGGCCGATCTGGTCGAGGCCGTGCGGGGCCAGGTGCTCAACCACGACTCGTCCTATGACAGTTCGAACAATCTGCGGCCGGGCGCGGTCGAGGTGACGCGGCCGAGCGAGGCCCCGGGCGCGCGCCATCCCTTGGTGCGCCGCCATCCCGAGACGGGCCGGCCGAGTCTCTATCTAGGCCGGCGGCGCAACGCCTGGGTGGTCGGCATGGAAGAGGCGGACAGCGAAAGGCTGCTCGATCGCCTATGGGCTTTCGCCAGGCAGCTGGAATTCGCCTGGGTCCATCGCTGGAAGACTGGCGATGTCCTGATGTGGGACAACCGCTGCACCATGCACCGGCGCGATTCCTTCGATCCGGCGGCGCGGCGCGTGATGTATCGCGCCCAGGTCAAGGGCGAAGCGCCGCTCGCGGCCGATTCTATGGCGGCCTGAAGGGAGAGTCGGAAAAGGGGCTTGGGCCCCTTTTCGCTCTAGTGCGCCATGAAGATCGGGATGGTGGCCTCGGCCAGGATATGGCTCGTCGCGCCACCGAAGATCATCTGGCGCAGGCGGCTGTTGGTA
>CAUZWC010000180.1:0-6453 GCA_963583595.1 Alphaproteobacteria bacterium | reverse complement strand
GTGAATTTCCGATCACGCCCATGTGGCGCAGCTTGGGCATCGCCTTGGTCGAGGCGGAGAAGGGGCGCACCCTGTTCCGGATCGAACCGCGCCACGCCCATGCCAATACCAATGGCGTCGCCCATGGCGGTCTCGCGGCGACCCTGATCGACAGCGCGGCGAGCTGCGCCGTGATCACCGAGACGGATGCCGGCGACTGGTCGACCACCGTGGCTCTTGAGATCAAATTCATCCGGCCGATCCTGGTCGAATCCGGTCCGGTCTTCGCCGAGGGCAAGACGATCCGTGTCGGCCGCCGCATGGGCACCGCCGAAGCCTGGATTAGGGACGCCGAGGGCCGCCTGTTGGGCCATGGCTCCTGCACATGTCTGATCGAGCGCAAGAAAGTATGACAGCATGACCGTTTTGCGCCGTTGGGGGCTTGCGGCGGCGCGCGGCTTGGATTGGACTCCAGCGATGGGAGCAAAACGATGGACCTGACCCTATACCAGCTCGACGCCTTCACAGACCGGGTGTTCGGCGGCAATCCGGCGGCCGTCTGCCCACTGGCCGAATGGTTGCCCGATAAGGTCATGCAGGCCATCGCGAACGAGAACAACCTCTCGGAAACCGCCTTCTATGTTCCCCAGGGAGAGGGTTTCCACTTGCGCTGGTTCACGCCGGAGAAGGAGGTCGATCTCTGCGGCCATGCGACCCTGGCCACCGCTGCCCTGATCCTGGAACGGTTGGAGCCCGATCGCAGCCGGGTGCGCTTTCATACCCGCAGCGGCCTGCTTGAAGTTTCGCGCGACGGCGATCTCCTGGCCATGGATCTACCGTTCCAGCCGGCAGGCCCGATCGATGCGGAAGAGGCCGAGGCTCTGGCCGACGCTTTGGGCCAGCACCCCCTCGAATGTTTCGGCGGCACGCGCGACTACCTGGCCGTGCTGCCCGACGAGGCCACGGTCCGTGATTTCGCTTCCGATGCGGCAAAGCTGATCACTCTGAAGCGCAAGGGCCTCATCATCACCGCGCCCGGCGCCGAGGTCGATTTCGTCTCGCGCTTCTTCGCGCCCTATTTCGGTATCCCGGAGGATCCGGTCACGGGTTCCGCCCATTGCACCCTCGCGCCTTATTGGTCCAAGCGGTTGGGCAAGACCGAAATGACGGCGCGTCAGATTTCGCCGCGCGGTGGGTCGCTCGTCTGCATCGACAGGGGCGAGCGCATCACCCTCAAGGGCAAGGCCGCCTTCTACATGGAGGGGAGGATCAGCCTGTGAGCGAGATCGTTATCCGCCAGGCCGAGGATCCGGTCGAGGTCGAGGCGGCGCGCCGCCTGTTCCAGGCCTATCAGGCGGCGACCGATATCGAGGCCTGTTTCCAAAGCTTCGAGGCGGAACTGGATGGCCTGCCGGGCGTCTATGCACCGCCGGCCGGCCGGCTGCTGATCGCATGGCGCGGCGAGGAAGCCCTGGGCATCGTTGCGCTGAAGACCGTCGAAGCCGGCATTTGCGAGATCAAACGCCTCTGGGTCGAGCCCGCGGCGCGTGGCGTGGGTCTCGGTCGCGCCCTGGCCGAAGCGGTGATCCAGGCCGCCGAGGGCGTCGATTGCGGCCTGCTGGTGCTGGAAACCGCACCGCAGACGATGGCGCGGGCGGCCGCCTTGTATCGTACGCTCGGTTTCGATGAATCGGCGCCCTATCCGGGCGCAACAGAGGCCGAAGGCATCGCCTGCATGGCGCGCGCGCTGCGCCAAGCGGCTTGAGGGGGTAACGATGGCGGACCGTTATCTTGAGGATTTCACGGTGGGCGAGGTGTTCAAGGCCGGCGGCCTGACCTTCACTGAATCGATGATCGTGGATTTCGCGTTGATCTACGATCCGCAGCCCTTCCATATCGATGTCGAGGCGGCGAAGAAATCGGTCTTCGGCGGCTTGAGTGCCAGCGGCATGTTCACCCTGTCGATGGTCTTCCGCATGTTCTACCAGGAGGGGCTGCTGCGGGTCTGCAACATGGGCGCGCGCAGCTTCGACGAGATCGAGTTGCCGCGCCCGGTCATGGCGGGGGACACGATCCGCTCCGAGGTCGAGGTGATCGAGGCGCGGGTCAGCCGTTCCAAGCCCGACCGGGGCTTGCTCCGACTGCGCTATAAGGGCTTCAACCAGCACGACGAGATGGTCATCTCCTACGTCATCCCCCATATCGTCCGGCGCCGGCCGGAGGCATAGCCCCTGGCCTTCGCGCCTGCAGTTCAGGCAGTGGTCGCAGTTACTTCGCCGCGGTCGCCATGATTTCGACCAGCAGCCCGTCGTGCGCCAGCTTGGGTGACTGCACGCAGGCGCGGCAGGGCGGGTTGGCCGGGTCGATCCAGGCGTCCCAGACCCCGTTCATGGCGGCGAAATCGGCCATGTCGCAGATCCAGATGGTCGCGGTCAGCAGCTTGGACTTGTCGGTGCCGGCGATCTTCATTCGCTCGTCGATCTTGGCGAGGATCTGGCGTGTCTGTTCCGCTGCGTCGGCATCCTTGTCGTTGGCCGTGGCCCCGGCCATGTAGACCGTGTCGCCGTGAGTCACGACGCCGCTCATCCTGGCGGTGGACTGGTGCCGTTCGATCTTGCTCATGCTTTCTCTCCCTCGTTGATAGGCGTCTTCAGTAACCCAAATCCCGATCCACTGGATAGAGGACAGGCTCGCCCACCTCGATCCGGCGGATATTCTCGATCACCTGGGCGACCACGGCATCCGGATCGGTGACGCCGGCGATATGGGGCGTGATTGTCACCCCCGGATGGGCCCAGAGCGGCGAGGTGGCCGGCAGCGGTTCCGGCTCGAAAACATCCAGGGCGGCATGGGAGAGCTGCCCGGACTCGAGCGCCGCGATCAGATCCCCGATCACGAGATGCGCGCCGCGCCCCAGATTCACCACCATCGCGCCGCGCGGCAGCCCGGCGAAGAGGGCCGCACCCATGATTCCCTCGGTCTCGGGCGTCAGCGGCAGCAGGCAGACCAGGATTTCCGTCCGGGCGAGGAAGGGCGCGAGGCTGGCCGCGCCGTGGAAGCACTCGATACCCTCCAGGCGCTTCGGCGACCGGCTCCACCCCGCGACTGGAAAGCCTAGCGCGGCGCAATGGCGAGCCAGATTGCCGCCCAGCACGCCGAGGCCCAGGATTCCGACGGGCCGGTCCTGGGCGCGAGGCTGGGGCTCGGGCGACCATTCCCCGCGCCGCTGGGCCGCGCCGTAGGCCGCCATGTTGCGATGGAGGTGGAGCACCAGGGTCAGGCCGTGTTCCGTCACCCGCGCCGTCATGCTCGGATCGACCACCCGCGTCAGGGGCAGGCCGCGCGGCAGATTCGGGTCGCGGAACAGGTGATCGGCGCCCGCGCCCAGGCTGAACACGCCCTTGAGGCGCGGCAGCCGTCCTAGCAGGCCGGGCGGCGGGTCCCAGACGAAGGCGAAGTCGATCTCGTCCTCCGCGCCCAGGTCGGGCCAGACCCGTATCTCGAGCCCCGGCGCGGCGGCCGCGAAACGGGCGAGCCAGGCATCGGCCGCCGCCTTGGCCGGTTTGAGCAGCATCACGGTCATCAAGCGAAGCCATAGAGCCGGGCGACGTTGCCCCGTGTCAGCTTGTCCTGGAAGCCCGCTTCCTTGCCGCCCAGAATGTCGTCGAGGAAGCGACGGCTGTTGGGCCAGGTCGATTCGGCATGGGGATAGTCGGAGCCCCACATGATCGTTTCGTCTCCGATCATCGCCGGCAGGGTTTCGACCCCCAGTTTGTCTTCCTGGAAAGTCGTGTAGATGCGGTCGCGGAAGAAATCGCTGGGCAACCGGCCCTCCGCGAAGCGGTAGGGTGCGGTCTGGCTGTATTCCGTATAGGTCCGATCCATCGAGACCAGCAGATGGGGCAGCCAGGAGAGTTCATGCTCGACGATGGCCACGCGCAGGCCAGGAAACCGCTCGAACACGCCCGAGAAGATCATGCAGGCGAGCGAGCGCTGCATCCAGAAGGCCTGGGTCGCGCGGTAGGCCGCCGCGCCGGCGCCCGTCCCGTCGGTCGCGAAGACGGCGACATGGCCCGGCCCCATGCGCGGTGAGGCGACATGGAAGGACAGCGGAACGCCATGCGCCTCCGCCGCCGCCCAGAGCAGGTCGTAACCCGGTTGGTCGTAGGACCGGCCCTCGCCCGGATCGGTCGGGATCATCGCGGCGCCCAGGCCGAGGCCGGCGATGCGCGCGATCTCTCCCGCCGCGTCGGCCGGATCGTCGGTGTTTAGCATGGCGACGCCGCGAAAAATCTCGCCCCGCCCCTCGACGAATTCGGCCATCCAGTCGTTCATGGCGCGCAGGCAGGCCGAGAGCAACTCGCCCCCGATGACGGTGTAGAGACGGCTAGCCACGGTCGGGTAGACGACCTCGCCCGCCACCCCGTCGAGCGCCATGTCGGCCAGGCGCGGCGCGGGATCGGCGCAGCCGGGCCGCACATCCTCCCACTTGCCCTCGAAGGTCACCTTGGACGGGTCCTCGAAGCGAAGCCCGGCCTGGCTCGGCGCGCCGACCGAACCCACGGGAATGCCGCTGTCCACCGTCCAATGCACCGTGCCCTCGGCATCGACCGTGGTCACTGGCGCTTTGTCGCGCCATTTCGCACCGATATGCCGCGTCCAGACATCCGCGGGCTCGACGACATGGGAATCTGCGCTGATCAGAACCGTCTCGGCCATGCCGATTTCCTTCCTACGACGTTCCTAGCCGGACGCAGTATAGTCGTCACCCGGCGCGCCGCCAGAACATTGCGTGGCGGTCGATTGGCTGGATCGTTTCAGAGATGCCGCGATCCGCGCGGAAGCGGTCGACGGCGCGGCGGCCAGTCCGGGAAGCTGTGATAGTCGTCGATGATGCAGAACCCGCCGGGCGAGACCCTGTCATAGAGTTCGGCGAGGGCGGTCTCGGTTCTCTTCTCGGTATCGGCATCGAGCCGCAGCACGGCGAGGGCCCGTGTTTCCACGGTGTCCGCGAAGCAGCCGGGCACGAAGACGGTTTGCTCGTCGAGCAGGTCATAGGGCGGCGAAATTGCGCTTCACATCGGCGAGCGGGGTGGCCAGGCGCGCCAGCAGGCCGGGATTGCGGGCGAAGGCGATGGCCGTGTCGATCAATTGATCGCTCGGCTCGGCGACCTCCGGGAAGGATGATTGGTACGACGGGTCGTTCGGCCGGTTGCTCGATTTGCCGCCCGATTGGATCCTGCCGAACAGGTAGCGCCGCCAGCGGCGCGCCGGAATCCAGGCGCTTGTCCGGACCAGCAGCGCCACGGGCCAGGCCAACTTTTCCCGGGCGCCGTCGGGAAAACGGTCGCAGGAATAGATGCGCCGGCCGACGACACCATGCGCCTTCAGCGCGGCGCGCATGAAGATCGAAGCGCCGCCGTGCCCGAGACCCCCGCTTCGAGCAGGTCGCCGGGCACGCCGTCGCGCAGAGACTGCTCTATGCAGTCCTGCAGATTGTCGAGCCGCCGCAGTCCCGTGAAGGTATGCGCCTGGGACGGCAGGTCTTCGCCCGCGGTGCGGAGTTCCAGGTCGAATTCGGGCGGGACCCCGCCGCCCCGCAGGGACAGCGGCGCATCGGCGTAGAGGATGTTGCAGAGCGCGCGTTTGGCGAGGTCGAGATAGAGCCTGCGCGCCGCCGTCGTGTCGTCGATCGGCCCGAGGCCGCCGCGCATGACGGGTGGGCGCGGCGCGTGTGCCTGCTTCGCCGCCACTTTTGCTCCGTCCATGATGGTTTCACTCCCAGCGACTATGGCGAATACCATAGCGCCGCCGTGACGGATTAGGCCGCCATTATCCCGCTAGCGCGAAATCCCCCTCGAATCCCTTTGCTTTCCGGCACTGCCCGCCATGCAGATCGAGCATCCGCTCGCGCCAGGCATGGACCGGGTCGTCGCCCTGGGGCAGCATCGGATAGGCGCTAGTGCAGCGGGGCCAAATGAAGGTGCCCATGATGATGTAATCGGCATAGGCCGGGGGGGCGCCGCCGCAGAAGAAGGGCTGGTCCTTTAGGGTGGCGCGGAGAGCGGCGAGGATCGCCTCCCAGGTCGGGCGTTCCTGGTCGCGGTTGTCGCGAATCTCCTCGATCGTCTTGCCGAAGCGGCCCTGGCGCGTTTCGCGGAAATAGTCCCGGTCCACCGTGTCCACATTCTGGAACACGTCCCACAGAATCTGCCGTGCGATGCCGCCCAGCATCACGCCATCGGCATAGGCGTTTAAGAACTTGGCCAGGCCGCGGCTGGCCTCGCCGCCGAACAGGGACGGCCGGTCCGGATAGGTGTCCTCCAGATTGCAGGCGATGGCCCAGGAATCGGGCACCACCTTGTCGCCGTCCACCAGGATCGGGGTGCGGCCCTGGCCGCTGAATTCGATCTTGGCCTTCTCGGTGAATTTGGCCGGAACGATCTCGTCCGGCGTCAGCCCCTTGTGGGCGAG
>CAUZWC010000179.1:0-6503 GCA_963583595.1 Alphaproteobacteria bacterium | reverse complement strand
CATTGGCCTGGCGCTCGGCCTCGGCGACCCGGTCGCCCGCGGCGCGCAGCATCTTGAGATCGATGGCCAGTTCCCGGCCATAGATGATCTCGGCCTCGGGCCGCTGGGCCATATAGGTGTTGAGGACCGAGGGAATATCGTTCTTGGCATGGCCCGCGGCAAAGAGCATGCCGGGCACGGCCAGGATGCGTTTTGCACCCCGGTCGATCAGCTTGTCCAGACCCTCGCGGATGATCGGCGTGGCAAATTCGAGATAGCCGTGTTCGAGATCGTATTGCGGCAGTTTCTCGCGCATCCGCGCCGCGACATTGGCGAATTCGCGCACCGCGCCCTCGTCCCGGCTGCCGTGACCGCACAGCATGACCGCTGTTTCCGTCATTCCTTGATCCCCTTCCGCTTCGTTGTTCGGCGCGCGTAGGCCGCCCGCCTCCAATTGAGAATGGTCGATTGATGCATAGCGATTGACCGGGAGGGAGCCCCCGCCCATTCTCCGGCCATGTCGCTGGCCGCCTGGATCGGCGGCCCCGGGCCGCTTCTCGTTCTCGTCACCGCCCTGGTGCTCGACGGTTTGCTGCCGCCCGTGCCCGGGCCGTTCAGATATCTGCCCCATCCGGTGCGCGTGCTGGGCGGCGCGATCGGCTTTCTCGACCGCAAGCTCAACCGCCCCAGCCGCAGCGAAGCGAGCCGGAAGGTGCGCGGCGCCCTGGCAGCCGTTCTAACCATCGCCCTGGCGGGCGGCTTCGGTTGGCTCATCGCCTGGGCGGCGCGCGGCTTGCCCTTCGGCTGGATCTGGGAATTGCTGCTGGTCACCAGCCTGCTGGCCCAGCGCAGTCTGTTCGATCATGCGCGCGCCGTGCTGAGGCCGCTCCAGACCGGCGATCTGGCGCGCGCGCGGGGCGCGGTCGCCCATCTGGTGGGCCGCGACCCGGAGAGCCTGGACCGCCATGGCGTGGCCCGCGCGACGGTCGAATCCTTGGCCGAAAATTTTTCCGACGGCGTGCTGGCGCCCGCCTTCTGGTATCTGGTCCTGGGCCTGCCCGGGCTCTGCGCCTACAAGGCGATCAACACCCTGGACAGCATGATCGGCTACCGCACGCCGCGCCATGCCAGCTTCGGCATGGTCTCGGCCCGGCTGGACGATCTGGCCAATTGGATTCCGGCCCGCATCGCGGTCGGGGTGATCGCGCTGGCCGCCTTGATCACGCCCAGCGCGAGACCCTTCGCCGCCCTGCGCTCGGCTTTGCGTGACGCGCCGCGCCATCGCTCGCCCAATGCGGGCTGGACCGAGGCGGCCTTCGCCGGCGCCTTGGGCCTGGCCCTGGCCGGCCCGCGCCGCTATGGCGGCAGGGTGGTGGAGGATGCCTGGATGGGCGATGGCCGCGCCCGGCTGGAACTGGCTGATTTGCGCCGCGCCCTGGGTCTTTTCGCGGCAAGCTGCCTGGTGACCTTGGGCATTGTTGCCGGCGTCGCGGTATTGGTCACACGAATCTAAGACGGGATCGTCTTCCAGGGGGTGGCTCGTCTGCCCCTCACCCGCCCACCGCTGCGCGGCGGGCCGCTCCCTTTCTCTGAGGAGAGGGGTTGTTTTCTCCCTCTCCCATCGGGAGAGGGTCGGGGTGAGGGGAAAACGAGTTCGCCGTTGACGAATATCGGATCGATGGTTGGGTTGCTCGGTCGACCGGTCAGCGGGCATCGGCGATCTCCCAGAGCCGATCGAGATCGGCATGGGCCGCCAGATGGCCGGCCAGAGCATCGAGCGCGGCCTCGACCCGCGCGGCATAGTCCAGGCCGCGCGGCCGGTCGCGTCGGATGCGGGCGAGGAAGGCGTGGCGGAAGAAGTCGGCGCCGAACAACCCGTGCAGATAGCAGCCCATGACCCGGCCGCAGGCGGAGACCGCGCCGTCCTGCCCATCGTCCTTCCCGACAGAACGCAACATCGGCCGAGCCGTGTCCGGGCCCGCCGTCTCGCCCATATGAATTTCGTAGCCGCGCACAGCTTCGCCGGTCGAGACCTCGACGGCCTGGGTTTCGCGAAGGGCCTTGGTGCCGCCGATGACGGTATCGACCGCCAGCAGGTCCAGCCCCTCGCTCACTCCCGGTGCGCCTTCGATGCCTTCGGGATCAGCGACCGTCCGGCCGAGCATTTGGTAGCCGCCGCAAAGCCCAATCACCAATCCGCCGCGCCGGTGATGGGCGCGGATATCGATATCCCAGCCCTCGGCGCGCAAGGCGTCCAGATCGGCGCGGGTGGATTTGGAGCCGGGCAGCAGCACGATATCGGCATCGCCCGGCAGCGCGCGGCCCGGCGGGACGATCTCGAGCGCGATATCGGCTTCCATCGAGAGCGGATCGAGATCGTCGAAATTGGCGATCCGCGCCAGGCGCGGCACGGCGATCCGGATCGGCGCCCCGTCCCGCGCGCGCGGGACGGGCGCTCGGTCGAGGGCGACGGCATCCTCGGCCGGCAGGTCGGCGGCCCGGTCGAACCAGGGGATCAGGCCCAGACAGGGCAGGCCGGTCCTCTCCCCGATGATCGCGATGCCGCCGTCGAAGAGGGAGGGGTCGCCGCGGAATTTGTTGACGATATAGCCCTTGGTGCGGGCCTTCTCTCCCGGCGAAAGCAGGGCATGGGTGCCGATCAGGCTGGCGATCACCCCGCCCCGGTCGATATCGGCGACCAGGACGACGGGCAGGCCCACGGCCTCGGCAAAACCCATATTGGCGATATCGCCTTCGCGCAGATTGACCTCAGCCGGGCTGCCCGCGCCCTCGACCAGGACCAGATCGGCCTGGGCCGCGATCCGACCGAAGCTTTCCAGGACCTTGGGCAGCAGGCTCGCCTTCATCGCCGTGTATTCGCGGGCGCCCGCGCTGGCCGCGACACGGCCCTGCAGGACAATCTGCGCGCCGATCTCGGATTGGGGCTTCAACAGGACGGGGTTCATGTCGGAATGGGGCGGCACGCCGCAGGCCAGGGCCTGGACCGCCTGGGCGCGGCCGATCTCGCCGCCGTCGACGGTGACGGCGGCGTTGTTCGACATGTTCTGCGGCTTGAACGGGCGCACGGCCAGACCGCGCCGCGCCAAGGCCCGGGCCAGGCCCGCGACGATCAGCGACTTGCCGACGTCGGAGCCCGTGCCCTGGAGCATCAGCGCGGGCGTGCGCCTGCACGGCCTTTTTTTAGTTTGCGGTGGCAAGCGCCGCTCTCAGCGCATCGGCGCCCGCATTGGTGTGGAGCCGCTCCATCACGATGGCGCGCGCCGTCACGTTTGGCGCGTTGTAATAGGCGCTGGCCAGATCGTCGCGCTCATAGGCCAGGGCGCCTTTCAAGGCACCGCCGCCGAACAGGCCCCGGGTCTTGGAGAAGGCCGCGATATCGGCGCCGATATTGGTCGTGGTCGAGCCTTCGATGCCCTGGCCGACCGGTCCGGCCGCAACGCTGGCATCGACGCCCAGGGTGACGTTGTTGTTGAGCAAGGCGTTGAGCCCGTTGGTGGTCAGGATCAGAAGCGCCACCTCGGAATCCTGGAAACCGGCCTGCAGGCCGATGCTGCCGGCGCCCAGGGTGTAGAAGGAGGGATAGCTCCAGACCCCGTTGGCGTCGCGCGACAACAGGACACCGTTGCCCCCTTCCGCGCCCAGGATGAAGCCGGCCTTCAGCAGGCTGGGGATAATCAACACGCCCTTGGCGTCCTTGGCCATCGCCTTGAGGCGGGTGAAGTCGGGATCTTCGAACAGGCGCTGGATGGTGAAGGTCGCGTTGGAAACGACCTCCTGGGCGTCGACTTTCGAGCTTTCCTCGGCTTGGGCCGGCACGGCAAGGGGCGCCATGACGGTCAGGAATAGGAGGCTGCGGATCAGGTTCTTCATCTGGGTCTCCAATGGTCGGGGCCAAGGCCCGGGGGCCGATTATCGGGGGACGCCCGATTGGCGGTTCAGAATTCGATGCCAGGCTGGGCTTTCACTCCTTCCCGGAAGGGGTGCTTTATCTGGGTCATTTCGGTGACGAGGTCGGCCAGCTCGATCAGCTCGGGTTTGGCGTTGCGGCCGGTGACGACGACATGCAGGTCGCGCGGTTTGTCGCGTAGGACGGCCAGCACCTCGTCGAGCGGCAGGTAGTCGTAGCGCAGGCAGATATTGAGTTCGTCCAGGATCACCATGCGATAGCCTGGATCGGCGATCATCTCCTTCGCCGCCTCCCAGGCGGCGCGGGCGGCGGCCAGGTCGCGCTGGCGGTCCTGAGTGTCCCAGGTGAAGCCCTCGCCCATCGCCTTCATGGTCACCAAATCGGGGAACTGGGCCAGAATGTCGCGCTCGCCGGTCTTCCAGGCGCCTTTCACGAACTGCACGACGCCGACGCGAAAGCCGTTGCCCATGGCGCGCAGCGCCAGGCCGAAGGCGGCGGTTGATTTGCCCTTGCCCTTGCCGGTATGGACGATCAGCAGCCCGCGCTCCTCGGTCTTGGTGGCGAGGATCTTGTTCCGGGCCACCTTGCGCTTGGCCATCTTCTCGGAATGGCGGCGGTCGAGTTCCGCCTCGCTCATGTTCTCCGTGTCTTTCGCCATGCGGTCCGATCCCATCATGCAGCGGTTGCGGCGCGGGCGATGCGGTCCAGCACCGCGCCCGCGTCGTTGATGCGCGGCTGCCACAAGCCGCGTTCGATCGCCTCTTCCAGCCGCGCGCTCATCTCGCGCAGGGCCGCCGGATTGTGCTCCTCGAGAAAGGCGCGCACCTCATCGTCCTTCAAATATGCCTCGAATACGGCGTCAAAGTGGTGATCGCCGACACAGCGCGCGGTCGCGGCGAAGGCGAAGAGGTAATCCACCGTCGCCGCAATCTCGAAAGCGCCCTTGTAGCCGTGGCGCATCACCCCCGCGATCCATTTGGGATTGACGACCCGCGCGCGCACGACGCGGCCGATCTCGTCCTCCAGGGTGCGGATGCGCGGGTTATCCGGGTGCGAATGGTCGTTGTGATAGACCGCAGGCTGGCGGCCCGAGAGGTGGCGCACCGCCGCCGTCATGCCGCCCTCGAACTGGTAGTAGTCGTCGCTGTCGAGCAGGTCGTGTTCGCGATTGTCCTGGTTGTGGACGACGGCCTCGACCCGGCCCAGCCGGTCGGCGAACAGGTCATGCTCGGCTTTGCCTTCCGCCCCGGCCCCGTACGCGTACCCGCCCCAGGCCAGATAGGCGCGGGCCAGATCGCCCTCGTCGCGCCAGCCGCGCTCGTCGATCAGGGCCTGCAATCCGGCGCCATAGGCCCCGGGCTTGGAGCCGAAGACGCGGTAGGCCGCGCGCCGCTCGGCCAGATCCGGCGCCATGCCCTCGGCGATCAACTCGTCGCGTTCGCGCGCCACGCGTTCGGCGATCGGGTTGATATCGGGCGCTTCGTCCAGGGCGGCGACCGCGCGCACGGCCGAATCGAAGAGGTCGATCAGCGCGGGAAAGGCGTCGCGGAAGAAGCCCGAGATGCGCAGGGTCACATCGACCCGCGGCCGGTCGAGGATTGCGGGCGGCAGGATTTCGAAGCCCGTGACCCGGCGCGAGGCGGAATCCCAGGTCGGCCGCGCGCCGATCAGGGCCAGGGCCTGGGCGATATCGTCGCCGCCCGTGCGCATATTGCTGGTGCCCCAGGCCGAGAGCGCCATGGCACGTGGATAGTCGCCAAGCTCCTGGGCATGGGTCTCGATCAGGCGGGTGGCGCTTTTCCAGCCCAGCAGCCAGGCCGTCGGGGTGGGCACGGTGCGGGTATCGACGGAATAGAAATTGCGCCCGGTCGGCAGCACGTCGGGCCGGCCCCTTGTCGGCGCGCCGGACGGCCCGGGCGCGAGGAAGCGGCCGTCGAGGCCGCGCAGGATGCCGGCGATTTCGGCCGCGCCCGAAACGGCGACGGCGGGGCGGATGGTCGCGTCGAGCTGGTCCAGCACGGCAGCGCCGCGATCGAAGTCGCTCGCCTCGGCAGTGCCCCCAACCAGCGCCTGCGCCAAAGTTTCCAGCCGCTCTACCGTGTCGCCGGCGGTGCGCCAGGCTTCGCCGTCCGCCTGGTTTGCCAGGGCATCCGGCCGCGGCCCGGTCCAGGGCGCGGCCATCTCGCAATCGAGCGGGTCGAAACCCAGTTCCAGGTCATCCGCCAGGGCCCGGATGAGAGAGGCGTCGCCTGGCGCCTGGCCGCGCGGCACCCGGACCAGGGCAACCAGAAGATCGGTCAACAACCCGCCCTCCGGCGAGGCGCCGAAGATATGCAGCCCGTCGCGGATCTGCATTTCCTTCAGCTCGCAGAGGTAGTTGTCCAGTTTCTGGAGAGCCGAGTTTTCCTCTTCCCCGGCGTCGATCCCGCAATCCTTGTCCAGCCCGATATGCTCGCTCAATTCGAGGATCTGGCGGCCCAGCAGTTTGAGACGGCGGGGATCGACCCCGGCGGCCTCGTAATATTCGTCGACTAGTTG
Source organism: Alphaproteobacteria bacterium (assembly GCA_963583595.1). GTDB lineage: Bacteria > Pseudomonadota > Alphaproteobacteria > CADEGL01 > CADEGL01 > JABIRQ01. The sequence goes on along the minus strand of CAUZWC010000179.1, from coordinate 58 downwards.
TTCCAGATCCTTGAGCGGGCCGTAGCTTTCGGCCCGGGTAAGGGGCGGGGTCAGGTGG
>CAUZWC010000178.1:0-6553 GCA_963583595.1 Alphaproteobacteria bacterium | reverse complement strand
AGGGTATGGTCGGCCCGCCAGGGATTGGCCATCCAGCGGGTCGCCGGCGTGTCGTCACCCTCGGCGAATTTGGTCGGAAAATGGTCCGGCGTCGTGCCGGTCTCGAACTTGCCGGCGAAAATGGGCGCGAAACGCTCGCGCAGGGTCTCCGCAAAATCCGACTCGATCAGCTTGTCGACGATCAGGATGCCGTCTTCGTCATAGGCGCGGCGCTGTTCGTCCGTCCATTCGATGTCGAGCACTCCGTTGCAGGTCATGCCGTCCTCCCTTCTATCAAAAGTCCCGCCGTAGCCGAGGTTTCAGATCAAACCCTATCGCCATTCTTCACCGATCAGAAGGGCCGGAACCATCACGAAACGCCGCCTCGACGCCCGGCGCGGGCATCCCCCATCAAGCTTGAGGTCTTGCGGACGGCGTCGATGACTCGCTCGGCAATCGGGCCGATCCGGTCGGCCACACGCGCAAAGCGCACGTCTCGAAGGGTGATTGGCACAACGCCACACTGAAGTTCGCCTAAAGCCGGTCCGGTAACGCCAGGCCCTTCGGATCGACCACCTTGAAGCGCGTGTCCATGACTTCGAGATAGTTCACGATCTGGGTGCGCTCGCGGCTCACCGCTTCCGTGGACATTTCAATCTCATCCTCGGTTTCCACCTCGCTGATGAAAGCGAAATCGCTGGAATCTCGACCGAGGGTGAAGCAGTCGAGAGCATGCCAGGTGCCGCGCCACAGCATCAGACCCTGGGTGCCGTCCAACAGAAAGGCCCGCGCGGTGCCGGGCGCCGGATAGGCCTCCGGATCGCAGTTGTCGGTCACGGGGGCAACCACCATGATTGCGCGCGCGCCGCCCAGGGGCATGCGGCTTTCGGTCACCGTCACATGCCGTTCCATCGCGAAGAATTCCGGCGGTTGGCGGTGATAGCGCATGATGCGCAACTCGGTCCGCCCCTCGGCATCGAACCGCATCTTCCAGGCATCCAGCCCCGGCCGTGCCCAATCCGGCGTCTTGGGCAACTCGCCCACGATCATGCCGTAGGGCGCGAAAGCCTCATGGTTCAGCGGCTCCAGCGGAATTTCGATTGTCGTGGTCATCCTTCCCTCCCTACCCGTTCATATTTTGGCACCCGCCCTCGCTGGCCGGATGACCAGGGCGACGCCGAAGGCCGCCAGGGCCATGCCCAGGATCGCGGTTAGACCCAATTTGTCCCCGAACATGAAATAGGCTTCAACCGCGGTCACGCCGGGCACCAGATAAAACAAGCTGGCGACCCGGGCCGCCGAGCCGCGCCGGATCAGGTGATAGAGCAGGCTGAAGGTGCCGACGGACATGCCTAGAGTTAGCCAGGTCAGCGCGCCGGCGAAGGTCCAGGTCCAGTCGACATGATTGTCCTCTACCAGCAGCGCGACCAGGGTGACGGCCAGCGCCGCCGCGCCGAGCTGGATTGTCTGGCCCGTGCGCATATCCATGGCCTGGCCGTGCTTCTTCTGCCACAGGGTGCCAAGGGTAATGGCGAGCAGGCAGAGGAGCGAGAAGATCAGCCCTTCGAATTCCGCCTCCACGGCGAAGGGATCGAGTTCGCGCAGAACGACCAGGACGACCCCCGCGAAGCCGAGCAGGAAACCAGCCCACATGCGCCGCGTCACCCGCTCGCCCAGGACCCTGCCAACCAGGGTCGCGGTCAGCAGCGGCTGGAGCGAGGCGATAAGCGCAACTAGGGCGACTGGCATGCGCGCCATCGCGAAATAAGCGAATCCGAGATAGGCGCCGTGCATCAGGAGGCCGGTGACGGCCGTGCGCCAGATCGCGCCGGGATCCTTCGGCCAGGGCGCACGGAACGCCAGGGAAATTAGCAACATGAACAGGGCCGCTAGACCGAAGCGCAGGCCCAGGAAGGTCGCCGGCTCGACATAAGGTAGGCCCAGCCGGGTGCCGGTGAAGCCGGTCGTCCATAGCAGGACGAAGGCAATGGGCATCGCCGCCGACCAGATCAGCGGATTGGCCGACAGGTCAGGGCGCTTGGCCGGGGCCATGGGAGTCTTGCCGACTTGGCTCACCCCAGGGCCGCCCGGGCGCCGCGCAACTCGCTCGCCACGACATCGAACGACAGGCGTGCGCGAAAGGCATGGCTGAAGGACAGGGTAGCGAGATTGACGCCCTCGAACTGCACGGTCAGGATCGCCCCGGCGACGAACAGGGGCACGGCCAGTTTGAGCCAGGTTATTCCCGTGTTGATCCGCGCGAACAAGGCCACCCCCAAGCGTTGATCAGCACCATGACCGCCAGGAACGCGATGACGACGGCCTAGCCGGCCGGCGTCAGCAATTGGCTGCCGGGCTCGTGAACGAGGGGAAAATAGTTGACGATATAGCGCATCATCGCCAGCACCTCGATCGGCGCCGTCGTGGCGTAGCCCACCCAGGCGGTCTCCAACCCATCGCGACCCCGGCCAGGGGGCCGCATGGCTGAAATAGGGGACGCGAGCGAGCCCCCTGGCGACCGGCAGCATGGGCGCCACCTCGGCGAAGGTCAGGGCGAGAAACATCATCACGACCCCGCCTATGACCCAGGAAACGAGCGCCGCCGGGCCGGTCTGCTGGGCCACCAGATGGGGCGCGAAGAGCCAGCCCGAGTTGAGCATCCCGCTCAACGCAATGAAGGTTAGGCCGACAAGGCCGGTCCGCCGTTGTAACTGCATGCTGTGTTCGTCCCCCGCCCCCAAAGCGATCTTGTCCGTATCCTAGCCGCCCGCGCCCATGCCCGCGACCCGAGTTCGGGCGCAAGCGCCGGATAGCGCACTCATCTTCCGGCGGCCGTAACTCTCCAACGAAACCGGGATCGGAGAGAATTCGTGCCCCAATTTCGCATGGGCCCGACGGAATGGGTTCTGATCGCCATTCTTTCCGTTCTCTGGGGCGGCATCTTCCTCTTCGTCGAACTGGCCCTCGCCGCCCTTACCCTGCTTGTCTGGATGCGCGTTTCGCCGGCCTTGCCCTGCCGCGCGCACCGCGCGCCTGGTTCGCCTTCCTCGTCATGGGCCTGCTCAACAACGCCCTGCCCTTCAGCCTGATATCACCTGGGGCCAGGGACATATCGATGCAGGGCTGGCCGCCATCCTCAACGCGACGACCTCCTTCTTCACAGTGGCTCGCCGGCCATGCCCTGACCAGCGACGAGTGGTTGAGCGCGCGCAAGAGTTTCGGCATTACCATCGGCTTCGCCGGGGTGGTCGCGATGATCGGGCCCAAGGCTTTGGGCGGTTGACCGGCTCCATCCTCGGCCAGATCGTCGTCGTCGCGGCCTCCCTGTCCTATCCCATCGCCCCGGGGTCATCGGCCGCCGTTTCGCCGCCATGCCCAGCGCCGTGGCCGCCTGCGGGATGCTCTGCGGCTCGAACCTCGTCATGATCTCCCCACCGCCCTGGCCCTCGAAGGCGTGCCGGTCGCCCTCCCGCCGGCGCGCTCGCCGCCCTTGCCGTGGTGTCGACCGCGGCCGGCTATCTGATCTATTTCGGGGTGCTGGCGCGGGCCGCCAATCTGCTGCTCGTCACCTTCCTAATTCCACCCAGCGCAGTGCTGATGGGCTGGGCCGTGCATGACGGGCGGGTTTTCAGAGCGCTTCGCCTTCGCCGCGCCGGAAAATGAGTCCCGGCGCAACTCGTTAATTGTGTTTCGCGATGCCTCCAGCTGATCCTAAGTTTTTATGTTCGGGCCGCGGGGGGCCCACCCATCCTCGCATGCTGATTTTCGATCCTCCGTGCCGCGCTCGCGGCCGGCGCGGTTTTCTTCGCTGCGGAGGATCGTGCGAAAGCCCTAACCCGCGACCAGTTTCAAGCAGGAACGATCTGGTCCGGCGGCGCCTATTTCGACGCGGCCGGCCTGATCTGCAAAGTCGAGGTCGTGCGGTAGAGTAGCTTCCCGTTCGCCTTCATGCTGAACCTCCGCATCCTGATCCTCCTCATCCTGAGCCTGTCGAAGGACGAAGGGCGAGGTTCGCACGTCGTCGGATTGAGGCGCGCCCTACTCCGCCGCCAAGGGCGCCCGGGCGAGATGGATGCGCAGCCAGATCACCAGGCCGAGCGCTAGGGCGATCACCGGCAGCATGCCGTAATTCACCGCATCCCAGCCGAAGCCGTTCTGCAGGGCGCCCGAGACGCCGACCGAGACCGTGACGGAGCCGTAGATCAGGAAATCGTTGAAGCCCTGGACCTTGCCCCGCTCGCGCGGCTCGTAGCTATAGGTCAGCAGGTTGGTCGAGCCGACGAACATGAAATTCCAGCCGACCCCCAGCAGGATCAGGGCGACGAAGAAATACTCGACATCGATGCCGACGAGGGCCACCACGGCCGCACCGATGAACAGCACTGCGCCCGCGGTCATGATGTTGAGCGAGCCGAAACGGTTGATCAATTGGCCCGAGAACAGGCTTGGCAGGTACATGCCCAACCCGTGCCACTGAATGACATGGGTCGTGATGTTGAAGCCGTGGTTGCTGGCCACCATGGCGAGCGGCGTGGCGCTCATCACCAGAACCATCACGGCATAGGCGATGGCGCCCCCGGCCACCGCCACGGCGGCGCGCGGCTGGCGCAGGATGGTCAGGAGCGGCCGCCCGGTATCGCGCCGTTCCTCCGCGCTGGCCGCCGGAATATCCAGGAAGGCCAGGACCAAGGTGACGATGGCGGTTAAGACCATCACCGCCGCATAGCAGCCGGCGAAGGCGACAGGAGCCAGCAGGTCGATCGTTCCCCGGCTGAGAGTCGGGCCGAGCACGGCGGCGGCGATGCCGCCCAGCAGCACCATGCTGATCGCCTTCGCGCGGAACTTCTCGTCGGCCGTGTCCACCGCGGCGAAGCGATAGAGCATAATCGTACTGAACAGCCCGCCCATGATGAAGCAGCCGAGGCAGAACAACAGAAAGCTGGCCTCGTAGATCGCCCAGGTGCAGATCGCCCCGCCGACGAAGCCCATGACCGAGCCGATCATGAAACCCAGGCGGCGGCCGATACTTATGCTGATCAAGGAGGCCGGCACCATGAACAGGGTGGTGCCGAGGAACTGCAGGCCCAGCGGCAGGGTCGCCAGGGTCTTGTCCTCACCCAGCAGCCAATGCCCGACCAGCCCCGCCGTCACCATGGCGATTGATCCATTGGCCATGCCGAAGGCTTGGCAGACGGCCAGCAGGGCGACATTGCGGCGGCTCTTGTCGAAGCGCATGGCGGGGTTTCGCTGGCAGTTTCAGGCAGACCTTGTTGCCGCGCATCCTGTAGACTCGGACAGAAAAGCGCAATTCACGAAGCCTCAAGGCCGCCATGCATTGTCCCCCATTCGGCGTCGACCTATGATTCTCCGGCACACCAGCGGGGGGAGCCGCGCCATGATCCGCAATCCGATTCCCTGGCCCAACGGCGCCAAATGCGCCGTCGCCTTCACCTTCGATGTGGACGCCGATTCGACGGCCCATATCAACTGGCTCGACCAGGTGGACGACCATGTCGCATCGGTTTCCCTGATGCGCTACGGGCCCGAGATCGGTGTGCCGCGCCTGATCGACATGTTCGACGCGGCGGAGGTGCCCCTCACCTTCTTCGTGCCCGGCTGGGTCGCCGAGAACTATCCGGAAACGATGCGGATGATGATCGAGTCGGGCGCAGAGATCGGCCATCACGGCTATCTCCACGACGACCCGAATAAACAGACCCCGGAGGCCGAGCGCGAGACGGTGGTCCGCGGCATCGAGATTCTCGAAAGCTTCACGGGCAAGAAACCCGTCGGCTATCGCAGCCCGACCCATGCCAATTCGCGCCACACCTTGGACCTTCTGGTCGAGTACGGCTTCCTCTACGAAAGCTCGCTGCTCGGTGACGACATCCCCTACGAGATGGACAACGGCAAGGGACGGGTGGTCGAGATCCCCTGCGCCCACGGGCTGGACGACTGGCCCAATTACATGGTCTGGCGCGACTTCAACTATTTCATGAGTCCCAAAGCGCCGTCCGACGCTTACCGCCTCTACAAGGACGAGTTCGATGCCGCCTACCGTTACGGCGGCATGTGGATGAGCGTCTGGCACCCGCTGGTCTCGGGCCGACTGGCCCGCGCCCATTGGATCGGCGAGCTGGTCGAATACATGAAGGGGCATGAGGGCGTGTGGTTCTGCACCCTGGAGGAGATGGCGGCCCATGTCCGCGCCCTCCAGGCCAGCGGGGAATGGACGCCGCGCATCGACAGGCAACCTTGGTACAAGATGCCCCACCCCGCCATCCGTGACCGTCTGCCCAAGGTCGCGGAATAACGGCGGCCCGATGCCGGCTCGAGCGGCCAAGCGGCCTGACAGAACCCCTCACCCGGCGCCTGCGGCGCCACCCTACTCCCTATGGGAGAGGGTTTATGCGGAAGCGCTTTATCCCCTCTCCCTTAGGGAGAAGGTGGGGCCCGTCGCGTCAGCGATGGGAGGGTGAGGGGTTCGCCCTCGCCCCCGTTTACACACACTACGGGAACCGAAAATGAGCGATGCCAAACGCGACCGCCTGGACCGCCTGATCATGTTCTGGTT
>CAUZWC010000177.1:0-6588 GCA_963583595.1 Alphaproteobacteria bacterium | reverse complement strand
TCGCAACTTGAATTCGACCGTCTGGCCCGTCGAGCGCCACCGATCTGGCTGGCGTTTTTTCAGACGCCCGTGATCTTGCTCGTGGCAACCCGCGTTGTGGAACCTGCTTCACGTGATCACTTCATTAGATCTTCTGATTGGAGCGGTTCTGATCAACCGGGCCTTAGTTCGCCCCCTTAACCCGTCGGCCAGAATCGGGCCTTCGGGCACATCTAGATCCTTTACGGGCTTGTCGAAGCTCGATCTGGTGATTTTCAGCATCTATGCCATTGCCTTCGTCGCCTCGTGCTTCGGCATCGTCATGTTCTCCGTCTCAGCCATCGTGGTCGGGCCGGATCGAGTGGCACTGTTGCTCGCCAGTAGTTTGGCCGGCGCCGGCTGGACCGGATACATGATCCACGTACTCATCCGAGATCGCTGACAATCGCCACGCTACGCAGTTGGCCCGAGCCTGACGCTGGGCTAGGCTCGCCGCCGAACGAATTCCATTGCAGAACCGAGGGGGAAACCGATGGCTCGCGATGTCGTCATTACCTGCGCCGTGACCGGCTCACACCAGAACTTCCATAAGCATCCCGATTTTCCGATCACGCCCAAGCAGATCGCCCAGGCCTGCCTGGATGCGCGCCAGGCCGGCGCGGCGGTTGCCCATATCCATGTACGCGATCCGGAGACGGGCGCGCGGACGGGCGATCCGGCCCTCTTCCGCGAGGTCGTCGAGCGGCTGCGCGACGCCGGTTCCGACATCATCATCAACCTGACCACGGGCGAAGGCGCGCGCTTCGTGCCGGGCGACGACGACCCCCAGATCGCCGGGCCGGGCACAACCCTCAAATCCCCGATCGAGCGCCTGAAGCATATCGAGGAACTGCGCCCGGATATCGCCACGCTGGACGTCGGCACCTTCAATTTCGGCGAACAGGTCTTCATGAACACTCCGGCCCATCTGCGGGTCATGGCCAAGAATATCCGCGATCTCGGCGTGAAACCGGAGATCGAGGTCTTCGAGAGCGGCCATATCCGTTTCGCCCAACAGTTGATGGAAGAGGGCTTGATCGAAGACCCGCCGTTGTTCCAACTCTGCCTCGGCATTCCCTGGGCCTCGCCGGCCACCCCGGCGGCGGCCCAGTACATGAGGAGCCTGCTGCCGAAGAGCGCAATCTTCGCCGGGTTCGGCATTTCCCGATTCGAGTTTCCGATGGTTGCCGAGCTCGTCAATCTGGGCGGCCATTGCCGGGTCGGGCTGGAAGACAACATGTACCTGGGCAAGGGCGAATTCGCGAGCAACGGACAGCTCGTGGAAAAGGCCGTGCGGATTATCCGCGAGTTGGACGGCGAGCCGGCCGAGCCGGCCCGCGCCGCCGAACTGCTGCAGCTTCCGCCTCGCGGCCAATCCGCCCCGACCTCGGCTTGAAGGCTTGGGCCGCACGCGCCTGACCCTGCCCATCTACAAGCTCGGCGCCTTCGCCGAGCGGCTGTTCACGGGCGGGCCGACGGTGGTCTGCGTCCTCGACGACGCGATGGAGGTCGATCTGGCCGGCCATCCAACCCTGGCCGCCGCCTGGGTGGTGTTCGAACGGTGCGGCGAGACTGGCGACTCTCTCGTGTTCGAGGGCTCGCTCGGCCCCCTTCCGGTGGAACGCGACGGCGATCTTCTGCTCATGGACTTCCCCGCCGTGCCGGCGTGCCCGGAGCCCGCCCCGGCGGAGATCGTTGAGGCCGTGGGTCCGGACCCGGTCGCCTGCTTCCGCATGGACCCGATCCACCGTATCGAATACCGCATGCTGGTCTATTCCGACGAGGCCCGGCTACGCGCCCTTGCTCCCGACTACCGGCTGATCAAGGAACGCCAGGTCAATATTCTGGCGACCGCGCCGGGGGACGCGGTCGAATTCGTCAGCCTCACCTTCTGTCCGGCCGTGGGCGAGGACGAGGATCCGGTGACCGGCTCGGCCCATTGCACCAGCGCGCCCTATTGGGCCGATCGCCTGGGCCGCGATAGGTTGATCGCGCGCCAGCTTTCGTCACGCGAGCCCGAGATCCGCTGCGAGCCGCGCGGCGACCGGGTGATTCTGTCCGGGCGCTGCGTTCCCTATCTTAAAGGGCGGATCGAAATTTCCCTGCCAGCCTCGTAATGAAGGGGCTCACCGCCGGCACGCCGGAAGGCACCCTGCGCGCCCTGTTCTGGATGAGCGGGGCACTCGCCTCCTTCGCCCTGATGGCCATCGCCGGGCGCGAGCTCTCGGCCGAGATCGGGGCCTTCGAGATCGTCTTCTTCCGCAGCGCGGTCGCCACGGCGATCCTGCTCGTGCTGGCCGGACGGCGGCTGCCCTCGATCCTGCGGACGACCAAGCTCAAGACCCATCTGATCCGCAACACGATCCATTTCGCCGGCCAATGGGGCTGGTTCTACGGCATCTCGGTCATCAGCCTGGCCGAGGTCTTCGCCATCGAGTTCACGACGCCGCTCTGGACCGCGCTGTTGGCGGCCCTCTTTCTGGGGGAGAAAATCGACAAGATGCGCGCCGTGTCGATCCTGATCGGCTTCGCCGGCATCATCATCATCCTGCGACCGGGCAGCGCAGCGGTCGATCCGGCGGCCTTCGTCGTCCTGGCCACGGCCTTTTGCTACGCCACCGCCTTCGCGCTGACCAAATACCTGACCCGCACGGACAGCGCCTTCACCATCGTTTTCTACATGAATCTGATTCAACTTCCCCTGGGCATGGCGACTTCCCTGCCCGGCTGGATCACGCCTTCGCCGGCCCTCTGGCCCTGGGTTCTGGCGGTCGGCGTGGTGGGAATCACGGCGCATTTCTGCCTGACCAAGGCCTTCCTTCTGGCCGATGCCTCGCTCGTCGCGCCGCTGGATTTCATGCGTCTACCGCTGATCGCCGTTGTCGGCTGGCTTGCCTATGACGAAGTGCTGGACCCCTATGTTCTGCTCGGCGCGGTCGTCATCTTTGCCGGCAACTACCTGAACATCCGCTATGGCAGCCGCCGCAAGCCGGAGAAGACGTAGCGGACAGAAACCCGGTCAGTGCAAGCGGGGTCGCTTGAGTCGGACCACGCGGTCGCTGGTCTAGACCGTCACGCGCATGACCTCTCCCGCGCGCAGCAGGGTCAGCGCGATCTCGACACCAGCATCGCCCTGGCCCCAGGCGGCCCGGATCATCTGGGTCAGGTCGCGCACGCGCTTGCTCGCCACCTCGACCACCAGATCTCCGGTTTCCAGCCACGCCGCCTCGCCCGGCCCCTCGGGCGCAAGGCCCGCCACCACGGGGCCCAGCCTCGGTGTCCACCGTGTAGGTGCCGAGCCAAGGCCGCGGCGCCCGTGTCGAACGGCCGTGGAGAATGAGGTTCTCGCGCACGGCGTGAAGCAGGTCGATGGGCATGAACATATTGCCCTGCATCTTGCGACCCTGCCCGCGCGACTCCACGACCAGGAGCGAGCCGATGCCCACCAGGTTGCCGCCCGGCGCGATCAGGGCGCTGCCGCCCCAATGGGGATGGGCCAGGGCGGTGAACAGCGCCTCGTCGAGCAGATATTCCCAATAGCCGGCGAATTCGCGCGTGGAAACGAGATAGACTTCGAGCACCCCAGCACGCCCGCCATGGCCGGCGGCGACCACGGTATCGCCCCCGCGCAGGGACGCCGCGTCGCCCAAGTCCAGATGGGGCGCATCCAGCCGCCCCAGGGCCTGAACCAATCCCATGCCACTGGCGAAGTCGTAGCCCACGACATGGGCGGCGCAGGCCGCGCCGTCATTGGTCGTCAGTCAGATTGTCTCGGCTTCCGTCACCAGATAGCCGACGGTGACGGCCAGTCCGCTCGGATCAATCAGCACGGCATTGCCCGCCCTTTCGGTCCCAGAACCGAAGCGGTGAAAGCATCGTCCGGCACCTCGGCGCGCAACGCGACGACGGCATTCAGGACATTGTCGAGAACGAAGGCGAAATCGCCCGGCTCGGGCCGCAACCCTTACGGCACTTCCCATTCGGGACTGTCTGTCATGACCCTATTCTAACCGGCGTAAATCGCCTCCTGGCCAGAGCCGGCGAAAGCACCGCTGCGCACTGCCTCGGCCGCGCCCGATAGATCGGACAGAAAGCCGTTCATCGCCTTGGCATGGATCGGATGGACCGCGACATGGATCGAGCGCGGCTCGCGCCCCCGGCCCATCAGCCAGCCGCGTTCCAGCATCGCATCGGCGACGGCGTGGATGTCGTACTCGTCCGAGCGCATGGTGATCAGGCCGACATCGGGATCGCAGGGCACGTAGATGCCGTCGATCGCGTCGGCCGCGCCGACGATCTGATTCTTGATCTCCATGATCGTGCCGACCGCGTCGAGATAGCCGTCCTCGCCAAGATATTTCATCACCGCCCAGGCCGCCGCCAGGGCGCCGCCGGTGCGCGAGCCGACCACTGTCGCCGTGGTGTAGCTGCCATAGGGCCAATCCTCGAAGCGGAATGTCGCGTAATCCTTGAGCGCGGCGTCGCGGTAGAGGATGGTCGAGCAGCCCTTGGCGGCGAAACCGTTTTTGTGCAGATCGGCGCTCATCGACCAAACGCCCGGGATGTTGAACTCGAACTCGGGCACCGGATAACCCAGCTTGCGCACGAAGGGCGCCTGATAGCCGCCGACGCAGGCATCGACATGGAACCAGACACCGTGTTCGGCCGCGATCTCCGTCAGGTCCCGGATCGGGTCGATCACGCCGAAGGGATAGCAGGGCGCCGAGCCGACCATCAGGATCGTGTTCTCGTCCACCATCGCGCGCATAGCCGCAACATCGGCGCGCCCGTCCGCCTTCACGGGAACGCGCGTCACCTCCAAGCCCATCATCCAGGCCGCTTTGTTGAAGGCCGGATGGGCGGTGAAGGGCAGCAGCAGGCGCGGCGTGCCGGGAATGTCGCATTCGGCCTTGGCGTATTCGACCGCCGCCTTGACCGCGCAGAGGATGCTTTCTGTCCCGCCGGTCGTGGTGTTGCCGGCCGCGCCCTCGGGGCCCTGAAGAATCTCCAGGGCCATTTTGATGATCTCGTCCTCGAACTGGGTGATGGTGGCGAAGCCGACCTTGCGCGCCTTGGCCTGGGCGCCGCTATAGAGCGCGTTCTCCAGCAGGAACATGCCGTAGGCTTCGCGCGTCATGTCCATCAGCGCATCGTCGACGAAATAGCAGGACATGAGCATCCGCCCTTCCCGCCATTTCGGATCGTCCTTCTGGACCTCCAGCACCTCGGCCTTCAGATCGGCCCAGGGAATACCCTTCTCGGGGAAGACACGGGTCATGACGGAAGCTCCCTCTATTCGGCGGCTCGAACAGCCATCCGGCTGCGCAGATCGGCGGTCGCGCCATCGTCTATCGTCAGCGACTCGGGGTCCAGCACCACTCCCCAGAGATCGGCCGCCTGCCCAACCGTGTAATAGCCCAGCCGAACGTCCTCGGCCACCTTGGCCGGATCGCGCTTGAGCGGGTCGCCGTAACCACCGCCGCCGGGGGTGGAGACCGAGATCAGATTGCCGGCCAGGATTCGGATGCCCTGGTCCTTGGAGAAATGGGCTGGGCTGTAGTCGGGCTCGCCCTCCCGTTTGACCTTGATGCGATTGGGCGCGCCGTCCTCTCCGCCCAGCACGCCGAGCGGGCCGGACCGGCCGTGATCCATCACGAAGGAAGCGACCGCGCCGCCGCTGCGCAGGCGGATTTTGTAGTCGATGCCGAAGCCGCCGCGATGCTCGCCCGCCCCGCCCGAGCCTTCGCGCAGGGCGTATTGCTCGAATTGGATTGGATAAAACTGCTCCATCACCTCGAGCGGCTGTATTTTGGAAATGCCGATGGTCGAGCAGCCGTTGGCGATGCCGTCGCCGCCGTTCCAGCCGCCATAGCCGCCGCCCGAGAAGAGATACATGACGAAGGGCTTGTCCTTCCGCTCGTCAATGCCGCCCAGGGCGAAATTGCCGCTGGTCCCGGCCGGCGCGGCGAAGGACAGCTCCGGAATGGCCTGGGCCATGGTGACGAAGACGGCCTCGCAGATGCGCTGGCTGACCTCGGCCGCGCAGCCCGAGACCGGCTTCGGGTATTTGGCGTAGAGGAAGGTGCCGACCGGGTCCTCGATATGGATCGGATCGAAGGTACCGGCGTTGAGCGGCACGTCCGGAAAAATATGCTTCATGCCGATATAGACGGCCGAGCGGGTGGTCGCGATGACGCAGTTCATCGGCCCCATGCAGGGCGGGCTCGATCCTGAGAGATCGACATACATCTCCGATCCCTCGATCTTCACCTTCAGGGAGACGCGCAGGGGCTCGTTCACCACGCCGTCCGAATCGAGGAAACTTTCGCCCTCGTATTCGCCGTCGGGGATGCGCTCGATCTTGGCCCGCATCTGGCGCGCGGCGCGGGCGCGCAATTCGACGATGCAGTCCTCGACCGTGTCGCGGCCGTAGCGTTCGAGCAGAGCCGTCAGACGCTTCTCGCCGATGGTCAGGGCGGCCGCCTGGGCCTTGATATCGCCGATGGTCTGGTCGGCCGTGCGGATGTTGTTGAGGACGATGGAGAGGATTTCCTTGTCGGTCTCGCCTTC
>CAUZWC010000176.1:0-6680 GCA_963583595.1 Alphaproteobacteria bacterium | reverse complement strand
CTCTTCTTCTCCGGCTCCTCGATCTGCCCGCCGGCCTTGCGCCAGGCGGCGAAGCCGCCGTCGATATGGACGACCGGCGCCAGGCCCATGCGCTGCAGCTGCTGGGTCGCCAGGGCCGAGCGCAATCCAGCGGCGCAGAACAGCACGAACTCCTTGCCGGAGCTGAAAATATCGTTGTGATAGGGACTCTCGGGATCGACCCAGAATTCGAGCATGCCGCGCGGCGCATGAAAGGCGCCGGGCACCTTGCCGTCACGCCGAAGCTCGCGCACATCCCGGACGTCGATGAACTGGACGTTCTCGTCGCCGAGCTTGGCCTTGGCTTCTTCGGCCGTATAGGCCTTGATCTCGGCCTCGGCCTCCGCGACGAGCTGCTTGTAACCGATTTTTATCGCCATTCTTCGATCCTCCCGCGCTGCGTTTCGCCCATGATCTAGGCCGCGCCCGCGCCCGATGCAATGTCAGTCGGCAAAGGCCGCCCGCAACTCGGCCAGCCGGCTCTCCAGCGCAGCAGGCTCATAGGCACAGGCCGGGGCCGCGCCCCAAACCGGCTTGGGCCAGGCGGCATCCTCCGTGAACCGGGCGATTACATGGACATGCAGTTGGGGGACGACATTCCCCAAGGCCGCGACGTTGATCTTATGCGGGGAGTAGAGCAGTGCGAGCGCATCGGTGGCGCGCATGATTTCGTCCATCAAGCCCGCCCGGTCGATCGGCTCGAGTTCCCGTATTTCGCGGATGCCCGGGCGCTCCGGCGCCAGGATCAGCCAGGGATAGTTTCCGTCGCGCGAAAGCAGGACGCGACAGAGGGCGAGGCGACAGACTTCCGCCGTGTCCTCAGCGAGGCGCGGATCGAGTTCGAACACTTTGGCGCTCCGGGCAATCATCGAGCTGGGTAGGTCTGCCCCAGTATCCAGCCTTCGATTGCCCGCGCAACCGGGTCCGTCGGGTCGCCCGGCGAGCGGCGTCCGAGAAGGACGTTCAACATGCCGAACAGACCGATGACCGAATCGAATCGGTCCTCCCCCGCCGCGTCCTCGCCGAAGCCATCGCGGATCGCACCGATCAAATCGGCATCCAGTTCGACACCCGCCCCCTCGGCCCAGCCGAGCAACGGGCCTGCATTGGCCGCCCGGCTGGCCCGGACCCGTTTTCCGCTCGGGCCACCGGCGTTTTGTCTGGGGAAAGCCACGCCCGGATGGCCATAGCATTCGCCAGGATAAGTCTCTGCAGCGATGATCTGTCGCGATTGCAGAAAGTCGAACAACGGGCCGTGGAAGGGCCAAAGCGCAAGGTCTGGGTTCGGATCGCGCAATGCCGCCTGCAGGCAATCGCGCCACCCTGCGATCATGCCCTTGCCGACCTGGTTCGCGCCCGGGGTCCAGAACATCGGGCAGGCCGCTCGGCGGAATTCCGTCGCAAGGTCGCAGGGCCGATGCAGACTTGCCCTATCCGGCAATCCCAACGCTTCGGCCAACCAGTCCTGCCGCGCGCCGCCCTTCACGACCGACTCTTTCGGATAGAAGGGCCGACGCGGCCCTATTTCCGATACGGCCGCGGCAACCTCGAAAAAATCGGCCCATTAGCCCTCTCCCAGCCTAGGAAGAAGCTCGCCAAAGAAACCGATTCCCGCCCTGTCGGCATAGGCTGCGGGCAGACCGAGCGGAAAGTTGAAACCGACGAAGGCGGTTCTACCCTCGCCTGCCGCATGAGCCATTCCAGCCAGGAAATCGCCCGCTTCCCCGACCAAGCGGGGCGCCATCGCGCTGTAGCGCCCGTCCGGCCCATATCAGGCCATGACGCACCACCGCTTGCCGGGCTGGAGCTGCAATCCGCATGGACGACGATCGACGGCAGGCGCCTTTCGCTCACCCCGCGCGCGCGATCTCTTCCTCGATCGCCCGACCGACCTCCTCGGTCGTCGCCGTGCCGCCCAGATCGCGGGTTTTCGTCCCCTCGGCGACGCTCCTGGCGATGGCGTCCTCGATCGCGCTGGCCGCATCGGCATGGCCCAAGGTTTCGAGCATCATCGCACCCGACCAGATCTGCCCGATCGGATTGGCGATGCCCTGGCCCGTGATATCGGGGGCCGAGCCATGCACCGGCTCGAACATCGAGGGCAGGTCGCCCTCGGGGTTGATATTGCCGGAGGCTGCGATGCCGATGCTGCCGGCCACCGCCGGCCCCAAATCGGAAAGAATATCGCCGAAAAGATTGCTGCCCACGACCACGTCGAACCAATCCGGATGCTGGACGAAATGGGCCGTCAGAATATCGATATGGTACTGGTCCGTCGAAATCCCGGGATAGTTCGCGGCCATCGCCGCAAACCGCTCATCCCAATAGGGCATGGTGTGAATGATGCCGTTGGATTTTGTTGCGGAGGTGACGTGTTTAGCGGCGCGGGTATCTGCCAATTCGAAGGCATAGCGCATGATGCGATCCACGCCCTTGCGGGTGAAGATGGTCTCCTGCACGACCATCTCCTCCTCCGTCCCGACATAGAGGCGGCCGCCGATCTCCGAATATTCGCCTTCGTTGTTCTCGCGCACGACGACGAAGTCGATATCCTCCGGCTTGCGATCCGCCAGGGGGGAGCGCACGCCGGGCAGCAGTTTGACAGGGCGGACATTAGCGTATTGTCGCATCGCCCGGCGGATTGGAATCAGCAGGCCCCAAAGCGAAACATGATCCGGAATGCCCGGCAGGCCGACCGCGCCGAGAAAGATGGCATCGAATTCCTTGAGCTGCTCGATCCCCTCCTCGGGCATCATGCGCCCGGTCTCACGGTAGCGCGCACAGCTCCAATCGAGCGAGGTCCAGTCGAACTCGATGCCGAAACGCCGGCCCGCCGCCTCGCAGGCGCGGATGCCTTCCGGCACGACTTCGGTGCCGATGCCGTCGCCGGCGATGACCGCGATGCGGTGTTTCCTTGCGTTCTCGCTCATGTTTTTCCCCTCACCCCATGAACATGCCGCCATTCACCCGGATCGTCTGGCCGGTGATATAGGCGGCTTCGTCGGAGGCGAGAAAGCACATGGCATTCGCCACGTCCATCGGATCGCCGTAGCGCGCCATCGGAATCATTCTGATGGCGGCGTCCTTCCCGGCTTGGTCGATGGTCTCAAACATTTCCGTCGCGATATAGCCCGGCGACACAGCGTTGACCGTCACGCCCTTGTCCGCGACCTCCGTCGCGATAGCCCGCATCATATTCGCAATGCCCGCCTTCGCGGCCGTGCAGACCCCCATCTTGTTGGGCCCGAAATCGTATTTCTCGGAGATGATCGAGGTCGTCGCCAACAAGCGGCCATGGCCGCGCTCGATCATATGCGGCAGGCAGGCCTGGGAGAGATGGAAATAGGCGTCGAGCATGTTATGGGTGGCGTTGTGCCAATCCTCCTCGGTGTTTTCGAGGAAAGGCTTGTCGATGATGACCCCGGCATTGGCGACGACGATATCGATTGCGCCGAAATGCCCGATAGATTCTTGGACAAGGCGCCGGACTTCCGCCCTGTCGCCCACATCGGCCGCTATCACGACCGCCTCGCCGCCCTTCCCCCGGAGGTACTCGGCGGTCGCCTCGGCCTGATCGATCGAACGCACGCAGTTTAGGACGACCTTGGCCCCGGCACGCACGAATCGCTCCGCGATCGCCCGCCCGATGCCCCTTGCGCTGCCCGTGATCAGCGCGGACTTCCCACTCAAATCCATTTTGCCCTCCTTTGCTGGCTCGGCAGGAAGGTTAGCAACCGTTCCCCGTCAGCCATAGAGGATGAGGCAGGCGATCACGGCGCCGGCGATCCCTGCCGCGTCAGCCGTCAAGGCTGCCGGCAAGGCATGGCGCAGCCGGCGGATGCCGACCGCCCCGAAATAAACCGCGATGACATAGAAGGTCGTCTCCGTCGACCCCTGCAAGGTGCTGACGAGATAGCCCGTGTAGCTGTCGGCACCAATCGTGGGATCGTTGATGATGGAGGCCAGGATGCCGTAGGCGCCCGAACCGGATAGCGGTCGCAACAAGGCCATGGGCAGGGCATCCGCGGGCAAGCCGATCAGGGCGGTCACGGCGCCGAGCGGCCGGACGATCAGATCCATCGCGCCGCTCGCCCGGAACATGGCGACGGCAACCAGGATCGCGACGAGATAGGGAATGATGCGGATAGACACCTGAAAGCCATCGCGCGCGCCTTCGACGAAGACTTCGTAGACGCGCACGCCACGCACCACGCCATAGCCCAGGAGCCCGACGACAAGGCCGGGGATGATCCAGGGGCTGATGGTGCGGCCGTAGAAAACGGTCAGAGGAATGAACCCCAGGATACAGGCGAAGGTCAGGATCGAAACCCAGCCTGGATAGCCGGTCGGGGTTTCGACCGACGTCGCCGCCGCATCGGCGCCGGCCTCCTCCGCCAGTTCGGCAACATTCTCGGCATCGGTCGCCGCCGCAACCGGCTGGGCCGAGAATCGTTGGTATAGCTTCACCGCCAAGACCGCGGCCACCGTCGAGCACAAGGTCGCGAAGAGGGTTGTCGGCACGATCCCCGCCGGATCGGCGCTGCCCGCGGCGGCCCGCAGGGCGATCACCCCGGTCGGCAGGAGGGTCACGCTCGAGGTGTTGATCGCCAGGAACAGAATCATGGCGTTCGAGGCCGTACCCTTGGCCGGATTGAGCTTGTCGAGTTCCTGCATGGCCCGGATACCGAAAGGGGTGGCGGCATTGCCGAGCCCCAGAACATTCGCCGACATATTCAGGATCATGGCCCCCATCGCGGGATGATCCGGCGGCACTTCGGGAAAGAGGCGCGCCATGCCAGGCCGCACCAGCCGCGCGATCACGGTCAGAAGGCCGCCGGCTTCGGCCACTTTCATCAGACCCAGAAACAGCGCCATGACGCCGACCAGGCCGATGGCGAGGGTGACCGAGGCACCTGCCGACTCGATCATGCCCGCCGACAAGGCCTCCATCGGACTCTGGGCATCCGGTCCCGTCGGCGCCCAGGTGAGCTGACGAAAGGCGGCGACCAGGAACGCGATCAGAATGATGGCGAAGAAGACGGCGTTCACGGCAACTCCCTAGGCCGGCCAGCCGTCAGGCTGCCGCCCCTGCCCCTTCCCTGCAACGGAAAACGGTCCGAATGCCTATTCTTCGCCGCGCAAGGCCCTCACCTTTTCCCGCAGCCAGGCGCAGGCGAGGACGAACCCAGCAAAATCGCTCGCGCCCTGAACATCGGCCGCCTGAGCGCGATCGCTCGGGCGCGGCTCGAAAAGGCACTCTTAGTGACCTGCCCCCGTTAGGTGGTCCAACCCTTATGAGAGGGTCTGGCGCGGGTGTCGGCTAACATGGACATTTTCGGCAAAAATCCCATCTTCTTGAGGTCAGGACACCGGAACCCCAAAACATGAACAATCTGAGCCCCGCCCTTCCCAAGTTCGTATTCGACAACAGCTTCTCACGCAGTCTCGAAGGCTGTTTTGTGGAATGCAGCGCGGCACCGGCAGAAGCACCAAAACTTCTGCAGCTGAACCACGCGCTGGCAGAAGAGCTCGGGCTAGATCCAGCTGTCCTGAACACAGACGCAGGGACGAGTATTTTCTCCGGCAATGTCGCCCCGGATGGCGCAGCACCACTGGCACAGGCCTATGCCGGCCATCAGTTCGGCGGATTTAGCCCGCAGCTGGGTGATGGTCGCGCGCTTTTGCTCGGCGAAGTTATCGACGTCCACGGGAAGCGGCGCGACATCCAGCTCAAGGGCTCAGGCCGCACGCCCTTCTCGCGTGGCGGTGACGGGAAATCGGCGCTAGGCCCAGTCCTGCGTGAATATCTGATCGGTGAAGCGATGCACGCGCTTGGTGTGCCCACGACCCGGGCGCTGGCCGCCGTCAGCACCGGCGAGACGGTACAGCGCGAAACGCCCCTGCCTGGCGGGGTTCTGACACGTGTGGCCGCAAGTCATATGCGCGTGGGCAGCTTGCAGTTTTTCGCCGCACGAGGTGATGAAGAGAAGGTGCGCCAACTAGCCGATTACGCCATCGCCCGCCACTATCCAGACGCCGCAGACGCGGAGAACCCTTATCTGGCTTTCCTTGAAGCCGTCACCGAAGCACAAGCCGCTTTGGTCGCCAAATGGATGAGTATCGGCTTCATCCACGGTGTGATGAACACCGACAACATAACCATTTCGGGCGAGACCATCGATTACGGCCCTTGCGCCTTCATGGACACCTACGCGCCGGACACGGTCTTCAGTTCCATCGATACCCAAGGCCGCTACGCCTATGGCAACCAGCCTGACATTCTGGGCTGGAACCTTGCGCGACTGGCAGAAACCCTGATCCCGTTGATTGATCCCGACAAGAACCGCGCGATCGAGATTTTGACCGATGTAATCAACACCACCCCCGCGCGCTATGATGCGTACTGGACGGCGGTAATGCGCCGGAAAATTGGCCTGACCACGGAACAAGCAGCGGATGGCGAACTGATCGGCGGTCTTTTGACAGCGATGCATCAAGGCGGTGCCGACTTCACTTTGGTTTTCCGTCACTTGGCAACGGCGGTACGTGGCAATGCGATCCCTGTGCAGGGCCAGTTCGCCGAGCTTTCCGCCATCAACGCTTGGCTGGAAAACTGGCGAGCGCGGCTGTCCGGCGAAGATGTCGAAGCAGAGGCACGCGCA
>CAUZWC010000175.1:0-6690 GCA_963583595.1 Alphaproteobacteria bacterium | reverse complement strand
CAATTGAGAGCAATCCTAGAGAGGTTTACCTATGAGCTTCAGGCCTTTGCACGATCGCGTGCTGGTCAAGCCGCTCGATGCCGAAGAGAAGACGGCAGGCGGTATCATCATCCCCGACACGGCGAAAGAAAAGCCGATGGAGGGCAAGGTCGTTTCGGTCGGCGCCGGCGTGCGCGGCGAGGACGGCAAGCTGGACAAGCTCGACGTCAAGAAGGGCGATCGGGTGCTGTACGGCAAGTGGTCGGGCACCGAAGTCCGCATCGGCGGCGACGATCTGCTCATCATGAAAGAATCCGACATTCTCGGCATCGTGGAATAGAGAGGCCATATCATGGCAGTGAAAGACATTAGATTCGGCGACGACGCCCGGCGGAGGATGGTTCGCGGCGTCGACATTCTCGCCGACGCGGTCAAAGTCACCCTCGGCCCCAAGGGCCGCAACGTGGTGTTGGAGAAATCCTTCGGCGCCCCGCGCGTGACCAAGGACGGCGTCACCGTCGCCAAGGAAATCGAGCTTAAGGACAAGTTCGAGAACATGGGCGCGCAGATGGTGCGCGAAGTTGCCTCCCGGACGTCCGACGAGGCCGGCGACGGCACCACCACGGCGACCGTTCTGACCCAGGCGATCGTTCGCGAAGGCGCCAAGGCCGTTGCCGCCGGTATGAACCCGATGGATCTGAAGCGCGGCGTCGACGCCGCGGTCCAGGCGGTGATCGCGGATATCCGCAAGCGCTCGCGCGCGGTCAAGACCAACATCGAAATCGCGCAGGTCGGCACGATCTCCGCCAACGGCGAATCCGAGATCGGCGACTTCATCGCCGAGGCGATGGAGCGGGTCGGCAAGGAAGGCGTGATCACGGTCGAGGAAGCCAAGAGCCTTCACACCGAGCTCGACGTCGTCGAAGGCATGATGTTCGATCGCGGCTATCTCTCGCCCTATTTCGTGACCAACCCCGAGAAGATGCAGGTCGAACTCGACGATCCGTATATTCTGCTGCACGAGAAGAAGCTCTCGTCCCTGCAGCCGCTTCTGCCGGTGCTTGAGTCGGTCGTGAAATCGGGCCGGCCGCTGCTGATCGTCGCCGAAGATGTCGAGGGCGAAGTCCTCGCGACCTTGGTGGTGAACAAACTGCGCGGTGGTCTCAAGGTCGCGGCCGTCAAGGCCCCGGGCTTCGGCGATCGTCGCAAGGCGATGCTCGAGGACCTCGCGATCCTGACCGGCGGTCAGGTCGTCAGCGAGGATCTCGGCATCAAGCTCGAGAGCGTCGGCCTGGAAATGCTGGGTTCGGCCAAGCGGGTCTCGATCAACAAGGACGAGACCACGGTCATCGACGGCACCGGCAAGAAGAAAGAGATCGCGGCCCGTTGTAATCAGATCCGCCAGCAGATCGAGGAAACCTCCTCGGACTACGACCGCGAGAAGTTGCAAGAGCGTCTGGCCAAACTGGCTGGTGGCGTCGCAGTTCTTCGTGTCGGCGGAGCCTCCGAAATCGAGGTGAAGGAGCGCAAGGATCGGGTCGAAGACGCGATGCATGCGACTCGTGCGGCTGTCGAGGAGGGCATTGTCCCTGGCGGCGGCACGGCCCTGCTCTACGGCATCCGTTCGCTCGACAAGGTGCAGACCGACAACGACGACCAGCGTGTCGGCGTCGAGATCGTCCGCAAGGCGCTTCAGGCGCCGGCGCGGCAGATCGCCGAGAATGCGGGCGAGGACGGTGCCGTCATCGCCGGTAAGATGCTGGAACAGAAGGACTACAGTTACGGATTCGACGCCCAGTCGGGCAAGTTCCGTGACCTGGTCAAGGCCGGTATCATCGATCCGACCAAGGTCGTTCGCACGGCCCTGCAGGATGCGGCTTCGGTCGCGAGTCTGCTGATCACCACCGAGGCGATGATCGCCGATCATCCCGAAAAGGATGATGGCGCCGGCGGTATGCCCGGTGGCGACATGGGCGGCATGGGCGGCATGGGCGGCATGGGCGGAATGGGCGGCTTCTAAAGCACCCGTTACGACCGACCGACCACCGAAAAGGGGAAGGGTCGCGCCGATGGCGCGGCCCTTTTTTTATTCTTTTGTTGCCGCCGATCGCTGGCCAGGGGCCTCCCTTGTGGTAGTTTCCGGTCTGGATGACCCACTCTTCTCCCGCAGCCTTTCCGGCGCCCGATATCGACCTGGTCGCCGCGATCATCCGCGAGACGGCTGCCGAGGAGGTTCTGCCGCGCTTTCGCGAACTGACGGCGGACGATATTCACGAAAAAGGTCCCGGCGACCTCGTGACGACGGCCGATCTTGCGGTCGAACGCGTGCTCACCCGGCGGCTGGCGGAACTGGTTCCCGATTCGGCCGTGGTCGGGGAGGAGGCGGTGCATCGCGATCCGGCGGTGCTGGAGCGGCTGCAGAACGACGAGGCGCCACGCTGGATCATCGATCCGATCGACGGCACGACCAATTTTTCCGAAGGCAGCGCGCTTTTCGTGGTCCAAGTCGCCTATGTCCTCGGCGGTCGGACGCGTGCGTCCTGGATTCACGATCCGGTGCGCGACATCACCCTGAGCGCGGAGGAGGGGGCCGGGACCTGGTCCGCGGGCAAGCGGCTGCATGTCGCCGACAGCACCCTGCTGCCCGGGGATATGCTGGGCGCGCTCTACGCCAATCCCAAGCGTCCCGGGCTGACCCCCACTGTGGCCGAGTTCCGCAAGCGTCAGGGCCGGGCCTATCGACGCTGCGTCGGCCAGGAATATCTCTCCCTGGTGCTCGGCGAAATCCACTACGCCTTGTTCACGCGCCTGCTGCCCTGGGACCACGCGCCGGGCGTTCACCTGCACCAGGAGGCGGGCGGCTTCGGCCGGCTGATCGATGGCGCCCCCTACCGGCCGGCCCTGGCCAAAGGCTATATCCTTCTCGCTCCCGACGAGGATTGCTGGCACAAGCTGCGCGATCTGTTCATCGCCGAGCCGCCGTTGTATCTGTAGGCGGGATCGGACGGCGCTATCAGAACGCGAGACGACGACCGCCTAGCTGGTGAGATTGATATGCGGCCGTTCTTATCGACGGTTCCGTTGAATTTGGCCGGAATCGCGGCGACCCTCTGCCGTCCGGCGATGCGCTAGCCGCGCACCCGCTCGCTCTTGGGATCGTAGAGCGGGCGAAGGCTGGCTTCGGCGGGGATGCGTTCGCCGGCGACCTCGATTTCGTAGCTGCCGCCGAGCAGCCAGTCGCGGGTTACGACCGCGCCGCCATTCTCGACATAGCCCATGCCGACGGCCGCCCCGAGCGCATGGCCGTAGGAACCGGAGGTGGTGCGCCCGACGATGTGGCCGTCCCGCCGGATTGGCTCGTCGTAATAGAGCAGGGGCTCGGGATTCTTCAGGGCGAACTGAAGCAGGCGCCGGGTCACGCCCTCGTCGCGCTGGCGCAGGACGGCGTCGCGGCCGGTGAAATCGGCGTTCTTGTCGAAGGCGACGGCGAAGCCTAGTCCGGCCTGGATCGGCGAATCCTCGATGCCGATATCATGGCCCCAATGGCGGTAGCCCTTTTCGCTGCGCAGGCTGTCCAGGGCGTGATAGCCGGCGAAGGCGAGGCCCTGGGCTTCGCCCGCCTCGGCCAGGGTGTCGAACACGCCGGCCGCCATCTCGGTCGGGACATAGAGTTCCCAGCCCAGTTCGCCGACATAGGTGACGCGCAAGGCAGTTGCGAGGCCGTAGCCGACCTCGATCGGTTGGGCGCTCATATAGGGGAAGGCTTCGTTGCCGAGATTCGTGTCCGTGACGGCTGAAAGCAGGTCGCGGCTTTTCGGTCCCATCAGGCTCAGGGTGGCGAGGGTCGAGGATATGTCGGTGACGGTCACCCGCGCTTCACCCGCCTGGCGGCGCAGCCAATCTAGGTCCTTGATCGCGGTGGCGGCGGCGGTGACCACCATGTAGCGATCCTCGGCCAGGCGGGTCACGGTCAGGTCTGCCTCGATTCCGCCATGGCGGTTCAGCCACTGCGTATAGACGACGCGGCCCGGCGCGACGGCCATGTCGGCGGCGGAAACCCGCTGCATCACCGCCTCGGCCTCCGGTCCCTCGACCTGGAACTTGGCGAAGGAGGAGAGGTCGAACAGGGCTGCGTCTTCGCGCGCCGCCATATGCTCGGCGCGCCAGGCCGGGAACCAGTTCTGCCGGCCCCAGGCATATTCGTAGCGCGGTTCGATGCCGTCGCGGGCATGCCAGTTCGCGCGCTCCCACCCGGCGACAGAACCAAAGACGGCGCCGCGCTCCGCGAGCCGGTCGTGCAGGGCCGAGCGGCGGACGCCGCGCGCGGTCGCGGGTTGGCGGAAGGGCCAGTGGTGATCGTAGAGCACGCCCAGAGTCTCGACGATGCGGTCGTGGAGATAGCGCTTGTTGTTCTGGAAGGGGAAGACCCTGCGGATATCTATATCCCAGAGGTCCATGGTCGGCTCGCCGGCGACCATCCATTCGGCGACTGCCTTGCCCGCGCCCGCGCCCGAGGCGATGCCGACCGAGTTGAATCCCGCCAGGACGTAATAGTTCCGGAGTTGCGGGGCTTCGCCCAACATATAGCGGTTGTCTGGCGTGAAGCTTTCGGGCCCGACGAAAAGCTGGCGGATCTCGGCCGTTTCCAAGGCCGGCACACGCTCCAGCGCGTAGCCGAGCAGGGTTTCGAAATGATCCCAGTCCTCGGGCAGGGCGTCGAACTCGAAATCCTCGGGGATGCCGTTCATGGCCCAGGGCTTGGCCGTCTCCTCGAAACCGCCGACCAGCAGCTTGCCGGCATCCTCCTTGTAGTAAGTGCGCCCGTCGTAATCGCGCAGGGTCGGGGTCATGGGGACCAGCCCCTCCATGGGCTTGGTCACGATGTAGAAATGTTCGGCCGCGTGCAGGGGGACAGGCACGCCGACCGCCTCACCCAGGTCGCGGGCCCAAATGCCGCCGCAATTGACGGCGTAGTCGCAGGCGATTTCGCCCCGGTCCGTGACGACGCCCGTGACGGCGCCGTTCTTGGTTTTCACCTCGGTGACCTTGACGTTCTCGAAGATCGTCGCGCCGCCCATGCGCGCGCCCTTGGCCAGGGCCGCGCAGGTATCGCTGGGATTGGTCTGCCCGTCGCCCGGAATCCAGATCGCGCCGACGAGATCGTCGGTGCGCATCAGGGGCCATTTCCGGCCGGCCTCCCCGGGCGAGATCACATCAACCTCGACGCCGAAGCATTTGGCCATGCTGGCCTGGCGGCGAAATTCCTCCATCCGGGCTTCGGTGCGCGCGACGGCGACGCTGCCGCGCCGCGTATAGCCCGTCGCCTGGCCGGTCTCGGCCTCCAGCTTTTCGTATAGCTCGGTGCCGTAGCAGGCGAGGCGGGTCAGGTTATGGCTCGCGCGGATCTGGCCGACCAACCCGGCCGCATGCCAGGTCGTGCCGGAGGAAAGCTTCTTGCGCTCCAGCACCAAGACGTCGGTCCAGCCGAGCTTGGTCAGGTGATAGGCGACCGAACAGCCGGCGATGCCGCCGCCGATGACGACGACCTGGGCCTGGGTCGGGAAATTGTCGGCCATCGCCGATTCCTCCGCGCATTGTACTTCGGTTCCCCGTAGCACCGCCGCGCCCGCCGGCGCAACAAAATGCGGACGAGGCGGTCGAAGCCTGACCCGTTGTCCCGCTTCGGTCGCGCCGCTACCATGCCCGCCAATTTGCCGCCGTGCCGTCGCGCGGCATCCAATGCAGGGGGAAACACCACATGGCAAGCAAGAAGGTCGCGTTCTTGGGGCTCGGCGTGATGGGATATCCGATGGCGGGCCATCTGGCCGCCGCCGGCCATGACGTCACGGTCTACAACCGTTCCAAGGCCAAGGCGACGGCCTGGAGCAAGAAGCACAAGGGCAAGGCGGCCGCGACCCCGGCGGCCGCGGCCAAAGGCTGCGACATCGTGTTCTGCTGCGTCGGCAATGACGACGACGTGCGCTCCGTGGTCTACGGCAAGGATGGCGCCTTCGCCGGTATGGCCAAGGGCGCGGTCTTCGTCGATCACACCACGGCCTCGGCCGATCTCGCGCGCGAGTTGGAGGCGGAGGCCAAGAAGGCCGGCCTCGGCTTCGTCGATGCGCCGGTTTCGGGCGGCCAGGCCGGGGCGGAGAACGGTCAACTCACCGTCATGTGCGGCGGCCAGAAAGCGGCCTTCAGCAAGGCCAAGGCGGCGATGGACTGCTACGGCAAGGCGGTCACCCTGATGGGCCTCGCCGGGTCGGGTCAGCTGACCAAGATGGTCAACCAGATCTGCATCGCGGGCGTCGTCCAGGGCCTGGCCGAGGGGTTGAACTTCGGCATGCGCGCGGGACTCGACTGCAACCTCGTGCTGGAAGTGATCGGCAAGGGCGCGGCGCAGTCCTGGCAGATGGATAATCGCGGCAAGACCATGGTGGCGGACAAGTTCGATTTCGGCTTCGCCGTCGATTGGATGCGCAAGGATCTGGGCATCTGCCTGGCCGAGGCCAACGGCAACGGCGCGCTGCTCCCCATGGCTGCCCAGGTCGACCAGTTCTATCACCAGGTCCAGGGCCGCGGCGGCAAGCGCTGGGACACGTCCAGCCTGATCCATCTGCTGGCCCATCCCGGCGAAGCCGCGAAGAAGAAGTCGGCGGCCCGCAAGACGAAAAAGAAGTAGGTCAGGGCGCCAAGGAATCGGCCGGGGGC
>CAUZWC010000174.1:0-6715 GCA_963583595.1 Alphaproteobacteria bacterium | reverse complement strand
CGGCGGACACAGGCCGGTGGATTCCCGCGGCAATAACGATATTGGCGGAACTATAGATCCCGGAAGGTCGTATAGGTCTCGAGCGGTTCGCGCCGGGTATAGAGCTCGTTGGCGGGAGCTCTTTCATCGGCATGGCCCAGCGCGAGACCGCAGACGACGATCTCTTCCTCCGGGATGCCGAGGAGGGGTCGCAGGATCTTGTGATAGGGCGAAAAGGCTTCCTGCGGACAGGTGTCCAGCCCCATGCCGCGCGCCGCCACCATGAGGGATTGGAGGAACATGCCGAGATCCATCCAGCTGCCGACGCTGAGATCCCGCTCGATGGTCAGGATCATGCCCACGGGCGCGTCGAAGAAGACGTAGTTGCGGTCCGCGGCGGCTCTGCTGCCCTCGTAATCTCCCTTCACGACACCCATCAAATCGTAGAGGGCCCAGCCAACCTCGCGACGGCGCGCCTTGTAAGGCTCGCGCCACTGTTTCATCGCATAGACGTATTCGGCCTCATGCCCCTCTTCGCCCGAGCGGCGCACCGCCAGGATCTCTTCGCTGATCCTGGCTTTCGTCTCGCCCGCGAAGGCGTAGACATGCCAGGGCTGGTGATTGTTGGCGCTGGGCGCGCGCGCCGCCGTCTCCAACAGGCATTCGATCGTCGCCCGGTCCACAGGATCGGGCCGAAAGGCGCGGATCGAGGCGCGCGAGCGGATCGCGGCCTCCACAGCCTCCCAGGCCGCCGGCCCTTCGGGGGCCTTCGGACGTCTCATGCGGCCGCGAGGATGTTGCGCAACACGTAATGCAGGATGCCGCCGCTGCGGAAATATTCGACCTCGTCCACGGTGTCGATGCGGCAGATCAGCTTCGCCGTCGCCGTGCTCCCGTCGGTCCGGCGGATCGTGCATTCCACGGTCATGCCGGGCTCGATGCCCTCTGCGAAGCCCGTGATATCCACGGTCTCCGAGCCATCGAGACCCAGGGTCTGGCGGATCGTGCCCTCGGGGAATTGCAGCGGCAGCACGCCCATGCCTATGAGGTTGGAGCGATGGATGCGCTCGAAGCTCTCGACAACCACGGCCTTCACGCCCAGCAGGCGCGTGCCCTTGGCCGCCCAGTCGCGTGAACTGCCGGTGCCGTATTCCTTGCCCGCGAAGATGACCAGCGGCACGCCCTCGTCGGCATATTGCATGGCCGCGTCATAGACCGGCATGACCCTACCGTCGGGCATATGCCGGGTCACGCCGCCGACGATCTCCGGCGTCATCTCGTTGCGGATGCGGATATTGGCGAAGGTGCCGCGCATCATCACTTCGTGATTGCCGCGACGCGAGCCGTAGGAGTTGAACTCGCGCGGCTCTACCCCGTGCTCGACCAGATATTTGCCCGCCGGGCTGTCGAGTTTGATCTCGCCGGCCGGCGAGATGTGGTCGGTGGTCACCGAATCGCCCAGCACCATAAAGACGCGGGCATTCTTGATCTCTTCGAGGCCGTGGGCTTCGGCCCCCATGCCCTCGAAGAAGGGCGGGTTGCGGACATAGGTGCTGTTCGGCTGCCACTCGTAGGTCCGGCCGTCCTCGCTGCCCATGCTCTGCCAATCGGCATCGCCCTTGAACACGTCGGCATAGCGGTCGCGGAACATCTCGGGCGTCAGGACGGCGTCGATGACCTCGCGGATTTCCGCGTTGCTCGGCCAGATATCCCTGAGATAGACGGGATTGCCGTCCCTATCCTCGCCCAGCGGGGCGGCCACCAGGTCGATATCCAGGCTGCCGGCCAGAGCATAGGCCACGACCAGGGGCGGCGAGGCGAGATAGTTGGCCTTCACCTGGGCATGGATGCGGCCCTCGAAATTGCGGTTGCCGGAAAGCACGGCGCAGACCGTCAGATCCTCGGCCTCGATGGCCTTGCCGACCGCCTCGGGCAGCGGCCCAGAATTGCCGATACAGGTGGTGCAGCCGTAGCCCACCAGGTTGAAGCCGAGCGCGTCGAGATCGGCCTGAAGATTGCCGGCCTCAAGATAATCGGTGACGACCTGGCTGCCCGGCGCGAAGGAGGTCTTGACCCAGGGTTTGACCTGGAGGCCGAGCGCGAGCGCCTTGCGCGCGACCAGTCCCGCCCCGACCAGCACGCTGGGATTAGAGGTATTGGTGCAGCTCGTGATTGCGGCGATGACGACGGCGCCGTCGCACAGCGCGTAATCCGAGCCGGCGAGCCGCGACTCGCGCCGCTCCGCCCGACCGGACAGGCCCTCGAAATCCTTGCTGAAGGTCACGGAAGCCTTGCTGAGAGCTATCCGGTCCTGGGGCCGCTTGGGCCCCGCGAGGGAGGGTTCGACCGAGCCGAGATCCAGTTCCAGACTATCCGTGAAATAGGGATCGGGGCTGTTCGTGTCGCGCCACATGCCCTGGGCCTTGGCATAGGCCTCGACCAGTGCGACCCGCGCAGGATCGCGCCCGGTGAAGGCGAGGTAGCGCAGGGTTTCGGAATCGACCGGGAAGATGCCGCAGGTCGCGCCGTATTCGGGCGCCATGTTCGAAATCGTCGCCTGATCGGCCAGGGAGAGATGGTCGAGGCCATGGCCGTAGAATTCGACGAATTTGCCGACGACGCCCTTGGCCCGCAGCATCTGGGTCACGGTCAGGACCAGATCGGTCGCCGTCGCGCCCTCGGGCAGGGTGCCGGTCATCTTGAAGCCGATCACCTCGGGAATGAGCATGGAGACGGGCTGGCCCAGCATGGCCGCCTCAGCCTCGATGCCGCCGACGCCCCAGCCGAGGACCGACAGCCCGTTAATCATCGTCGTGTGGCTGTCCGTGCCGACCAAGGTGTCAGGATAGGCCAGGGTGCGGCCACCGCGTTCGGCGGTCCAGACGACCTGGGCCAGATTTTCCAGATTGACCTGATGGCAAATGCCCGTGCCCGGCGGCACGACCCGAAAGTCGTCGAAGGCCTGCTGACCCCAGCGGAGGAACTCGTAACGTTCCGCGTTGCGCTCGTATTCGCGCGCGACATTCTTATCGAAGGAATCGGGATGGCCGAAATAATCGACCATGACCGAGTGGTCGATGACCAGGTCGACGGGCGAGAGCGGGTTGATCTTCTCGGCATCGCCGCCGAGCGCGACCATGGCCGCGCGCATCGCCGCCAGATCGACCACGGCGGGCACGCCGGTGAAATCCTGCATCAGCACGCGCGCCGGGCGAAAGCCGATCTCGCGATCGGAGCGGCGATCGGTCAACCAGGCGGCGACCGCCTTGACGTCATCGACGCTGACCGACTTGCCGTCCTCGTGGCGCAGCAGGTTTTCCAGCAGCACCTTGAGCGAAAAGGGCAGGCGTGAAATATCGCCGAGTCCCGCCTCCGCCGCCGCGTCCAGGCTGAAGTAATCGTAGTCCTTGCCGCCCACCGTCAGGGTGCGGCGTGTTTTCAGGCTGTCATGGCCCGCTTCGGTCATGGTTGGCTGTCCCGTTTTCGAGGTTCCCGCTTGCGTCCGACTATATGCACCGTCGGTGCGCGGATTTCGAGAGGCTTTCCCACAATTGCCCCCAAACCGGATCTGGCAAAGCCCGCAAGCGGTTTTTTCGGCGCGGCGCAGCGCCTAGAGACGCACGTATTCGTAATCGAGAGGCTGGGCGTTGATGCCGCGATCGGGCGGCGCGGTCAGCCTCGGACGGCAGGAACTCGTCGCGCCGCCGGGTCCATTCCTCCGCCGTCATGGCCTTCCCCGAAGGATCGAAGTGGAATCCGACCCAGGGGCCGATGGTGCGACGGAAACGCGGGCTGGGCAGGGTGATTTAGGCATCGATGCCGGCGCGCCACAGCAGGCGGTTCCAGCGCTTCTTCGCAATCCTTGATATAGGCCGAGCGCGTCACCGCGTTCATGGCGTTGCGCAGGGGCACATCCTCGACTTCCAACCCCTTGCCGTCGGCGGCCGGTCGTTCGACCCCGTAGAGAGCATTCGCGCAATCATGGTCCTCGAACCAGCCCTCGTCCGGCCGGCCCTTGATGCCATTGGCGAAATAATTCGCGGCATTGGTCGAGATATCGTTGCCGAACCGGTCGAGCGAGGAGGAGAACCAGAAATTGACGTAGCGCTGGAGCAGGGGCAGGTCGATCACCCCATGGTCGCGCAGCCGCACCGTGTCGTCCGTGCCCAGCTCGGCGATGACCTCGGCGGTGCGCTTGATGATCCGGCCGATCCCGGTATCGCCCACGAACATATGGTGGGCCTCCTCGGTCAGCATGAAGCGGCAGGTCCGCGAGAGCGGGTCGAAGCCGCTTTCGGCCAGGCTCATCAACCGGAACTTTCCGTCCCGGTCGGTGAAGAAGGTGAAGCAGAAGAAGTTGAGCCAGTCGTCGATCGGCTCGTTGAAAGTGCCCAGGATGCGCGGCTTGTCGGGATCGCCGGAATGGCGCTCCAGCAGTTCCTCTGCCTCCTCGCGCCCGTCGCGGCCGAAATGGGCATGCAGCAGATAGACCATGGCCCAGAGATGCCGACCCTCCTCGACATTGACCTGGAACAGGTTGCGCGGGTCGTAGAGCGAGGGACAGCAAAGGCCCAGACGGCGCTGCTGCTCGACCGAGGCCGGCTCGGTATCGCCCTGGGTCACGATCAGGCGGCGCAGGGTGGCGCGATGCTCACCCGGCACCTCCTGCCAGGTCGGATAGCCCCGATGATCGCCGAAACCGATGCGCCGGTCCGCGACCGGCTCGGCCAGGAAGATTCCCCAGCGATAGTCGGGCATCTTGACCATGCCCTAGCTGGCCCAGCCCTTGGCATCGACCGAGGTCGCCGTGCGCAGATAGACGTCGATTTCCATGAAGCCTTCGGGCCCGAGCTTGCGCCACCAAGCCTGATATTACGGCTGCCAGCGCTCCAGCGCCCTTTGCAGGGTCCGGTTGTCGCTCAGATCCACGTTGTTGGGGGTCTTCTCGGCATAATTGATGCCCATGATTACACCCGTTCCTTGGAATAGCTCGGTCTCGTTCCGCTACCGTAGAGCTTGAGCGCGCCCTCCGGCCCGACCGCGTCGGGGCGCTGGAAGATCCAGTTCTGCCAGGCCGAGAGGCGGGCGAAGATCTTGGTCTCCATCGTTTCCGGTCCGGCGAAGCGGAGATTGGCTTCCATGCCGCTCAGGGCACCTGGCGAGAAGCTGGCGCGCTGCTCGAGCGCGATGCGCAATTCGTCCTCCCAGTCAATATCGTCCGGGATGAAGGTGACCAGGCCGAGCGCCTCGGCTTTCGCCGCGTCGAGATCACGGTCCACCGCCTCTTCGGCCGTGGCCAGGGAATCGGGGTCGTCCAGAAAACGCGCGGCCAGGCGCGAGAGGCCGTTGTCCATGGGCAGCGCGCCGCCATTCATTGCCGTCAGACGCAAGACCGTCGGCGGCCGGTTGTCGCCCTCGAAAGCACCGTCGAGCATGTGGCTGCGGTCGGCCGCCAGGACGAGTTCGAACAGGGTGCCAGCGAAGCAACTGCTCGGCTCGAGCCGGGCGATCAGGCTGCGCGAGCTGACATCCAGGCGCTTGAGCACCCGCTTGAGATAGAGCCGCGTCTCACGCACCAGCCAGTCATCGGCATGATCGATCAACAGGACATCGGCGGCGGCAACGGCCTCGCTCTCGCCCTCGCTCGCCAGAATCCAGACGCCGAGCCCCGGCTCGTTGCCCCGCAGATGGAGGATCGCATCGTCCAGCGCCCGGGCCAGGGCCAGGGCCAGAGGCAAGAATGCGCAGCCCTGGGCATAGATGCCCGCCGCGTCCTTCGGCAATTCGCCTTCGGGCGCACGAATAGTGATGGTCGCACCCCCCGATCCCGGTCCAGCCCGATATGGATAGGCCCGTAAGCGATAGAATTCTCCTCGACCGACCGCTCCAGGGATTTTAATTCGATTCTAGTCAAATCTTTATCACCATTCCGCACTTCGGCGAAGCCGCACGCCTTCTCGAAGGCCGTATCCAGGAGGCTCGAGCGCGGCACGACCGCATCGACCAGACGCCAATCGACCGCCCAGCGCCCCCGCATCCCCTCCTCGGTGGTGCAGAAAATATCGGCCCGGTCGCGGCGGACACCGCGCTTGTCGACCAGCCGGGTCAGGCCGCCGGTGCCGGGCCTAACCGCCAGCAGCGGCAGTTCCGGCAGCGAAACGGCCGTACTGCCGCCATCGGCCATGACGATCCAATCGGTCGCCAGGGCCAATTCGTAGCCGCCGCCGGCCGCCGTGCCGTTGATCGCGCAGACCCATTTGAGGCCGGAATGGGCGCTGGCATCCTCCAACGCCAGGCGGGTTTCGTTGGTGAATTTGCAGAAATTTACCTTCTCGCCATGGCTCGCCCCCGCCAGCATGCCGATATTGGCCCCGGCGCAGAACACCCGGTCGAGGCCGGAGGTGACGACCTCCGCGCCGACCTCGGGATGCTCGAACCGCAGGCGCTGAACCGCGTCGTAGAGCTCGATATCGAGGCCCAGATCATAGGAATTCAGCTTGAGGCTGTATCCGGGCCGCAGACCGCCCGCCTCGTCCACCGCCAGCTACAGTTTGGCGACAGGCCCATCGACGTTGAGCCGCCCATGACGATAGCGGTCGGGATGGGTGCTAAAATCGATCATCGGATACGGCCCATATCCTATTTCATTTCTAATCTAATCGAAATATATATCATTGCCCAGCCTCGGCAGCTTTCCGAATTGGCCGAATCTCCCGAAGAATCTCAGCCAGGGTCT
>CAUZWC010000173.1:0-6717 GCA_963583595.1 Alphaproteobacteria bacterium | reverse complement strand
TCGTGGCCGCAGGCATGCATGACCCCGGCATTTTTCGAGGCGAAGGGGAGGTCGGTGTCTTCCTGGATCGGCAGGGCATCCATGTCGCCGCGAAGACCCAGGATGCGGCCCTTTCCCTTGCTGCCCCGGATAGTCGCGATCAGGCCGGTATCCGCGACCTCCTTCACATCGTCGATGCCCGCGGCGGTCAGCTCGCGCCATACCAGGGCCTGGGTGTCGTGCTCCCGGTTCGAGAGTTCGGGATGCTCGTGGATAGCCCGGCGCACCAAGACGATCTTCTCGGCCAGTTCCGCGCTCACGCCTTCGGGCAGACCGGTCATCGCCGTCATTCCGCCGCGGCGCGCGCCGCGGCCGGGCGCGGCGGGGCCGAGCGGATCAGCATATTAGCCATGGTGATGAAATGGACCGTCGGCAGGCCGGTCTCGCGCCGCACCGCCTCGCCAGCGAGGGGGAAGGCCGAGCATTCCAGGACGATGCTGCGGATCTCCGGATGGGCCTCCAGCATGCCCTGCGTCGCGGCCAGTACGTCGCGCTCGACCATCGCCCGGTCCAGCCGCGTGTCCGGATCAGCCATGCGGCGCCAGGATTCTGAACCTTCGATGCCGACGATCTCGACCGGGGCGGTCTTGCGCGACCAGCCGGCGCCGTTGAAATGCACCTCGGTCAGCTGGGTCGAATCGTAGGTCACGATGCCCAGCTTCTGGCCCGGCGCCAGCAGGCCCAGGGCCCAGGGCACCAGCAGCAGGCTGGACATGGCGACGGGGATGGACACGGCGACCGCGACATCCTTCTGGAAGCGCGCGGTGAAGCCGCAATTGGTGATCAGGGCGGTGCAGCCCTCGGCCTCCAGCGCCCGCGCCGTCTCGATATAGGCGGGCAGCACCTCGCGGCCCTCGCCGACGATATTCTCGGTCCAGGCGCCCGGCACCTGGCGGAAGATCGCGGGGGCGTCGTAGCTGTCCGGATGGCCCATCGAACCGGGGACGGTGACGGGCGTGTTTTGCAACTGCATCACGCCCAGAAGCGGCATATCCGTGGTCATCGTTCGCTCTCCTCCTAGGCGTGGGATCAGCCGGCGACGCGCAATTCGCGCGGCGTGTCCGTCAGGACTTCGCAGCCGGTCTCGGTGATGACGAAGGTCTCGCTGAAGCCGACCGAGCCGATTTGCGGGATCAGCAGCAGCGGCACCGTGTGGAAGGCCATGCCCGGTTCCAGCCGCCGGCTGTCGTTCGGCTTCAGGTCCATAATATGGCCTTCGCCCCAACCGGGTGGAAAGCCGATGCCGATGGAATAGCCGGTGCGGTGGTGCCAGCGATCGCCGAGGCCGGCCT
Source organism: Alphaproteobacteria bacterium (assembly GCA_963583595.1). Lineage (GTDB taxonomy): Bacteria > Pseudomonadota > Alphaproteobacteria > CADEGL01 > CADEGL01 > JABIRQ01. The sequence continues at coordinate 5,386 of CAUZWC010000173.1, read as the reverse complement.
TTTCGACCACGCTGCGCCCCGCCCGGTCGACTTCGCCCGACGTCGCGCCGGGCTTGGCCGCGTTCAAAATGGCGTCGAGTGCGCCCAGCACGGCATCAGCGGCCTGTTGGAACGCGGGCGCGGGGGGACCGACCGAGACCGAGCGCATGATCGCCCCGCCATAGCGGTAGATGCAGCCGCCGACCTCGAAGAACACGTCGTCGCCATGCTGGACGATCCGGCGCTCGAAGGTGGCATGGCCCAAGGCCGAACGCTTGCCGGTCACGACATAGGGCTGCGAGCCGGTGTATTCGCTGCCCGCCTGGACCAGGGCGTTATAGGTCTCCCCCGCGAGATCGTTCTCGCTGACCCCGGCTCGGGTATGGGCGATGCCCGCCTCCAGCCCGGCCACGGCGCAGGCCGAGGCTTGGCGGATATACTCGATCTCCTGGGGCGATTTGATGAGGCGCGACTTCTCGACCATGCCGCCGTCGGGAATGAAGGTCGCGCCCTCCATCCGCGCGCGCAGCCCGTCGAGGATGCGCGCGGGCAGGAAGAAACCGCCGTCGTCGAAACCGATCCGCGCCTTGGCGCCGCCCATCTTCTCGATACAGGCGGCCGTGGCCTCGAAATAGCTTTCCGTATCCTCGACCTTGTAGCCCGTGGTGATCCAGGACAGGGCTTGGACATTGGTGAATTCGAGGGCGCGGACGACGAATTGTGGATCGCCGTCGAGCGGCACGACGAGGGCCTGATATATGTAATAGCCGGTCGTGCGGTAGCCGGAGAGGTAGTAGATATTCTCCGGCCCGGTCACGAGCAAGATGTCGATCCCGGCGGCTTTCATGTCGTCCCGGACCTTCTTCAGGCGGCCCTGGAATTCCTCGACCACGAATGGATAGCCGAAGCTACCCGACTCATCGCTGCTTTTCGCCATCGTCTCCTCCTTCACGGGCACGCGACCCGACACGATGCTCGCGCAACGGCGGGCCGGGTTCAAGGGGCGGCTGGAGCGGCCTGCGCGTCAGTTGTCGTCCTCTTCCCCGTCCGCCGCCCGGTCCGCCGCCGCGCCGGCGCGCGCCAGGGCGGCCTCGCGCCGCATGATGTAGAGGCTGGACGAGACGATGATCGCCGCCCCCGCCAGGGTCCATTCGTCCGGCACCTCGCTGAAAAAGAAGTAACCGGCGCTGGCGAAGAAGATCAGCCGGACATAGTCGAAAGGCATCACCGCGCTGGCCTCGGCCGCGGCATAGGCACGGGTGGCCAGGACATGACCGCAGGTCGAACAGGCCGCCATGGCGACCATCCACAGCAGGATCACCAGGCTCGGCCAGACCCAGACGAAAAGCGCGGGGATGAGAGAGAGCGGCGTCACCCAGACGAACATATGCGAGACGATCACGATGGGTCGTTCGCGCCGCGACAGGATCCGCACCAGAATCACCGCAGTCGCCCAGATGATGGCGTCGCCCATGACCATAAGATGGCCCAGATTGAATTCCTGGAAGCCTGGGCGGACGATCACCAGCATCCCGCAGAAGCCGACGGCGACGGCGGTCCAGCGGCGCAGCCGGACGGTCTCGTGCAGGATCAGCGAGGCCATGATGGTGACGAAGATGGGCGCGGTGAAATTCAGCGAGACGGCATCGACCAGCGGCAGCATGGTGATGGCCGTGAACCAGCAGATCATCGAGGTGCCGAACAAGGTGGCGCGCAGCAGGTGCAGCTTGAGCTGAGGCGATTCGAGAAGATTGACCCGGGCTCGGAACAACCAGGGCGATATGAGCACCAGGCAGAACAGGTTCCGGATGAAGACGATCTGGAAGGGATGCAGCTCGGCCGCGGCGGGCCGGATGGCCGAGGTCATCAGGGCGAAAAAGAAACCGGCCGACATCAGGTAGAGCGCGCCGCGGGTGACGTCGGGCAGGGCCGAACCCCTGGCGCTCCAGCGTGCGACGACCGGCAGCATCGCTAACGCTTGCCGATGCGGGCGCTTCTTCTACCCCCCACCCCGACCCTCCCCCACAGGGGGGTAGGGGGAGCGTTGTGCCACACGTCCGTTTTTCTCCCTCCCCCTCGATGGGGGAGGGTTGGGGGTGAGGATATGCGTGGGGGTGAAGCAAGCTCTCGCGACCATGTGCTCTATTCCTCCCCCGCCGCCGCCGCTTTCGAGGCCCGGGCGTCTCGCCGACCCGCGGCGGCCTCGCGCTGGCCGATATAGATCGCCGCCGCGATGATCACTGCCGCCCCCAGTAGAGTCCAATCGTCGGGTACTTCGCCGAAGGCGAGATAGCCGATCAGGCCGATGGTGACGAGCTGGGTATATTCGAAGGGCATCACCGCCGAGGCTTCGGCGATGGTCAGCGCCCGGGTGACGCAGACATGGCCCAGGGTCGAGACCGAGGACAGGGCGAGCAACCAGAGGCAGGCTTCGAGGCTGGGCCATTGCCAGACGAACAGCGCCGGGATCAGCGATATGCACGAGGCCCAGACGAACATATGCCCGACGATGGCTGAGGCGGGTTCGCTGCGCGACAGGAACCGCGCCAGGATCACCATAATCGACCAGGCCAGGGCATCGATCAGCACCAGCCCGGCGGCCAGGGGGATCGCCTCGAAGCCCGGGCGCAGCACGATCAGCATGCCGGAAAAACCGATCGCCACGGCTGTCCAGCGGCGCAGGCGCACCCGCTCGCGCAGGACCACCGCGCTCAGGATCGTCACGTAGATCGGGGCGGTGAAGACGAGGGCCGATGCGTCGACCAGTTCGATATGGGGGATCGCCGAATACCAGCACATCATGGCGATCACGAAGAAAACGGCGCGCAGCAGATGGGTCTTGAGCTGGGGCGAGCCCAGCAGGTTGATCCGCGCGCGCAGCAGCCAGGGCGCCAGGAAGACGACTCCCAGGGCGTTGCGGAAGAAAACGATCTGGAATGGGTGAAGCTCCTCCGCCAGCGGCCGGATCATCGCCGTCATCACGGCAAAGCAGGTGCCCGCGGCAATGAACAGCAGGCCCCCGCGCACCGTCGGCGGGATGCGCCCGTAGGCGGCGAGGAGGCCCGACGAGGCGGGCCGGGCGATGGACATGGTTGCTCGCGTCCGCCTAAGGCTGCGCCGCGGTCGTGGCCGCACGTTGCTTCTGCACCATGGCCTCGCGCCGGGCGATATAGATCGCCGAGCCGGCGATCAGGGCCGAGCCGATCCAGGTCCATTCGTCGGGCACTTCGGCGAACAGGAAATAGCCGATCGCGGCGGCGACCAGAAGCTGGGTGAAATCGAAGGGCGCCAGATGCGAGGCCTCGGCGATGGTATAGGCGCGGGTCAGGGCAATATGCCCCACCGTGCCCAGTCCCGCCAGGGCGGCCATCCAGGCCAGGGCGTCCCAGCTCGGCCATTGCCAGACGAACAGGGCGGGGACCAGCACCATCGGGGTCAGCAGGATGAAGTGGATCGCGACGATGGCATTGGCGTCCGAGCGCGCCGTGAGGAAGCGCACGCTGATGCGCGACCCGGCGCTGAACACCGCGCAGGTCAGCACCAGCAGGGCGCCCAGGGTGATCTCCTCGATCCCGGGGCGCAGCACGATCATGGCCCCGGCGAGACCCACGGCGACGGCGGCCCAGCGGCGCATGCGCACGATCTCGCCCAGGAAGATCACCGCCAGGATGGTGGCGAAGAAGGGCGCGGTGAAGAACAGGGCCACGGCCTCGGCCAGGGGCATCATGGTCAGCGCCATGAACCAGCTCAGCATGGCGACCAGATGGATGGCCGCGCGCAGGCCGAAGATGTGCCAGTCCCGGCGCGGCGGAATCGCCGAACGCCCCGCCCGGATCAGCCAGGGCGTCATCAGCACGACGGCGAAGAAGGTGCGGAAGAAGGCGACCTCGAAGGGATGCAGCTCGAGCGAGATATGGCGGATCAGCCCGGCCATCCCCGCCCAGCAGGCGCTGGCGAAGACCATCAGCAGTGCACCCGTGAGCGCATTGCCCTGCTTGCGCTCCGCCGCGCTGCCGCCCAATCCCGCCACACCCCGTTTCCCCCGGTTTCGAATGCTCGGGCATCCTACACCCTCGGCCCCGGGGCGGTAGCGCCGTGCGGACATGGCGGGGTTGCGCCGGCCGGCGGGTGGTGCGCGATTGACAGGTGGCGAAGGGCGGACGACGCTTGCTTCTTCAATGACGCCGCAACGAGGGGGGAGGCGATGCTCTGGAAAGACGATTTTGCGCCAGAGGAATACAAGGAACGCCAGACGCGGGTGCGGGCCAGGATGGCGGAGCAGGGGCTCGATCTCCTCATCGTCATCCATCCGGTCAATATCAACTGGCTGGCTGCCGCGCGGCCCAAGTCCTACCAGGAATTCCAATGCCTCCTCCTCACCCAGGACGAGGGGCCGATGACCATCCTCACCCGCCTGGCCGAGGTCTACGAGGTCCAGGTCGAGAGCCTGGCCGAGGATGTGCGCGGCTGGGGTGGGCGCGATCCCGAGGATCCGCTCGAGGTCCTGGGCGCGCTGCTGCGCGAGAAGGGCTGGACGGATGCGCGCATCGGCTTCGAGGCGCCGCGTTATTACCTGAGCGCCCATGAATATGTTGGACTCAAGGCCCTGCTCGGTCCCAAGGCGGTCGAGGCCAATCTCCTGGTCGACAGGTTGAAATTCGCCAAGTCGCCGGCCGAGCTGGCCTATATCCGCAAGGCGTCCTCCCTGGCGGATGCCGGCATTCATGCCTTCGTCGAGAAATGCCATGCCGGCATGACCGAGCATCAGATGGCGGCCGAGATCTACTATGCGATGATGAGCCGCAACGGCGAGCTGGCGGCGAGCCCGATCAACATCTGTTCGGGCCCGCGCGGGTCCTACGGTCACGGCCTGCCGAGCGAGCGGGTGGTCGAGGCGGGCGATTTCCTGCAGCTCGAATACGGCGCCTCCTACCGCCGCTACCACACCTCGATCGGTCGCCACGCCTATGCCGGCAAGGCGCCCGCGCGGCTGAAGGAGCTCAACGATATCAACATCGCGGCCTGCGATGCCTGCATGGCCGAAATCAGGCCCGGGGTGCGCGCGGTGGTGCCGCATCAGGCGGCGCGCAAGGTGATCGAGGATGCCGGCTTGCTGGAATACATGTGGCATCTCTCGGGCTACGGCATCGGATCGGGCTATCCGCCGCTCTGGGCGGAGAATTTCTCCATGTTCGGCGGCAGCGAGGACGTGATCGAGGAGAACATGGTCCTGACCATCGAACCGCCCGCCTTCATCCCGCCCGAGGATGCCGGCTTCCGCATGATCGACAATGTCATCGTCACCAAAACCAGCGTCGAAATGCTGTCCAAGACCAGCCGCGACATCATCGAGATCTGAGCCGGCCCGATCGTTCCCCCTCCCTCGCGAGCGGGGGAGGGGGAACGA
>CAUZWC010000172.1:0-6725 GCA_963583595.1 Alphaproteobacteria bacterium | reverse complement strand
CGTGAAGACCGTCGAAGGCATGCGCGAGGACGGCCTGGAAAAGGTCGTCGCGGGCGGCACCGCCCGCACCCTGCGCATGCTGCTGCAGGCCGACGAGACCGGCTTCACCCTGTCCGATGTCAGCCTCGCGGCCGGCAATCGGAACGTCCTCTGGTACAAGCATCACTGGGAAACCAACCACATCCTTTCGGGCAAGGGCACAGTGACCGATCTGTCCAGCGGCGAGGTCTGGCCGCTCGAGGACGGGACGGCCTACAATGTAGGCCCCGAGGACAGGCACAGCATGCATGCCGAGACGGACCTGCATCTCCTGAGCGTCTTCTGCCCCGCCCTCGCCGGCGACGAGCAGCACGACGAAGAGGGCATGATCCCGGCGAGCGGCCCCACCCCGCCCGGCCCGCTTCGGTCCTGACGCGCGGCCGGACGAACAGGATTTGACGACATCATGGCGATGAGTGAAGCGCCGGCGGAGCCGCCGGACAGATGCGAAATCGCGGTCGTGGGGGGCGGTATCGCCGGCCTCTCGACCGCCCTCTTCCTGGCCCGCGCCGGGCGCGATGTCGTGCTGCTCGACAAGGGCACGCCCTGGGGTGATTCCTCGGGCGCCAATGCCGGCACCCTGTCGCTCCAGGTCAAGCGCACGGAGATGTTCGAACTGGGCTCGACCAGCATCGATCTCTGGGCCGCTTTTGGGACGGAGATGGGCATCGATGTCGGCTTCCATCAGCCCGGTGGCTTGCGCGTCGCCGAGAGCGACGAGCAGATCGCCTTCCTGCGCGAATACGGCGCCGAGCAGGAGGCCGTGGGCTTCGAGTTCGACTGGCTCGAAGACAATGAGCTGCACGACCTCGCCCCCTGGCTCGGCCCGGAGGTGCGCGCAGCGACCTTTTGCGCGGCCGACGGCTATGCCAGTCCGCTGATCGCGGGCCCCTCCCTGATCGCCGCCGCCCGGGCGGCCGGCGTGCGCGTGATCTCCAATGCCGAGGTGACCGGCGCGCGCACCGCCAAGGGCGGCTATCGGCTGAACATCGGCCGCCGCAGCCTGGATTGCAAATATCTGGCGATCGCGGCGGGCGGCCATTCGACGCGCCTCGCCGCCAGCCTGGGGGTGCGCCTGCCCCTCTGGGTCGATTGCAACATGCTGACCGTCACCGAGCCGGCGCCGCGCATCATCGACAAGGTCGTGACCCATATCGGCGGCATCATGTCGCTCAAGCAGCATGTCAACGGCACGGTACTGATCGGCGGCGGCTGGCAGGGGCGCGGCAAGTTCAGCCGCCAGACCCGCGAGATCGACCCGCTGGCCTGGGTGCAGAATGTCGGGCTCGGCGCCCGCATCGCCCCGGCCCTGAAGAACCTGCGCGTCAACCGAGCCTGGGCCGGCTACGAGGCCGTGACCATCGACGCCCTGCCCTTACTGGGTCGCCTGCCCGGCCTCGAGAATGCCTATGTCGCCGCCGGCGCGCGCGGCGGCTTCCACATGGGCCCAGGTCAAGGGCTCGTCCTCTCGCAACTAATCCTGGAAGGCGAAACGGCGCTCGACATCTCCCGTTTCGATCCCGCACGGTTCCCGCAATGAGAAAATTCGATTTCGACCGCCGCATCGCCGCCGGGCTGGACCGGGGCGAGGCCTTCACTTTCACTTTCGACGGCATGGCGGTGGAGGCCTATCCGGGTGAGTCCGTCGCCGCCGCCCTGATCGCCCATGGCCGGCGCAAGTTCCGCGAGACCCTGAAACGCGAGATGCCGCGCGGCCTCTATTGCGGCATGGGCGTGTGCTGGGAATGCATCATGGTGATCGACGGCCGCGCCGCCGTCCGCGCCTGCATGACCGTGGCGGAGCCCTACATGAAGGTCGAAACGCAGCACGGGCTCGGCCCCTCTCCCAACACGGCGCCGACCGAGGGGAGCGCGCCATGAACAAGACCGATCTCGCCATCGTCGGAGCCGGACCGACCGGTCTCTCCGCCGCCCTGGTCGCGGCCCGGGCCGGCCTCAAGGTCTGGGTCTTCGACGACAACGCCCTGCCCGGCGGCCAGTATTTCCGCCAGCTTCCCAAGCAGTTCCGCAAGACGCGCAAGACCGTCTACGACAAGGAGCACGGCCGCGCCTCCGAGCTATTCACCGCGATCCACCATCCCAACATCACCTATCTGCCCAATGCCACGGTCTGGGAGAACCCGGATCCCGGCATTCTGGCCTTCACGGCGGGCGAGCGATCCGGCCGGATCGAGGCCAAGGCCATCCTAATCGCCTGCGGCGCCTCGGATCGGCCGGTGCCCTTCCCCGGCTGGACCCTGCCCGGCGTGGTCACGGCGGGCGGCTTGCAGAACTTGGTCAAGGGCGCGCGGGTCGTGCCGGGCGAACGCGCCGTGGTCGCGGGCAACGGCCCGCTCCTGCTGGTCGTCGCCGCCAATCTTATCCGCGCGGGGGCGACCGTCGCCGCAGTGGCCGAGGCCGCGCCGGCGACCGCCCGCCTGTGGCGCAATCTGCCGCGCCTCCTCCAGGCCCCGGAAATCGTCAAGCTGGCGATCAACTATCGCGGCCTGATGGCCAAGGCCGGCGTGCCCTATCGCTGCGGCGAAACGGTGATCGAGGCGCGCGGCCACGACGAGTTAGAAGAGGTCGTCCTGGCGCCCATCGGCACGCGGGGCCGCATCGACCGCGCCAAGGCCCGCACGGTCGCCTGCGACACCCTGGTCACCGGCTTCGGCCTCAACCCCAGCATCGAGATGTACCGGCTGCTGGGCTGCGATATATCCTACAACTCCTATCGCGGCGGCTGGATGCCCAAGCGCTCGGAGGACCTGGAAACCAGCATTCCCGGCATCTTCGCGGCGGGCGACGGGGCCGGTATCGGCGGCGTCGAATTCGCCCTGATCGAAGGCAGGCTGGCCGGCACTGTGATTGCCCGCAATTTGGGCGGCTTGGACGAAAGAACAGCCGCGATCCAGGCCGCGCCCCTGCGCTCCCGCCTCGAACGCTTCCGCAAGTTCCGCGTTGGGCTGGAACGCGTCTATGCCCCGCCCTCGACCTGGACCGAACTGGCGACCGAGGACACCATCGTCTGCCGCTGCGAGGATGTCAGCCTGGGCGATATCCGCGCGCGCGAGGCCCAGGGCTTCACCAGCGCCTTCGCCATCAAGGGCTCGACCCGGATGAGCATGGGCCGCTGCCAAGGCCGCAATTGCCTGCCGACCCTGGCCGCCTTGATCGCCGCCCGCGACGGCCTCGCGGTCGAGCAGGTCGAACTGCCGCAGGGCCGTCCGCCCGCCCGGCTCGTCACCATCGGCGATCTGTTGCAGGAGGATCTTCCCGCGCCGGTTTTCCCGACCGATCCCCATCTGCCGCGCGGCGAGGAAGTGCTTTAGCGCGCTTCCGTCACCCCCGCATTGCCGTCCGGCCGCCGCAACGGGCGGCCTGCCCGCAGAATCTTCACCGAGTCCCCACCGAATTTTTCCGCCGGCATTGCCCTGGATCAAGGCGTCGTGCCCGTGCATCCCCGACGATGGGATGTTCGCGCAGGGCATTTCATGCGCGGGGGCCGAGCATGAAATGCTAAATTAGAGTAATGTTCAGATTCAGAAATTCTCGGACTACGCGCCCCGACCGGGGCGCGACCGAAGCCTGACAGGGAAGGAGCGGCACCCTGTCAATCAAAGAAATCATCCTCCATATCGCCGATGGCGACGGCGCATCCTGCGCGAGTTTGGCCGGCGGCATCGCCAAGGCGAATGGCGCGCGCATCACCGCCTTCGTCGAAGGCGGTGGGTCGGAAGGCAAAGCCGCCGCGCTGAAGCATATGGCGGGCGGCGTCGATGTTGCAGCCCATGACTTCAACGGCCGGCATGACGAGTTGGTCGTCCATCACTCGCTCCATTGCGATTTGATCGTCGTCTCCCAGGCCAACCAGGACCTGGCGAGCGAGTTGATTGTCGGCTCGGGCCACCCGGTCCTGATCGTTCCGGCGGCGGGCAAGTTCCCGTCGGCCGGCAATACCGTGCTGATCGCCTGGGCCGGCACGCGCGAGGCGGCGCGCGCAACGCACGACGCACTGCCCCTCATCGTGCAAGGTGCCAAAGTGAAGCTCTATCACATCAATCCGCAGCATCCCGGCGACGGTCCCGCGACCAAGGTCGCCAGCTATCTGGCTCGCCACGGCATCAATGCCGAAGCGGATCACACCCATTCCCGGATACCAGCCTCCGAGACGGCCCTGTTCGGCGCGCGGTCCCTCAAGGTCGGCGATCTGCTGCTCTCGGCGGCGGCCGATATGGGTGCGGATATGCTGGTGATGGGCGCCTACAGCCATTCGCGCACGTGCGAAATGTTGACCGGCGGCGTCACCAACTCTGTCCTCCAGCACATGACGATCCCGGTCCAGATGTCGCATTAGGGCAGCACGGGAATAGATCCTTGGCGAGGCCGAACCCCTCACCCTCCCACGCCTGACGGCGCGGGCCCCTCCCTCTCCCTATGGGAGAGCGATTTTGGTGTCAGGGATTTATTTTGGGGTGCTTCCTTACGACGCTCGTACCTTGGGGACCACGAGACCGTCCAGAGCCAGGCAGCCGTCGGGGGCGACGCGCAGGGGATTGACGTCCAGCTCGGCGATGCCCGATCCCAGACTCGCGGCCAGGACCGAGAGCCGGGCGGCGGCATTGGCCAAACCCTCGACATCCGCCTTGGGCCGGCCGCGCGCGCCGTCCAGCATGGGGCGGATGCGCAGGCTGTCGATCGCCGCCAGGGCCTCTGCCAGGCCGAAGGGCGGCAGGAGCAGGCGCTGGTCGCCCAGCAGTTCCATGAAGATGCCGCCGGCCGCGATCATGACGAGCGGGCCGAATTGCGGATCGTCGATCACGCCGAGGGCCATCTCGACCGCATCGGCACCCGCCGCCATGGGCGAGACGACAACCCGGGGGCCGAGCCGGTTGGCCAGATCGCTATAGGCCTCGACCACCGCCTGGCGGTTGGTCAGGTCCAGCTTCACCCCGTCCTGGTCCGTCTTGTGATGGATGCCCGGCATCGCGGTCTTGAGCACGACGGGATAGCCGAGTTCTTCGACCACTTCCATCACCGAATCCATGCTGCCGGCCGTTTCGCTCGGGCTGACCGGCAGGCCGAAATCACCGAGCAGGGCCAGGGCCTCCGCCTCGTCGAATTCCGCCCCGGTGGCGAGGCGCGCGCGCCAGCGTTCCACGGTTTCGTCGCCGGGCCCGGCCGGCGGCGCATCCGCCTTGCGCGCGGCCCGGTCGCGCTGGGCCAGAAGAGCGCGGGCCGCGACCAGGGCGTTGCGCGAGCCCTCGATCACCGGAATGCCGGCGGCCGTAAGATCGGCCAGGATCGCGCCATGGCGGGTCCAGCCGAAATTGGTCGAGAGCATGACCGGCTTGCCGGAGGATTCGAAGGCCGCCTTGCAGGCCTCCGCCCAGGTCTCGCTAACCGGGTCGCCGTCGCGGATGTTCGAATGGACCAGGGCCACGGCGGTGCCGGCATCCTCGGCCAGGGCCCGGAACCCCTCGATGAAGGTTTCCTCCCAATTGGCGTTGCCGCCCCAGGCGTCGATCGGATTCTCGGTCGTGAGATCGGGGGTCAGCAGCCCGCGCAGTTTTGCCTGGGTCTCCACCGTCAACCCGTGCAGGGGCACGCCGATGCGCTCCGCCAGATCGACCAGAAGTTCGCGCTCGCCCCCGGAATCGCCGATCCCGGCCAGCCCGCCCGCCGGTGCCGGCCGACCCTGGGCGAAGAGGCTCATCACCGCCGCCAGCTCGTCGAGGGTCTCAACCAGATGGACGCCGTAACGGTCGAACAGCGCCTCATAGGCCGCGAAGTCGCCCGCCACCGCGCCGGAATGGCTGATCGCCAGGCGCGCCGCCCACGCCGTCCGGCCGAGCTTGAGCGCGACCACCGGCACGTCCCGCGCCGCCGCCTTGCCCAGGGCCGCGACGAAGCCCTCGGGATCGCGCAGGGTTTCCAGCACCAAGCCGATCACCCGAGTCGAGGGCTGCTCGAGCGCGTAATCCATGAAATCGGCGACGGTGCCGTTCAGCTCTATGCCCGGCGAAGCGGTCAGGTTATAGCCCAACCGCTCGTCGTTCAGGACCATCGAGGAATGGGACGAACCGGAATGCGAGATCAAGGTCATATGCCCTGGGCACGGCGAATAGGGCAGACTGCCGAAACTGCCCACGAAGCCGTATTCGGGATTGTAGAACCCCATCCCGTTGCCGCCGCTGACCGGAACCCCCGCCTCCCGCGCGATGGTCCGCAGGCGTTGGGCCAGGGGCGGATCGCTGTCGTCGGGAAGCTGGCAGCTGGCGAAGACCAGCGCGGCCTTGGCGCCCGCAGCGATGGCTTCCTTGAGCGATTCCTCGACCCGGTCGTTGCCGACGCAGAGCATGACCAGCTCGACCGGTTCGGGCAGCGCGGAGACAGAGGGGTAGCAGCGCTCTCCCGCCAGTTCCTCGTAGCGCGGATTGACGGGATAGACCGGCCCTTCGAAGCCATATTCGCGCGTCTTGAAGAAGCACCGCTCGCCCAGGGAGCTGGGGCGCGCCGAAGCGCCGACCACGGCGGCCGAACGCGGCGCCAGAAGAGGCCGCAGCCAATGTTCTTGAGTCATGTTAAAGAGCAGTCCCGATGAAATTGATGCGATAGCGCGGCGACACCCGCCGTCGGCCCCCACCCTATCCCTCCCTCGTTTCCAGGGGGAGGGTTGGGGAGGG
>CAUZWC010000171.1:0-6736 GCA_963583595.1 Alphaproteobacteria bacterium | reverse complement strand
CGAACCATGGGCCCGGGCGCGGCCGGGTTCAAATCAATTCGGAGGTGCCCGCGAGGGAGGCTGCCAAGCCTACCAGCCGCCGAGAAAGGGAACCGAGAGAATCAGGGCGAAGGGCGCGGCGAGGGCGGCGCTCGCCAGCAGGACGACGGAGGTGAACAACCAGTCGCCGATGTCGCGGTGGAAGATCGAATGACGCGCTGTCGTGTTCATTTGTTGTGGTTCCCGAGTGGTTGATGATCGAACTCTAGAATTTTCGGCAAAAGCCGGCAGTGACGCTGGTCATATGACAGCGATCACAGTTGCCGACCCCGTTTGCCGCCCCGCGCGACAAGAAAAGGCCCGGGCTGGTGGGCCCGGGCCATGAGGCGTTTGGAGAGAGTTCGTGGGCTTGCGCCGCTACTCGAAGAAGAAAGGCGTCGCGGCCAGAAGCAGGAAGGGCGCTGAAAGGGTCACGCCGACGAAAAAGACGATCGTGTTCGCCGCCATGGTCTCGAACTTGCCTTTGCTTCGTGTCGGATCGGTCATGGCCATCGTTTCCTCCCGATGTCGTCCGATGCTCGAACAATACGGTCGGCCCGTCCTCTCCACAGTGATGGCGATCATATGATGTTCATCACACCCGGGCCGCGACGACGGCGCGAGAATTAGTCCCGATAGGCCACGCCCGGCAGGACGCAGAGCATCTCGAACAGCATATTGGCGCCGACCAGGGCGGTGTTGCCCGAGGGGTCGTAGGGCGGCGAGACCTCGACCAGATCGCCGCCGACGATATCGAGGCCCCGGCAGCCGCGCAGGATTTCCTGGCCTTGGGCGCTGGTCAGGCCGCCGATCTCGGGCGTCCCGGTGCCGGGCGCGAAGGCGGGGTCCAGCCCGTCGATATCGAAGCTGACATAGACCGGCCCGCGGCCCAGCTTCTCGCGCACCTCTTTCATCAGCGGCGCCAGGGATTTGTTCCAGCATTCGGTGGCCAGAACGACGCGGAAGCCCTGGGCAACCGGCCAGTCGAAATCCTCGGCCGTGTAGCCGCTGCCGCGCAGCCCGATCTGGACCACCCGGTTGCCGTCGATCAGCCCCTCTTCGACGCAGCGCCGGAAGGGCGTGCCATGGGCGATGCGCTCGCCGAACATGGAATCGTTGATATCGGCATGGGCATCGACATGGACCAGGCCGACCGGGCCGTATTTCTTCTTAATGGCGCGCAGGATGGGCAGGGTGATGGTGTGGTCGCCGCCCAGGGTCAGCGGCTTGCAGCCATCGGCGACGATCGTGTCATAGGCCTCTTCGATGATACGCACGGCGTCGAGCAGGTTGAAGGGATTGACCGGAACGTCGCCGATATCGGCGACCTGCAGGCTGTCGAAAGGGGCCGCCCGGGTCGTCATGTTATAGGGCCGCAGCAAGCAGGATTCGGCACGGATCTGGCGCGGGCCGTGGCGCGTGCCGGCCCGGTTCGAGGTGCCGATATCGAAGGGCACCCCGACGAAACAGGCATCCAGCCCGTCCGTGCCTTGCTGGCTGGGCAGGCGCATCATCGTCGCCGGTCCGCCGAAGCGCGGCATGTCGTTGCCGCCGAGCGGCTGGTTGAACTCGTCCGCCATGTCTTCCTCCTGTCCGTTGTGCGGCGATGCTATCGCCACCGGGGCCCGCGCGCCACGGCTGCAGGCCTGCAATGCGGTTCGCGGGCTTGAACATCCGGGGGTCGGATGGTGGAATGCGTCTCCTGATTCCGGGCGGCGCGAGGCGCCGTTCCATTTCCTATGAACAGCTGGAGGAGAGAGAGTATGGCGAAGGAAACTATCGGCGATCCGATCGTCGTCGGCGGCAACGTGATTCCGATTTCGAAGGCGGTGCGCGTGGGCGATTTCGTCTTCCTGTCGGGCCAGGTGCCCTTCAAGGACGGCGCGCCCATGACCACGGGCACGGTCGAGGAGCAGACCCATGTCGTCATGGGCATGATCAAGGCTATCCTGGCCGATGCCGGCTGCACCCTGGACGATGTCATCAAGGCCACTTGCTGGCTGCCCAGCAAGGGCGACTTCCTGGGCTTCAACAAGGTCTATGGCGAGTATTTCCCGAAGGATCCGCCGGTCCGTTCGACCGTGGTCAGCGGCCTGATGGTCGACGTCAAGCTCGAGGTCGAGGTGACGGCCTACAAGCCGCGCTAACCGTAAGACGACACTCGATAACGGCGGGGCGGTAGGAGAGTGCTGCCCCGTTTCGATTCAGCCCTCGAATCTCGCCATCGTGCTACCGAGCGGCGAGAGGGTGGCCTAGAGTAGCGGCCGCGTGGGAAAAAGCCGGATGAAGCTGTCGCGCATACAGGCTCGGAAGGGGCGCTCGGGGAGAGGTATGAAGCGCTATTCGATTTTCAGTTTGGCGCGCAACGCGGTGAGCCATCACCAGGATTGGCAGGCCGCCTGGCGCAGCCCGGACCCGGCAGCCGAATACGACGTGGTGATCGTGGGCGGCGGCGGCCACGGCCTCGCCACGGCCTATTACCTCGCCAAGGAGCACGGCATCTCGCGCATCGCCGTGCTCGAAAAGGGCTGGCTCGGCGGCGGCAATACCGGGCGCAACACGACGGTCGTCCGCTCGAATTATCTCTGGGACCAGAGCTCGGCCTTCTACGATTTCTCCCTGCGCCTCTACGAAGGGCTCAGCCAGGATCTCAACTACAATGTCATGCTCAGCCAGCGCGGGCTGGTCATGCTGTTCCACACCCATCACGAGGAGATGATGGCCCAGCGCCTGGCCGAGGCGATGCGCCTGAACGGCATCGATTCGGAAATCCTGAGCGTTTCTCAGCTCAAGGCCTTGGTCCCGATTCTCGATACCGGCCGCGACATCCGCTATCCGGTGCGCGGCGGCGTGCTGCAGCGCCGCGGCGGCACGGCGCGCCACGATGCCGTCGCCTGGGGTTTCGCCCGCGCGGCCGACGACCGGGGCATCGATATCGTCCAGAACTGTGCGGTGACCGGAATCCTGCGCGAAGGCGGGCGCGCTGTAGGGGTCGAAACCTCGCGAGGGACGATCCGCGCGAAGAAGGTGGGCATCGCCGTCGCCGGCCATTCCGGCGTGCTGGCGGAAATGGCCGGGCTGCGCCTGCCGATCGAAAGCTTTCCGCTCCAGGCCATGGTCTCCGATCCGGTCAAGCCGGTGCTCGATGTCGTCATCAATTCGGGCACGGTCCATGTCTATGTCAGCCAGTCGGACAAGGGCGAACTGGTGATCGGCGCGGCGCGCGACAGCTACACGTCCTACGCCCAGCGGGGCAGCTTCCCGATCATCGAGGATCAGATGGCGGCACTGATGCAGCTCTTCCCGATCTTCTCGCGGCTCAAGATGATGCGCCAATGGGCCGGGATCGTGGATGTCGCGGCCGATGCCAGCCCGATCATCGGCAAGACCCCCGTCGAGGGCCTGTATTTCAACGGCGGCTGGGGCACCGGGGGCTTCAAGGCGACGCCCGGCTCGGGCTGGTGCTTCGCCTGGACCATCGCCAAGGACGAGCCCCACCCCCTCAACGCCGCCTATAGCCTGGACCGCTTCGCCTCGGGCGCGTTGATCGACGAACATGCCGCCTCCGGAGTAGGCCATTGACCATGCCGCGTCCGCGCTACTCCATCTTCAGTCTGGCGCGCAACGCGCTCGACTATCATCAGAAATGGACCGAGGCTTGGCGCAGTCCCGCGCCCAAGCCCCATTACAAGGTAGTCATCGTCGGCGCCGGCGGGCACGGCTTGGCGACCGCCTATTACCTGGCCAAAGAGCACGGCATCACTGATGTCGCGGTGCTCGATAAGGGCTGGCTGGGCGGCGGCAATGTCGCGCGCAACACGACCATCGTGCGCTCCGACTATCTGTTCGACGAGAGCATCGCGCTCTACGACAAATCCCTCACCCTGTGGCACGACCTCAGCCGCGAACTGAACTTCAACACCATGTTCAGCCCGCGCGGCATCGTGAAGCTGATCCACAATCGCGACGGCGTGCGCGAGGCAGAACGGCGCAGCGCCGCCCTGCGCCTCTCCGGCGTCGATAGCGAACTGTTGACGCCGCTCCAGGTCAAACGCCGGGCGCCCTTGGTCGATACCTCCCCGAGTGCCAGCCATCCGGTCCTCGGCGCGACCTTGCAGAAGCGCGGCGGCATCGCGCGCCATGATGCCGTCGCCTGGGGCTATGCCCGGGCCGCCGATGCGCGCGGCGTCGACATGATCCAGCATTGCGAGGTCACCGGCTTCCGCATCGAAGGCGGCAGGGTGAAGGGAGTGGAGACGGTCCAGGGCTTCATCGGCGCCGACGCCGTCGCCCTGGTGTCGGCCGGCCATTCCGGAGTGCTCGCCGCCAAGGCGGGCTTCCGCCTGCCGATCGAGAGCGTGACCATGCAGGCCATGGTGTCGGAGCCGGTAAAACCCTGCCTGGACACCGTGGTGATGACTCCGCTTCCCTTCTCGGTCAGCCAGTCGGACAAGGGCGAACTGGTCTTCGGGATGAGCACGGAGCCCTATAATTCCTATTCCCAGCGCGGCACCCTGCCGCATATCGAGCAGATCTGTGCCAATGTGGTCTCTGTCATGCCCGGCCTCAGCCGTCTGCGGATGCTGCGCAAATGGGGCGGCGTGGTCGATGTCAGCCGCGATGTCAGTCCGATCATGGGCCATACGCCGGTCGCGGGCATGTATATCAATTGCGGCTGGGGCACGGGTGGCTTCAAGTCGATCCCTGGCTCGGGCTGGGCCTTCGCCCATGCCATCGCCCAGGACCGGCCCCACGACCTGATGCTGCCCTTCGGGCTCGACCGGTTCACGGCCGGCGCGTTGATCGACGAACATGCCGCCTCCGGATCCTTCGAGGCATTCAAATGAGCCGAGTCCAACACTGTTTCGGCGGCCCCGGAATCGAGGCTCCTCGGGCCGATCCCCCTCACTCAGCTCCGGCTAGGCGCCCTGCGCCAAGGCTGCGCAACCCTCTCCCCCCGGTGGGGGGCGAGGGACGGGAAAAGGGTTTTTTCCAACCTGCTACCTATTTTTTCCCCTCTCCACCCGGGATCGGGGGGAGAGGGTTGCGCAGGGTTGGCGAGGCGAAGCCGAGCCATATCCGAAGCTGGGTGAGGGCGGGCGACGGCCGGTGCCGGCAAGGTCGGGCGGATTCCCGTTGTTCCAGTGACGATCTTGAAATGAGGCGAGCGAAATGCTTTTGATCGAATGTCCGTTCTGCGGGCCGCGCGCGGAGGTCGAATTTCGCTGCAGCGGCGAGGGGCATATCGCCAGACCCGAAGCGCCGGATAGCATTCCGGACGAGGCCTGGGCCGATTACGTGTACATGCGGACCAACCCCAAGGGCCTGCATTTCGAGCGTTGGATGCATCAGCACGGCTGCCGCCGCTGGTTCTGCGTCGCGCGCGACACGGTGACGCACGAGATTCGGGCGATCTACAAGCTGGGCGAGCCCAAGCCGAGTCTTCAGGACCCGACGGTCCAATCCGGAAAGGGGGTCTGATCATGCAGCGCAATCGGCTGGCCGAAGGCGGGCGCATCGACCGTTCGCGCCCGTTGACCTTCCTGTTCAATGGCCGCAGCTACAAGGGCTTCGCGGGCGATACCCTGGCCTCCGCCCTGCTCGCGAACGAGGTTCGGGTGGTCGGACGCAGCTTCAAGTATCACCGGGCGCGCGGCATCGTCGCGGCCGGAATGGAAGAACCCAACGCCTTGGTCCAACTGGGCCCCAAGGTTGGTGGCGGCGGTTTCGAGGAAGCCAATGCCCGTGCCACCCAGGTCGAATTGTTCGACGGGCTCGATGCGGACAGCGTCAATTGCTGGCCCAGCCCGGATCTGGATTTCGGCGCGGTCGCGGGCTTCTTCTCGCGCCTGCTGCCCGCCGGTTTCTACTACAAGACTTTCATGTGGCCGCCGAAACTTTGGATGACCTACGAGCATTTCATCCGGCGCGCGGCCGGGCTGGGCAAGGCGTCTAAGGCGCCCGATGCCGATGCCTATGACAAGCGTTGGGCCCATTGCGATGTGCTGGTCGCGGGCGGCGGCCCGGCTGGGTTGGCGGCCGCCTTGGCGGCAGGACGCGGGGGCGCGCGGGTGATCCTGGCGGACGAGCAGGCCGAGTTCGGCGGCGCCCTCTTGGACGGTCATGACGAGATTGACGGCCGCCCGGCCCTCGACTGGGTCGTGGACGCCCTGGCCGAGTTGCGGGCCATGCCGGATGTGCGGCTGATCCCGCGCGGCACTGTCGCGTCCTATTACGACCACAACTTTCTCGCGGTCTACGAGCGCCTGACCGATCATCTCGGGCCACAGGCGGATGCCGGTCCGGGCAATCCGCGCGGCCGGCTGTGGAAGATCAGGGCCCGGCAGGTAGTGCTCGCCACCGGGTCCCATGAAAGACCTCTGGTCTTCGCCGACAACGACCGGCCCGGCGTCATGCTGGCTGGGGCCGTCCGCGCCTATCTGAATCGCTACGGCGCGCGGCCGGGCCAGACGGGCGTGGTCTTCACCAACAACGATTCGGCCTATAGCACGGCGCTCGACATGGCGGCGGCGGGCATTGCGGTCCCGACCATCGTCGATCTGCGGCCCGATCCGGACGGCGATGCGGTGCGCGAAGCGCGCGAGTTGGGAATCGAGATCCTGGCCAATCACGCCGTGATCGCCGTCTCGGGCGCCAAGGGGTTGCGGAGTATCGAGGTCGCGCCCATCGACGCCTCGGCCAAGGGGCTGGCGGGGGA
>CAUZWC010000170.1:0-6802 GCA_963583595.1 Alphaproteobacteria bacterium | reverse complement strand
CGGCCGCGCGGCCGTGATCACCGGCTCGACCAGCGGCCTGGGCCTGGCGATGGCGCGGGCTTTCGCGGCGGAGGGCTGCGCGATCACCTTCAACGGCTTCCGCGATGCCGAGGACATCGGGGCCGTGATGGCGGAACTCGAGGAGGCGCATGGTGTCGCCCATCGCTACGACCCAGCGGATCTGAGCGACGGGGGTGAGGCCGAAAGGCTGCTGCGCGATGCCGAGGCGGCCCATGGCGGGGTCGATATCCTGGCCAACAATGCAGGGGTCGAATACATCCGCCCGCTCGAAGAATTGACGGACGAGGAATGGGACCGCTGCATCGCGGTCAATGTCACGGCCGCCTTCCGCGCCTCGCGTGCCGCCTTGCCGGGGATGAAGGCGCGCGGCTGGGGCCGCATCGTCAACACCGCCTCGGCCCTGGGCCTTGTCGGCACGCCGAACGACGCGCCCTATGTCGCCACCAAGCATGCCCTGGCCGGCCTGACCAAGGTGATCGCCCTGGAGACGGCCGAGGACGGGATCACCTGCAATGCGATCTGCCCGGGCTGGATCGACACCGAATTCTCGATGAACACCATCGACACCTTCATGGCGCGCACGGGCCTGGCCTGGGACGAGGGGCTCAAGCAGCTCGTCTCGCCGACCCAGCCGAGCTGGCGCCTGATCGACCGCAACCATATCGCCGCCCTGGCCCTGTTCCTGTGCTCGGACGCGGCGAGCCAGATCACCGGCGCGGCCCTGCCGATCGACGGCGCCTGGACGGCGAAATGAGTACCCCGGGGAGGAGAGAGAAAGCATGAGCAGATATCTCGAAGGCCGGGTGGCGATTGTCACCGGCTCGACCAGCGGCATGGGCATCGGCATGGCCGAGGCCCTCTCCAAGGCGGGGGCCAAGGTCGTTCTCAACGGGTTCGGCGACAAGGATGAGATCGAGGCGCTGCGCACGCGCATCGCCGAGGAGGCCGGGGTCGAAGTGGCCTACGATCCCGCCGACCTGATGGACCCGGAGGATGTCGCGGGCCTGGTGACGCGCACCGAGGCGCGCTGGGGCTCGGTCGATATCCTGTGCAACAACGCGGGCATCCAGCATGTCGCTCTGACCGAGCATTTCCCGGTCGAGCGCTGGGACACCCAGATCGCCATCCTGCTCACGGCACCCTTCCTCGCCATCCGCGCTGCCCTGCCGGGCATGAAGGAACGGGGCTGGGGCCGCATCATCAACACCTCCTCGACGAGCGGGCTGCGCGGCTCGGCCAAGAAGCCGGCCTATAGCGCGGCCAAGCACGGGGTCGTCGGCCTGACCAAGGCGGTCGCGCTGGAGACGGCGGAGGACGGCATCACCTGCAACGCCATCTGTCCCGGCTGGGTGCTGACCGGCATGTCGCGCCCGCAGATCGAGGTGCGGGCCCAGCAGGACGGCATTTCCTATGACGAGGCGATGGAACGGATGGTCAATTCCCATCCGACCAAGAAATTCGTGACCAAGGAGCAGATCGGCGCCGTCGTTGCTTTCCTGTGCACGGATACGGCGAGCCAGATCACCGGCGCGTCGATTCCGGTCGATGCCGGACTCACGGCGAAATAGGGGACAATCGCTAAGGGGTATGGTCGTGCCATCGGCCCCCATACTTCGACAGGCTCAGCATGAGGGCCTCACCCTGAGCCTGTCGAAGGGCGAGGATTTCCAATAGTGGGTAGGAACGGGGAGAACAGGGCGATGGAGAACGACCTTTCGGGCAAGCGCGCCCTGGTGACGGGATCGACCAGCGGGTTGGGTCTGGCCATGGCGACGGCCCTGGCCGAGGCCGGGGCGGATGTGATGCTGAATGGGCTGGGCGAGGCCGAAGCGATCGAGGCGACCCGTGCGGGCCTCGAAAAGAAGACCGGCCGGCGCATCCTGTTTGACGGCGCGGATATGACCCGACCCGCGGAAATCGCCACCATGGTCACGCGGGCGGAGGCGGAATTCGGCGGCCTCGATGTCCTGGTCAACAATGCCGGCATCCAGTTCACGGCCAAGGTCGAGGATTTCCCGCCCGAGCGTTGGGACGCGATCCTGGCGATCAACCTGACGGCGGTCTTCCACGGCTGTCGCGCGGCGGTGCCGGGCATGAAGGAGCGGGGCTGGGGCCGCATCGTCAACACCGCCTCGGCCCATGGCCTTATCGCCTCGGTCGAGAAATCGGCCTATGTCGCGGCCAAGCACGGTGTCGTCGGCCTGACCAAGGTCGTCGCGCTCGAGGCCGCGGAACACGGCATCACCTGCAATTCGATCTGCCCGGGCTGGGTGCGGACGGCCATCGTTGAGGCCCAGATCGAGGCGCGGGCGAAGGCCAAGGGCGTGCCGGTCGAGGAGGAGGCCAGGGTGCTGGTCGGCGAGAAATCGCCCTCCAAGACCTTCGTGACGCCCGAGCAGATTGCGGCCCTGTGCCTGTTCCTCTGTTCAGACGCAGCCAGCCAGATCACCGGCGCGGCCATGACCATGGATGGCGGCTGGACGGCGCAGTAGCGGCGCCTCCTGTCTGGTGGCCGCTTGCCCTTCGGGACGCCGGGCTGTTGTCCGGCTCCTCAGGGTGAGGGTCCTACAGCAATACCTCTCCTCATCCTGAGGAGCGCGCAAAGCGCGCGTCTCGAAGGATGATTGGCACAGGGCTGTTTCCGACCCGTAGACGAGACAGCCGCTCATATTCATCACCCGTTAAACTCTCTCCCATAACCTGATCATCGTCGCGGCCTGCAGCGGGCTGCTGTTGGATGCCTCATCCAACCTTCGAATTGATGCCTCCCAAATCCCTCTTGGGCCGCCTTCGGGCGGCCCTTTCTTTTTGCCGCCACCCGCCATTCGCTTGTCGAGCCGCAGCAGCCGTGCTAGGTGCGGCAACCCTGTCCGGAGGCGCCAGCTATGGCCCGATCCAACCAGCCCCGCTTCGACACCTTGAGCCTGCATGCCGGCCAGCATCCCGACCCCACGACTGGGGCGCGGGCCGTGCCGCTCTACCAGACCACCTCCTATGTCTTCCGCGACACTGAACACGCCGCCGCCTTGTTCAACCTGGAGCGGGTCGGCCATATCTATTCGCGCATCTCCAACCCCACCGTCGCGGTGCTGGAGGAGCGCATCGCCGCCTTGGAGGGCGGGGTCGGCGCGGTCGCCACGGCGAGCGGCCAGGCGGCCCTGCATCTGGCCGTCGCGACCCTGATGGGGGCGGGCGGGCATATCGTTTCCTCCGCCTCGATCTACGGCGGCAGCCACAATCTCTTCGCCCATACAATGCCGCGCTTTGGCATCGAGACCAGCTTCGTCGATCCGCGCGACACCGAGGGCTTCAGGAAGGCGATCCGGCCCGAGACCCGGATGATCTTCGGCGAGACCCTGGGCAATCCGGGTTGCGAGATCATGGACCTGCCGGCGATCGGGCGCATTGCCGAGGAAGCCGGCATTCCCGTGCTGATCGACAACACCTTCGGCACGCCCTACCTGTTCCGGCCCTTCGAATGGGGCGCCCATCTGGTAGTGCATTCGGCGACGAAGTTCCTGGGCGGCCACGGCATTGCTATCGGCGGCATTGTGGTCGATGGCGGGCGCTTCGATTGGGAGGGCAGCGGCAAGTTCCCAACCTTGACTGAGCCCTATGCCGGCTATCACGGCCTGGATTTCTCGGAGGAGTTCGGCCCCCTGGCCTTCTGCATGCGCGCGCGTGGCGAGGGGCTGCGCGATTTTGGGGCCTGCATGAGCCCGGCCAATGCCTTCCACCTGATTCAGGGCGTCGAGACTCTGCATCTGCGCATGCCGCGCCATGTCGAGAACGCGTGCGCCATCGCCGCCTTCCTCGACGGGGCGGAAGAGGTCGCATGGGTCAGCTACCCGGACTTGCCGAGCCATCCCGATCATGCCCGGGCCAAGGAGATGCTGCCCAAGGGCGCCGGGGCGATCTTCGCCTTCGGCATCAAGGGCGGGCGCGCGGCTGGGCGGCGCTTCATCGAACGGCTCGATCTGTTTTCCCATCTCGCCAATGTCGGCGATGCTAAATCGCTGGTCATCCATCCGGCCTCGACGACCCATCAGCAGATGGATGTGGCCTCGCTCGAGGCCGCAGGTATCGGCGAGGATCTCGTGCGCCTGTCCGTGGGCCTGGAGGACAAGGACGACCTGATCGAAGACCTGGCCCAGGCCCTCAAGGCCTCGCGGCGGGAATAGTGGCATGGAACTGAGCGTTCGCGGCAAACCCGTCTTCGTGGCGACCGGGGGGAGGGCTTTCGATCCGGCCCAGCCGGCCGTGATTTTCGTCCATGGCGCGGGTATGGACCATACGGTCTGGTCCCTGCAAACGCGCTTCTTCGCCCATCACGGCCGCTCCGTCCTGGCGCTGGATCTGCCCGGGCACGGCCGGTCGGCGGGGCCGGCTTTGCCAAGCATCGAGGAGCAGGGCGCCTGGCTGCTCGACCTGATCGCGGCGGCGGGGCTGGAAATGGCGGCCCTGGTCGGCCATTCCATGGGCTCCCTTGCCGTGCTCGACGCATCGCGCCAGGGCCCACAACGGATCGAACGGCTGGCGCTTCTGGGTTCGGCGGACCGCATGCCGGTTCATCCCGACCTTCTCGCGGCGGCCGAGCGGAACGATCCGGTGGCCTGCGACATGATCACCGGCTGGGGCTTCGGGCGATCCGCCCAGCTCGGGGGGCATCGCGGACCGGGGCTGTGGATGACGGAAGGCGGACGCCAACTTCTGGGCCAGGCCAAAGACGGCGTGCTCCATGCTGATCTCTCGGCCTGCACCGCCTATATAGGCGCGACCGAGGCCGCCGGGGCGGTGACCTGTCCCGCCCTGCTGCTCTGCGGGCGCGAGGACCGCATGGCCCCGGTGAAGGGCGCGGCCGCGCTGTGCGAGGCCTTCGCCGGCGGGCGCATGACGATTTTGGAGGGGTCGGGGCATATGATGATGGTCGAGCGCCCGGACGAAACCTTGGACGTGCTCAAGGACTTCCTGGGGGGCTGAACCGATGGCCGAAAAACCGGGCGAGACACGAGCAGACTATCCGCATTTCCTCGAAATACCGATCCGCCTGCGCGATGTGGATGTCTATGGCCATGTCAACAACACGGTCTATCTCCAGTTCTTCGACACGGTGATCAACGCCTATCTGATCGAAGAGGGCGGACTCGACATGCCGAGGGGCAAGGTGATCGGCCTGGCGGTCGAAACCATGTGTCGCTTCCATGCGGAAATCGATTTTCCGGGCCGGATCAAGGCGGGGCTGCGCGTCAAGCGTATCGGCAGTTCCAGCGTTACCTACGAGGTCGGCATCTTCAAGCCGGGTCTCGAATCGCCCGCCGCGACCGGCCATTTCGTCCATGTCTTCATCGAGCGCGAAAGCCGCAAGCCGACCCCCATTCCGGCCGCCATGCGTGCCGCGATGGAGAGGCTGCTGGTCGGGGAAGACTGACAGGGCGGCTTGTGCGTGCGGCCGAGTCGCCGCAGACTTCCCATGCGGCGCAAATCGAGGGGGACGATCATGGCGAGACCGGATGCGGACAAGGTACGGCGAGTCGGGATCATCGGCTCGGGCCTGATCGGCGCGAGTTGGACGGCCCTGTTCCTGGGGCAGGGAATGCAGGTCGCGACCTATGATGAGCGCGACGATGCCGAGGCGCGGGTGCGGGAGGGCATCGACCGGGCCGGGCCGGCCTTGGCCCAGCAGGGCCTGGATGCGAGCCGCGGCACCTTGATCGTATGCGACACGATCGACGAGGCTTGCGACGGCGCCGGCTTTGTCCAGGAAAGCGTGTTCGAGAACCTGGCGGTCAAGCGCGAAATCGTGAAACAGGTCGATGCGGCGACCGCGCCCGAGGTGGTGATCGCTTCCAGTTCCTCGGGCCTGCTGCCGTCTTCCATCGCGAAGCATTGCGCCCATCCCGAACGGATCCTGGTCGGCCATCCCTTCAATCCGCCCTATCTGATCCCCCTGGTCGAGGTGGTGGGCGGCGAGAAGACCGATTCCAAGGCGATGGATTGGGCGATGGAATTCTACGCCGCTGTCGGCAAACGCCCGATCCGCTGCAAGAAGGAGGTTCCGGGCTATGTCGCGAACCGCCTTCAATCGGCGGTGTTCCGCGAGATCATGCATCTGATCAAGGAGGACGTCGCCTCGGTCGAGGATATCGACCGTTCGATCAGCCATGGGCCGGGCCTGCGCTGGGCCGTGCAGGGACCGGTGCTGACCTTCCACCAGGCCCATGACAAGGGCATGGCTGCCTTCATCAAGAATTTCGAGCCGGAGATCACGGCCTGGACCGATGCCGGGCGCATCGCCCTGGAAGACGACCAGCGCGCGCGCTTGATCGCGGGGGCCGAGGCCTTGGCCGATGGCAGGAGCCACCGGGAACTGGCGGCGATCCGGGATGCGGTGGTCCTGGCGACCTTGACCGCGAAGGACGAGAACGGCGGCAACGAATAGGAAAGGGGCCGGCGATTGCTCGCTGGCCCCTTGTTTGCAGTCCTTGGAGAGGATTGCGCGGCGTTAGGCAGCTTTCTTCGATTCGATGGCCTTGCTCGCGGCCTTGCGCTTGATCTCGATCGTGCGCGGGCGCTTCTCTTCCGGAACCTCGCGGACCAGTTCGATATGGAGCAGGCCGTTCTCGGGATTCGCGCCCGAGACCTTGATATGGTCGGCGAGCTGGAAGCGGCGCTCGAAAGCGCGTCGGGCGATGCCGCGATGGAGATAGCTGGAACTTCCGTTCTCCTCCTCGGACGCTTTGCCGGTGATCAGAAGCGAGCTGTCCTCGACCGTGATCTCGAT
>CAUZWC010000169.1:0-6810 GCA_963583595.1 Alphaproteobacteria bacterium | reverse complement strand
AAAAGCCGCCCATCGCCCCGCATGGTTTCACCGAATGCGTCACGCTTTCCGACGCGGGCCGTGCCGACGCCCTGCGGACGCAATGGCCGGATGGCTGCGATCTTCTGGTGGTCGACCATTACGGCCTGGATACGGAATTCGAATCTGGTTGCCGGGGCTGGGCAAGGTGTATTCTGGCGATGGACGACGGCACCGGCCGCCATCACGAGTGCGACCTGCTGCTCGACGCAGCCGCGCAAAACATGGGCGAGAGCTATCGACCCTTCATTCCGGTCGGGTGCGAAATTCTCGCGGGTCCGTCCTTCGCCCTGCTGCCCGACGAGACGCGCCAGGCCCGTTGCGCCGCCCTGGCGCGCGACCGGAGCGCGAAGCCGCGTCGCGCCGTGATCTATCTCGGCGGGGCAGAGGACGGGCGATTGACCTTGCTTCTGCGCGACGCCCTGACGGCAATCGACCCTACGCTCGACATCGACATCGTCCTGCCCGCGGCCGCTGCGCGAAGCTTGGTTGCGGCGCGGCCGGCGGCACGGTCATCGGCGGTCCGTGTGCATGACGCGGCGCCCTCCCTCACACCGATTTTCGGGGCCGCCGATATTGCCATCGGCGCGGCGGGCGTGACGGCCTGGGAGCGCTGTTGCCTGGGTCTGCCGAGCTTGGCGATCGTGACGGCGGAGAACCAACGGGGCGTCGCCGCGTATCTGCGCGCGACCGGCGCCGCGACGGTGATCGATCAGACCGAAGCGGAAGACCCCGTGAAATTGCACGCGGTGCTGGCCAGCCTGCTGACCGACGGCGAGGCTCGGCAGAGCATGGCCCGCGCGGCTGCCGATCTATGCGACGGAGAAGGTCCGCACCGGGTGGCAGAAGCCCTCGCGCATGGCTCCTCCGAACCCCGACATGCCGGGGCAGGGAGATGCTGATGGCGGCCGGCGGCGTGATTGCCCAGACCGCGGACGGCTTGCCGGTGATCATGGCCGGCCAGGGCGATTCACGCGGCGTGCTGGCGCTGGTCAATACAGTGCAGCCGCATATCCCCTGGAGCGAGGCAGATCTGGCCTGGCAGTATTTCGACGGCCCGGGCGAAACGCCGTCGCGGCTCTATGCGATCCGGGACGGCGAGCACCTGGTCTCGCTCTATGGCGCGGCGGCCAAGCCCTTCCGGCTCGGCACCCGGACCGTCACCGGATTCATTATCCAGGACGTGATGACCGACCCGGCCTATCGCGGACGCGGCCATCTCAACTTCCTGGCCAAGCTTTGCGCGGCGGAGATCCGGGAATCGGAAGACATCGGCTACACCTTTCCGAACAAGCAATCCGAGAACAGCTTCCGGCGCAGCGGCTGGCACGAATTGATGACCGTGCCGCTGCGACACAGGCTCGTCCGCGTGGATACCGAAGGGGAGACGGCGCTGCAGGAACAGGTCGGCGCGCTGGGCGACTGCGCCACGGCGATCTGGCGCGAGAGCGGTCTCGGATGCGGTGTCGACCGCAGCGGTCCGGCGACGGATTGGCGCTACCGCCGGCCCGGCGCCGTCTACCGGCGTTTTCTGCTGGCTGGCGGAACCGGCTTCGTCGTGCTCAAGCGCTACGACCGGGACGACGGTCCGGTGGTTCATATTTGCGATCTGGTGGTAACAGAGGCGGCGCGCGGCCGCCTGCCCGCGATCCTGAGCGCGATCGAAGCGGTCGCGGCGCGGGACAAGGCGGCCGCCCTGACGGCTTGGCTGCCGCAAGGCCATCCCTATGCCGCAGCCTATAACGCATTTGGGCTGGGTATGGACCCGGATCATGACCGCGTCATGTTCGTGACCGCGCGGGCGCCGATGCCCGCGCTTCTGACCACTCCCTCGGCCTGGCATCTGAGCCAGGGCGACAGCGACGTCTATTGAAAGGGAAGATGATGACAGAGCGTCACGCCCTGATCCTGGTCGCCCATGCCGATGACGAGACCCTCGGCGTCGGCGGTACGATTCCCAAACTCGTCCATGCCGGCTGGCGGGTCGAGGTCGTCATCATGTCCAACGGGGTGCTGACCGTACGCGGCCGAACCGAGGACAACTGCGGGGACGCGGCCCGGGCCTGTAAGACCCTGGGCATTGCTCCGCCGCGCTTTCTCGGCTTCGCCGACCAGTATTTCGACCGCGAACCGGTGGCCGATCTGGCCAATGCCGTGATGGCGCTGGATCTCGCCCCCGACCTCATCGTCACCCATGTCGAAACCGACCTGAACCAGGACCATCGCATCACCTGCGAGGTCGCCAAGATCGTCGGCCGGCCCAAGCGCAAGCCGGTCGCTATCATGGGCTGCGAGATTCCGGGCACGACCCAGTGGAACGGCCGACAGTTCGAAGCCAACCACTATGTCGACATCACCAGCCAGATCGAGCGGAAGATCGAAGCCTTCCTGAAATACCGCAACGAGGCCCAGGATGATTCGCAACCCTGGTCGGCCGCCGGGTTGCGCACCCTGGCGCGCTATCACGGCTTGCAGTCGGGGGTCGAATACGCCGAGGCCTTCCACGTGATCCGGGGCTTCGAGGGACTGTTGCCATGACCGGCCGGACGCAAGAAATCCGCATCGCCGGGCGCGCGATCGGTTCCGGTCATCCGCCCTATCTGATTGCGGAGATGAGCGGCAATCACAATGGCGACCTGGCGCGCGCCCTGGCCATCGTCGAGGCC
Source organism: Alphaproteobacteria bacterium (assembly GCA_963583595.1). GTDB lineage: Bacteria > Pseudomonadota > Alphaproteobacteria > CADEGL01 > CADEGL01 > JABIRQ01. The sequence continues at coordinate 4,126 of CAUZWC010000169.1, read as the reverse complement.
GCCGCCAAGGCCGGGGCCGACGCCGTCAAGTTGCAGACCTACACCGCCGACACGATCACCATCGACCATGACGGGCCGGGCTTCCGCATCGAGGGCGGACCCTGGGCCGGGCGGACCCTCCACGATCTCTACAAGGAAGCGCACACACCCTGGGCCTGGCATGAGGCGATCTTCGCCAAGGGCCGCGAACTGGAGATCGCGGTCTTTTCGGCGCCCTTCGACGCGAGCGCCATCGATCTGCTCGAATCCCTGGGCGCGCCGGCCTACAAGATCGCTTCTTTCGAAATCGTCGATCTGGCGCTGATCCGCCGCGTTGCCGAGACCGGCAAGCCGATGATCATCTCCACCGGCATGGCGAGCCTGGCCGAGATTTCCGAGGCGGTCCGCGCGGCCCGCGATGCCGGGGCGGAGGAGATCGCGATTCTGCATTGCACCAGCGGCTATCCGACTCCGCCAGAGGACAGCAACCTCAGGACTATCCCCCATCTGGGCCGGGCGACCGATACTGTGGTCGGCCTGTCGGACCATACCCAGGGCATCGCCGCGCCGATCGCAGCCATCGCCTTGGGCGCATCGGTGATCGAAAAGCACATGACCCTGGACCGCGCCGATGGCGGACCCGACGCCGCCTTCTCGCTGGAACCCGCGGAGTTCGCCGCGCTGGTCGAGGGCTGCCACCTCGCCTGGCAAGCTCTGGGCGACGTCAGCTATGCGCGCCAAGAGAGCGAGAAAGGCAACAGCCAGTTCCGCCGCTCGCTCTACGTCACCGCGGATATGGCCGCGGGCGAGATCTTCACGCCAGACAATCTGCGATCGATCCGCCCGGGCCTCGGCCTCGAACCCAGATATCTGGGCCTGCTGCTCGGCCGGCAGGCGCGCCGCCCGATTGCGCGCGGCACGCCGGTGACCTGGGACCTGTTGTTGGACGCAGAATGACCGCGCTCCCGGCATCCGATCGGGCCGAAGCCCTGCCCCTGCGACCGGTGCGCCGTAAGGACGCGGAAACGCTCTTCGCCTGGGCCAATCTGCCGGAGGTTCTGGCCGTCAGCATCCGCCGGCGCGGCGCGGTGAAATGGGACGAGCATTGCGCCTGGCTCGCCGAACGGCTCGACGACCCGCAATCGGCCTTCTGGATTTTGGAGAAGGACGGCGAGGCGGCAGGCTACCTGCGCCTGCAAGGCGGCGAAGACGGACCGGAGGTGAGCATCTATGTTGGCCCCGCCGCACGCCGCCACGGCCTGGGCCTCGCCATGCTGGCGCGCGCCCGCCAGGAACAGGAGATTCGCTGGCCCGGCCGCGTATTGCTCGCCCAGGTGCGGCAGGACAATGCCGCCGCCCGCGCGGTGTTCGAGGCGGCCGGTTATCGGCTCGCGGAAACGCAAGCCGACTGCCTGCTGTATATCGATGCCAAGACAGCGGCCGAAATGGCGGCCGAACCTATCTCAGGGGACGCCGCCAGACAGGCCACCATATCCGTGATCTATACCGATAGCCGCGACGCCCTGAAACTGGCATGGCCGAACGGCCTGCCGGACGGAATTGTGATCCGCAGCAACGCCCCGGCCCTGATCGCCGATCCAGAGATCCGTGCGGATCCCGCCGACGAGCATCTCTCGCCCGGCCATATCCATGCCCTCGTCGCGGCACTCGATGCCGCTGCCTCGACCGTGCGCGACGAAATCGCCGGGTCGGGCCTTGCCGGATCGGCGGAGGCGGCGGTCGCGGTCTTCGCGGCGCTTGTCGGCGAATTGCAGAATCACGTCTGCACGGCGGCCATGCTGCGTGAATCCGACCTCGACGGCGGCGCGCAAATCGTCGCGGTGCGATACACGGATGGCGATCTGCAGCGCCGTTTCCGTTTCTCCCTGGCCGATGTCGCCGCCGAATGGGGCATCGAACCCATCGAGGTCGACGGCCTGCGGCTCGCGCCGATCGGCGAGCCGACCCCGCCGCATCCCAATCTATGGACGCGGCTGATTCACACCACGGCCGAAAGCCTCGTCTATCGGCTCGGAAAAAGCCTCCAAGGGAGGGTGCCTTTGATGGGCCGCCGCGGCACAATCGCCATTTACCGCGAGAACGAACTCCTGAAGGAAACGGCGGCGCATCTCCTGCTGCGCGGCTATGCCATCCGGTCCATCCACAGGGGCCACGACAAGGGTACCCCGGAACCCAGCCCGATCGACATCGCGCCGATTGCGGCCGCGGCGCTCCACCACCATCTCGGTACTGTCATGCCGGACCGGGTCGCCGCCGCCCTGGGACGGATCGGCGGCCGCCTTGCGACGGACCGGCTCGATGCCTTCATCGCCGCGCGCGAGAGCTGGCGCCTGCAATTGGAACGAACCGGAGACAGCCTTCGCGCCGTGCTCTCCAACCGGCTCCACTCGGCCGATTACTGGGCCATGTATTCAGTCCTGTCCGAGGCCAGGATTCCGCTGGTCGCTTTCCAGCACGGCGTCACGCCCGAATTCGCGATGGACCGTGTCGACAAGACCCATGGCCACGAAAACACGGGGGCGGATCTGTCCATCGTCTTCAATCCGGAGATGGAGCGGCTGCTCAGCGAGAATCCCGATCGGCGCGGACCCGCCATCAATGTCGGCATGCCCAAGGACTACCGGCGGCTCGCCCATCGCAGGTCGGCGCGTTCCATTGCGCCGATTTGGTATATCCGCACGACGCTGTACCAGAGCAACCTCGGGCGCATGCATCGCGGGATTGCCGATCCGGCGATGTGCGAACAGGAGCGCCTGCTGATCGATCAGGTTTTCTCGCGGATTTCACATCGTCTTGCTTACAAGCCCTATCCCGCGATTCGCTATCTCGATCCCGACCCGATCGACGCGCTGGTGCGCGCGGCGCCGAATATGACCCTCTATGACGGCCGCCTGGATCTCCGCTATGTCGTGGCCGGTGCGCGCTTGCTGATCACTTCGGCGGCGACCAGTACCCTGTCTTGGTGTCTCATGGCCGGCCGGCCCCTGATCTTCCTGGACTGGCCGGACTTCGCACCCTTGCAGCCCGCCGTCCGCAAGGCGTTGAAGAAAGCCGTCTTCCTGTTCGACATGAGCAAAGCGGATGCGGCGGCGCGGCTTCGCGCCTTCTTGTCCCGGCCGCTCGGGGCGATCGATGCCGATTGGCGGGACAAGGCCGAAGCTGGCCAGGCCTTCATCGCGCAATATGTCGATTCGGGCCGGCCGAATGCCGGCATCGGCGCGGCCGACGCGGTCGAAAATCTGCTGGCGCAGCGCGCCGGGGGCGGCGGCGCATGATCGGCCTGTTCGGCACCTATCACCGGCAGGCCGAAAGGCCGGCAGACATCGCTGCCATGGCGCACGCGATTCCGGACCGCTACCCAAGTTCCGTGCTTGGCGGGTCTGGCGCGGCGCTTGGCCGCGCCAGCCACCGGCTCGATTTCGGCAGCAGCGAGTCGCAGTCCAGCACCCGGCGCGCCGTCGCCATGGGCACGGTGCACAATATGGCGGCGGTCGCAAAAGCGGCGGGACTGACGCAAGTCCCAACCACGGTCGCCGAACTTGTGGCAGCGCTGGCGGAAGCCGGGAAATACGAACTCCTGACACAGGCCAACGGGCTGTTCTGCGCCGCCGTCTATGACGCCGAGACGCATCGCCTAGACCTGATCACCGATCGGTTGGCCAGTTGGCCGGTCCATGTCTGGGTGGCGGACGGCGAAGTTGTCTTCGCCGGCTCGATCCTGACCCTGCTCGCCGATGGCCGGCCGAATCGCCGGGCGGACCCGCTCGGCATCGCTCAACTCTTCACCATGCAGCGCACGGTGGGCGAGACGACCTCCGTTGCCGGCGTGCGGGCCCTGCCTGCCGGATCGGTCGTTACCTTCGACCGCGACGGCGAACATCATCTGCGCTACTGGCGGCTGGCATGGCGGAGACCCGATTTCGACGAGCGCGAAGGCAGTCAACGCCTGGCCGCCGCAATGCGCAATGCCGTCGCCCGCTCGATCAGCGACGGCGAGGCCGGCCTGCTGCTGTCGGGCGGCTTCGACAGCCGCCTGGTCCTCGCGGCCGCGCCACCCGGCAGCCTAAGTTGCTGGACGACGGCGAGCTTTGCCGAGAACCCGGAACTGGACCTGGCGCGCCGAACC
>CAUZWC010000168.1:0-6816 GCA_963583595.1 Alphaproteobacteria bacterium | reverse complement strand
CGAGCACCCGGGCCGGCAGGTCGTGGCCCTGGGCGGCGAGCGCCTCGAGCACATCCGCGCCGGTGCCGTAGGCCCCGGTCTTGCCCTTCTTGCCGCCTTCCAGGGACATCTCGTCGAACAGGATTTCGCCCAGCTGCTTGGGCGAACCGATGTTGAACTCGCGCGCCGCCAGGGTGTGGATCTCGCGCTCCAGTTCGGCGATGCGCTTGGCGAAATCGGCGCTCAGCGCCTTGAGCTCGACCACGTCGACCTTGATGCCCGCGCGTTCCATATCGACCAGGATCGGGATCAGCGGCCGTTCGATCGTCTCGTAGATCGTGGTCATGCGTTCCGCCGCCAGGCGCGGCTTGAGCAGGGCATGCAGCCGGTTGGTGACCTCGGCATCTTCGGCCGCGTAGTCCCGCGCCACCTCAAGCGGGACATAATCGAAGGTGATCTTGTTCTTGCCGCTGCCCGCGACATCCTTGAACTTGATCATCGAATGGCCAAAATGGAGCGCGGCTAATTCATCCAGCCCATGACCGTGCATCCCGCCTTCCAGCAGGTAGGACAGCACCATCGTGTCGTCGAGGGGCGCGATCCGGATATCGTAGGGCGGCCGCGCCAGGACCAGCATGTCGTATTTGATGTTATGGCCGATCTTGAGAACGGCCGGGTCCTCAAGCAGGTCCTTGAGCAAGGGCAATGCCTGGGCCAGGGGAATCTGTTCGGGCACCGCCTCGGCCCCGCCGCCGCCATCGCCGTCAAGATCGAGCCCCCCCTGGCCGCCCGCGGCCTTATGGGCGAGAGGGATATAGCAGGCGCGCCCCGGCTCGATCGCCATGGAAACGCCGACCAGTTCGGCGCGCATGGCGTCGAGGCTGGTGGTTTCGGTATCGACTGCGACCTGCCCGGCCGCCCGCGCCCGGGCGATCCAATCCTCCAGCACCGCGACGGTCTGGACCATCTCGTAATTGTTCTCGCTGGTCGGCGGGCCGCTATCGACCGGCGGCGCGGCGATCAGCCCGGCGGCGGCGAATTCCTGCTCAAACCGGGCGACGATGGTGCGGAATTCCTGGGCCTCGAGAAAGGCGAGGAGGGGTTCCGGATCGGCGTCGCGCAGGATGAAATCCTCGGGCTTCTCCTCGATTTCGACATCGCTCTTCAGGGTGACGAGAAACTTGGAGATGCGCGCCAGCTCGGCATATTCGATCAGGTTCTGCCGGCGCTTGGGCTGCTTGATCTCCTCGGCCCGGGCGAGCAGCGTTTCCAGATCGCCGTATTCCGCGATCAGCAGGGCCGCCGTCTTGATGCCGATTCCCGGCACGCCGGGCACGTTATCGGTCGAATCCCCGGCCAGGGCCTGCACGTCCACAACCTTCTCGGGCGGCACGCCGAACTTCTCCATCACCTCGTCGAGGCCGATCTGGCGGTTCTTCATCGGATCGAACATGCCGACGGCGCCACGCACGAGCTGCATCATATCCTTGTCGGAGGAAACGATGGTGACCGAAAAGCCGGCCTTCTCCGCCAGGAGGGCATAGGTCGCGATCAGGTCATCGGCCTCGTAGCCGGGCTTCTCGATGCTGGGCAGGCCGAAGGCGCGGGTGGCCTCGCGGATCAACGCGAATTGCGGGCGCAGTTCTTCGGGCGGCTCGTCGCGATTGGCCTTGTAGTCGGGATAGATTTCGTTGCGGAAGCTCTCGCGCCCGGCATCGAAGATCACCGCCATATAGTCCTCGGCGTCGTCCGAGCGGGCGCTCTGCATCAGATTGTGGATCATGTTGCAGAAGCCGTTGACGGCGTTCGTATGGACGCCGTCGGAGCGGATGAAGGCATGGACCGGAATGGCGTGGAAGGCCCGGAAGATATAGCCGGAGCCGTCCACCAGAATGAGGTGACGCTTGCCGGCTTCGGCGTCGGGCAGGATGACCTTGGGCTCGCTCATGGGTGCCGCGATTCGGGTGGCGCCGGACAGGTCCACCGAAGATGCAGCATGGCGCGCGGAGTGTCGAGACCGGGCCTAGTGGCCGGCCTGCGCCCCCGCACCGGCCTTCAGCACGAAGCGTCGATCGCAATAGGGGCATTCGACGAAGTCGTGCGCGCCCATGTTCAGAAAGACGCGCGGATGGCCCAAGGCGCCGCCGCCACCGTCGCAGGCGATCTCGCGCTTGTCGGTTTCGATGATCTCCGGTGGTTCGACCGTCACTGGCCCAATTCCTCGCTAAGTCTCTAGCTGTCCTGGCGGTCGCGTTGACCCTGCCCGGAGGCGGATGATACGGATTGCAGCGCCGCATTCAACGTTCGGATTTCCAACATCATGCAGGACGCCCTTCCCGGCGGCGCCGGACGCCCGGAGCCGCCCGATTTCGCCATTCGCGCCCGGGGCCTTTCCAAGACCTATCGGGGCCGTGCCGGTGAAGAGCCCAAGGCGGCGCTGAACGCCATCGATCTGGAAATTCCGCGCGGCGCGGTCTTCGGCTTGCTCGGCCCGAACGGCGCGGGGAAATCGACCTTCATCAATATCCTGGCCGGCCTGGTTATCAAGAGCGGCGGCACGGCGGAGGTCTGGGGCAGGGATATCGACCGCGAGCCGCGCGCGGCCCGCGCGGCCATCGGCGTCGTGCCCCAGGAATTGAACATCGATCCCTTTTTTACCCCGCGCGAATTGCTCGAGGTCCAGGCCGGGCTGTTCGGCGTGCCCAAGGCCGAAAGGCGGACCGACGAGATCCTCGCGGCGCTGGCCCTGTCCGACAAGGCGGATGCCTATGCGCGGAGCCTTTCGGGCGGCATGTGCCGGCGCCTACTGGTCGCCAAGGCCATGGTGCACAATCCGCCGGTCCTGGTGCTGGACGAGCCGACCGCCGGGGTCGATGTCGAGTTGCGCAAGCAGCTCTGGACCTATGTCCGTTCACTCAGCGCCCAGGGCACGACCGTCCTCTTGACCACCCATTACCTGGAAGAAGCGCAGGAGCTCTGCGACCGCATCGCGATCATCGATCACGGCGAGCTGGTGACGCATGACACGACGGAAGCGCTGCTCCGACGCCTCGACCGCAAGGAACTGGCGATCACCGTGGCCGAGGAACTGCCCGCCGTGCCGCCGCAGATCGCGGATTTCGCGGTCGAGCTGCAGCCGCCGCGCCGCCTGATCGTGCGCTACAAACCCAGCGCGGTGCGGATCGGCGATATCCTGGCGGCGGTGCGCGAGGCCGGCCTGACCATCGTCGATCTCTCGACCGAGGAAAGCGATCTCGAGGACATCTTCCTGGAGCTGACCGGCCGCCGCGCGCGAGAAAGCGCCGCCGCCCAGGCGGTGCGGGCCGCCGCGGGCGAGGCGAGCGCATAATAATGCGGCTGCCCGGCCTGGGCTTCGTCCTGCTCGCATTCGCCCTGACGCTCGCGGCCTGCGCCCCCCAGCGTCAAGCCCCCCTGGCCGAGCACGCGCCCGCGCGGCTGACCGATGACGGCTATATCGCCGCGGACGGCATGCGCATGCCACTGCGCCGCTGGCTGCCGGCAGACGAACTCCGGGCCGCGATCGTCGCCCTGCATGGCTTCAACGACTATTCCAAGGCCTTCGAGCGACCGGCCGCGCGCCTGCGCGCCGCGGGGATCGCGGTCTATGCCTATGACCAGCGCGGCTTCGGCGCCGCGCCGGGGCGTGGGCTATGGCCGGGCCAGGAGGTACTGGCCCGCGATCTGCGCGCGGTCGCCGATCTGGTCCGCGCGGCCCATCCCGGCATCCCGCTTTTCGTGATGGGGGAAAGCATGGGCGGGGCGGTGGTTCTGGCCACCCTGGTGCGAGAGGCGGGTTTGCGCCCCGCCGGCGCGATCCTGATCGCCCCCGCCGTCTGGGGCCGCGAGACCATGGGCGGGCTGAAACGCTCGGCTCTTTGGATCGCCGCCCATACCACGCCCTGGATGGAACTGACCGGGCGCGGATTGAATATCGTGCCCTCGGACAATATCGCGATGCTGCGCGCCCTGGGGCGCGACCCGATGGTCATCAAGCGGACGCGGGTCGATGCCATCTGGGGCCTGGTCGATCTGATGGACAAGGCCCTGGCGGCGACCCTCGAGATCGAGACTCCGACCCTCGTCCTCTATGGGCTCCGCGATCAGATCATTCCGCGCGCCTCGACCCTCGCCATGCTGGAGCGGATGCCCGAGGCCGGGCCGGAGCGCCGCCGCATCGCGGTCTACGAGGCCGGCTACCACATGCTGACCCGCGATCTCGAAGGCGGCGTCGTGATCGACGATATCCTGGCCTGGATCGAGAACCGCGTGCATGGCGACGGCGCCGCGCCCCTGCCCTCGGGCGCGGATAAGGAGCCGATCCGCCGCTTGCGGGACGCGCCGTAGAGAGCGATTCCGCCTAAAGCCAGACCGCCAGCATCGCCATGAGGCCGAGTCCCGCCAGCAGGAGGGCGAGCTTGAGGGCGCGCGCCCGATCGGCACGGAACTCCTTGGTGACAATCTCGATGGTCGCGATATAGATGAAGGTGCCGGCAGCGAGGGCGTCGAAGACCTCCCCGCCCCGGTCGTCGAGCAGCCAGCTGCCTACCACCCCGATCAGGATGCCGACGGGCGTCATCAGGGAAAACAAAATCAGGATGCGCCAGCCCCGCGCCCGGTCCAGACCGCCGCGGATCATGCTGACCGCCAGGGCGAATCTGGCCGAGCCCTTGTCTCCGATAATGGCGACGAAGATGACGGCGGAACTGATCAGGTGTTCCTCCGGGCCCAGGGCAGCGCCCGCCAGCACCGAATGAATCGACAAGGCGATGGCGACCAGATAGGGCGCGGCACCGCGACTCTCGGCCGAGAGCACATGGCCCGAGTGGGCATGGGCGAACTGGTCGATCAGGAGAATGACGGCGAAGCCCAGCCCCGCACCGAGGAACGCCATAGGATAGCTGGTCTCGGGGAACAGGGTGCCGGCCGCGTCGGGCAGCAAATGGATGAACCCGGCGCCCAGGAAGATGCCGCCGGCAAAGAACAGATCGGGCGTGCTCTTGGCCTAGGCCCGGATGGCGTCGGCCCTGCCGCCCAGCCCTACCAAGAAGATGATGAGCGCGGCGACGAATTTGATTTCGTCCGCGCTCATGACTTGGCCTCCGCGCGCGCCGCCCTAGCGGGCGACATGGCCGCCGTAGCGCGTGGTGAACCGCGACCAGGCCGTTTCGGCCGCCTTGGCCGCGCCCGCGATCAGGGCGCCCGAGTCCACGGTCCGCATCTCGCCACTCTCGACTAGGATCCGGCCGTCGACCATCACCGTGTCCACGTCCTTGCCATGGCCGTGATAGACTAGGGTGCGCAGCGCGTCGTTGATCGGGGTCAGCCCGAAGCGCGCCATATCGACGATCTGGATATCCGCCTGTTTGCCCGCCTCGAGCGAGCCCACCTTGTCGTCGATGCCCAGGGCCCGGGCCGAGCCCATGGTGGCCAGGGTCAGGGCGTCCGAGGCCTGCATCACCTCGGGATGGCCGGCGCGGATGCGCGCCGCCTGGATCGCCGCGCGGACCACGTCGTAATTATCGGAAAAATAGTTGTCGATGCCGAGGCCCAGCCCGACGCCTTTTTCCATGTAGTCGAGGGCCGGGGCGATGGTGCCCCGGAAGGAATTCATCAGCGGGCAATGGGCGACATGGGCGCCTGTATGGGCCAGCCGGTCCACCTGCTCCTCGCCCACATGATAGCAATGGGCGCAGACCACGTCGGAGGCGAGGAAGCCGTTGCGCTCGACATAATCGAAGGGGTGCATGCCGTGGGTCGCCTGGACCATATCGACCTCGGCCTGGCCCCAGCCGAGATGGATCGACAGGCGCAGGCTCAGGCGGTCCGCCGCCTCGCGCAGACCCTTGAGCAGGTCGGGCGAGGAGCTGATCGTCATATTCGCCGTCATCCAGGCCGAGATCCGGCCGTCCGCCCCACCATGCCATTGCTCGGCGAAACCCACCGCCTGGGCCAGTTGACTTGTCCGCAAGGCATCGTCGAAGACGTATTCGCCCTTGATCATGCGCTCGATATCGGTGTCGTGGATCATCACGCCTATCAGGGCGCGGCCGCCCATGCTCTCCACCACCGGGGCGAAGATATCGGCCTCCTCCTCCATCTCGGCCACCGTCGTCACCCCGCCGCGCAGCAGCTCGGCCAGGGTGAGGGAGCCGATGGCGCGGCGCTCGTCGCGGTTCATCACCAAGCCCATGGGGTAGTATTGGCCGGTCACGCAGCTGAAGCCGATATCCTCGGAGCGGCCGCGGAAAACCGTATAGCCCAGATGATTGTGCGCACTGACAAAGCCGGGCAGGACCACCTTGCCCTTGCCGTCGATCACCCTCTCCGCCGTCGGATGGCGGCCCAGGACATTCGCGCTCGGCCCGATATCGACGATCTTGCCCTCGGCCACGAAGACCGCGCCAGGATCGTGAATCGTGAAACCCTTGTCGACGGTCAGAACGATCGCGTCGCGGATCAGAATACTCATCGGCCTCTCCCCCGGGATATCGCCCGCCAGCCCGGGCGCGACCGCCATGTTAACCGCCCCGCGCCCCCCGCCCAACGACCGCGATGGGCGGGGCGAAAAGAGCATTCAATCGCGTTGCGGCGCGCCCCGGCTTGGCGTAGGGTCGCGGCCCTGCGCGCCCGTAGCTCAGCTGGATAGAGCGCTAGCCTCCGGAGCTAGAGGTCAGAGGTTCGAATCCTCTCGGGCGCGCCACTTTCAACAGCAGATAAAGCCTAAGCTTTCTGCGGCTTTCGAGCCTCGGAAGTCACCGAATTTATACCACACATCGGTGCGATTTCGCAGCATCAAGTTTGGGTGGGAATGGCATC
>CAUZWC010000167.1:0-6824 GCA_963583595.1 Alphaproteobacteria bacterium | reverse complement strand
CTCAAGGTCTACTCCCACCGCCAGAAGTCCCCGCCTTCCTGCATCAGAAAGCGGGCCAGGACCACCTTGTGGACCTCGGACGCCCCGTCGACCAGACGGGCCTGGCGGGCATAGCGATACATCCACTCAAGATGCGTATCGCCCGAATAACCCTTGGCGCCCATGAGTTGGATCGCGGTATCGATACATTTGTGCAACAGATCGGCCACGGCGATCTTGGCCATGGAGACCTCCTTGCGGGCGAAATCGCCCTGGTCGAGTTTCCAGGCCGCATGCATGGTCAGCAGCCGGCCGATATGAATCTCCATCGCCGCCTCGCCCAGCATCCATTGGACGCCCTCGTGATCGGCCAGCTTGGCGCCGAAACTCTCCCGCTCGGCGACATAGGGCATGCAGATTTCGATTGCCCGTTTGGCCATGCCCAACCAACGCATGCAATGGGTCAAGCGCGCGATGCCGAGGCGGATTTGGGTCAGCTTGAGGCCGTCGCCGATCTCCATCAGGCGATTCTCGTCGGGGATTTCCAAGCCGTCGAAGAGCAGCTCGCAATGGCCGCCATGCTCCTCCGGTCCCATGATCGGGATGCGGCGGACGATCTCCCAGCCCGGCTGGTCGGCATGGAAGAGAAAGGCGCTCAAGCCCTTGCGCTTGTCGTCCGAGGTGCGCGCGATGAGGATGAAATGCTTGGCCTCGCCCGCCCCGGTGATGAACCATTTGCGGCCATGAATGAACCAGGAATCGCCGCGTCTCTCGGCGCGGGTTAGCATTCCGGTGGGGTCGGAGCCGGAGCCGGGCATGGGCTCGGTCATCACGAAGGCGGAGCGCACATCGCCATCGATTATGGGTTGCAGCCAGCGATCCTTCTGATCCTCGCGGGCAACCCGGTCAAGGATCATCATATTGCCGTCATCGGGCGCCGCGATGTTGAAACAGGCGGGGCCAAAAATGGAGCGCGCGGCCTCTTCGTAGCACAATGCCATGGCGGTCACCGGCAGACCCAGACCGCCCCGCGCCTCCGGCATCTGAAACGCCCATAAGCCACTCTGTTTCGCAATTTTCCGGATTTTATCAACTTCTTGTATTTTTAAGTTCTCGCCTTCATCGAGAAGGTCTCTATTTCCCTCTAAACCAACGATATTATCGTCCACGAACTTTCTGATTCGCAGTTGCAAATCAAGAAACTTCGGATCAATTTGAAAATCCATTTTAAGATATCCTTACAAGCAATTGTTAAATCACATACTATTGACGAGATGGCCGCCGTCACTGGCGATAACGCTGCCGGTCATATAGCTGGCCGCGTCGGAAGCTAGAAGCAGCAATATCCCGTCGAGTTCCTCGGGGTTTCCAACCCGGCGCATGGGGATGCGCGAGATCAAGGCCTTGCCCGGATCGGTTTCCCAAAAGGGTCGGTTCATCTCCGTGACGATATAGCCAGGGGCGATGGCATTCACGCGCACGTTGTGGCGCGCCAACTCCATGGCGAGCTGGCGGGTCAGCTGGATCAGCCCAGCCTTAGCGGCGGTATAGCCCGGGACCTGGCCGATCGGCCGGATGCCGAGGACGGAGGCGATATTGATGATCTTGCCGCCGCCGCGCGCGACCATTCTTTTGGCGACATATTGGGCGGCAAGCCAGGCCCCCTTGAGATTGGTGCCGACGACGCGGTCCCAGTCATCCTCGGTCCAGTCCAGGGTCGGCTTGACGATGGCGATACCGGCATTGTTGACCAGCACGGTCAGTGGCCCGATAGCCTCCTCCGCCGCGGCGATGCCGACCTCGATCGAAGCCGAATCGAGCATATCCATGGCAACCGGCTCGGCGGTGCCGCCCGCGGCACGGATCTCCGCGGCCAGGGCTTCGAGCTTGTCCATGCTCCGCGCCGCGATCGCGACTTTTGCGCCGCGTTCCGCTAGGCAGAGGGCGAAGCGTTTGCCTAGGCCGAGAGAGGCGCCGGTGACAAGCACCCGTTCGCCCGAAACGTCGAAGAGGGACTCGTTCATTCGTCGCTGTTTCCTTCGCCCGCTGTTCTGGAGATCCTTCTACCCGTCCTCGGGTTCCGGCGACAAGGCCTCCCGGGGCGGGTTTTATCGAGGGCTTTTCCGAGGCGGATTTGCATCCTATGTTGCCGGAATGCATCTTGATATCGTCTCGGATACCATCTGCCCTTGGTGCTTTATCGGCAAGCGCCGCTTCGAGCGCGCTCTGGCTGCTGAGCCCCAGCCGAACCTGACCGTTCTGTGGCGGCCCTTCCAGCTCAACCCGGAAATGCAGCTTGAGGGCATGGCGCGGAAGGATTACCTCGCGGCCAAATTCGGTGGGCGCGAAAACGCCGATCGGGTCTATGTTCCCGTGCGCGAGGCCGGAGACGGCGAGAATATCGCTTTCGACTTCGATGCCATGCCGCGCACCCCGAACACCATTCTCTCCCACCGCCTGATCCGCTGGGCCGGGGACCAAGGCAACCAGGACGACGTCGTCGAAACCCTCTTCCAGGCCTATTTCACCCAAGGCCGGGATATAGGCGATCTGGACACCCTGATCGAACTGGCCGTGCGGGCGGGCGCCGACGGAGCCGCCGCCCGCCTCTATCTGGCCTCGGACGAGGGCTTGCGCGAGGTCCAGGCCGAGGACCAGATCGCTCGCCAGTCAGGGGTCAACGGGGTCCCGGCTTTCATCCTGAACCGCAAATACATGATTTCGGGCGCCCAGCCGCCGGAGGCCTTCATCCAGGCCCTCGCCAAGGTACGTGAGGAAGACGCCGCAGGCGGCGACGCTCCGCCTCCCGCCTGAACGCTGCGCGTTCCACTATTTGTGCGGATATCCGGACGATCTGTGGCGCAGCAGGTTGCTACCCTTGGGCGAGAGTTTCGGGCAAGGCGACAGCAGCAGGGCGCTCAAGGCCTTGCGCCGGGACAATCGGAAGCGATTCAGGCATCGGGCAGCTCCCTAACGCATAAGTTGCTGGTGCGAGTGAAGGCGCAATCCGTATCATAGAAAGACGTTGCTGCCGATTGCCGCAGCCTCGCCTTATTGGCTGGAGACGATCTATTGCGCCGCGGCGCCGATCGCGGCGATTTTTTTGAGCATGAAGCGCAGCCCTTTGATGCGGACCTCCGATTCGAACCAGTCCCGCCGATAGACCAGCTTGTGGTCCGGTCGCAGCTTGGCTGTGCCCATATTGGCGTCAATGAACTCGACGAGACCTGCCGGGTTCGCGAAGCTGTCCTGGCGGAAGCTCAAGGTCGCGCCCTTGGGCCCGGCATCGACCCGTTCGATCCCTGCCCTGCGGCACAGCGCCTTGATTTCGACAATGCGCAGCAGGTTTTCGACCTCCGAGGGCAACGGGCCGAAGCGGTCGATCATTTCGGCGGCAAAACCGTCGATCTCTTCTTCGGCTCTGATGGCGGCCAGGCGGCGGTAGAGGCCCATGCGCACGCCCAGATCGGTGATATAGGCCTCGGGAATCATGACCGGACTGCCGAGAGTGATTTGAGGCGACCAATCCGCCCCCTCACCCATGCTCTCTCCAGTCGAATCCGGATCGGCCTGCAATGTCGCCACGGTTTCCTGCAGCATCTGCTGATAGAGCTCGATACCGACCTCCTTGACGTGGCCCGACTGCTCTTCGCCCAGAAGGTTGCCCGCACCCCGGATATCCAGATCGTGGCTCGCCAGCGAGAAACCCGCCCCCAGATTGTCCAGGGTCTGCATGACCTCCAGTCGACGCTGGGCGTTGGCTTTGAGCATCTTGCCCGGCGGCAGGGTCAGATAGGCATAGGCCCGGATCTTCGATCGTCCGATGCGGCCCCGCAGCTGATAGAGCTGGGCCAGGCCGAACATATCGGCGCGGTGGATGATCATGGTGTTCGCCGTGGGGATATCGAGACCGGATTCGATGATGTTGGTGCTCAGCAGGATATCGAAGGCGCCGTCGTAGAAGGCGCTCATCACGTCTTCCAACTCGGCCGGGGCCATCTGGCCATGGGCCGTGGCGACGCGGGCGTCGGGTACCAGTTCGGTCAGGCGCTGACGCACCCGACGTAGATCCTCGATGCGCGGGCAGACATAGAAGACCTGTCCGCCGCGATAGCCCTCGCGCAGGATCGCTTCGCGCACCACGACGGGGTCGTAGGGGAGGATGAAGGTGCGAACCGCCAGCCGGTCGACCGGTGGCGTCGCGATCATGCTGAGGTCGCGCACTCCGGTCATGGCGAGCTGCAAGGTGCGCGGGATCGGCGTCGCCGTCAGGGTCAGGACATGGACGTCATGGCGTAGTTGCTTCAGGCGTTCCTTCTGCTGCACGCCGAAATGCTGCTCCTCGTCGACCACGACCAGGCCCAGCCGCGCGAATCGGACCGATTTGGCCAGCAGGGCATGGGTGCCGATGACGATATCGACCGTGCCGTCGGCCATGCCTTCACGCACGGCTTTCGCCTTAGCGGCGGGCACGAAGCGGGAAAGTTGCTCGACCTTCACCGGCAGGCCGGAAAACCGCTCGACGAAGGTCTTGTGGTGCTGGCGGCTCAGCAAGGTCGTGGGCACGACGACGGCGACCTGCATGCCGCTCATCGCGACGGCGAAGGCAGCGCGCAGGGCGACTTCGGTCTTGCCGAAGCCGACATCGCCGCAGACCAGGCGGTCCATCGGACGCCCGGCCGCCAAATCGGCCAAGACTTCGGCAATGGCGCGTTCCTGGTCCTCGGTTTCCGGAAAAGGAAAGCGCGCGGCGAATTCGTCCAACAGCCCACCGGGCGGTTGCGCCACGGGGGCGGAGCGCAGATGGCGGGCGGCGGCGACCTTGATGAGGTCATGGGCGATGGCGAGAATGCGCTCCTTGACTCGAGCCTTGCGGGCCTGCCAGCCGGCGCCGCCCAGGCGGTCGAGCTGGACCCCAGAATCCTCCGAACCGAAGCGCGACAGCACTTCGATATTTTCGACCGGCACGAACAACTTGTCCTCGCCGCCGTAATGCAGCCGCACGCAATCATGCGGTGCGCCACCAATTTCCAAGGTTTCCAGCCCCATATAGCGGCCGATTCCGTGATCGACATGGACCACGAGGTCGCCAGTCGCCAAGGTCGAGAGTTCGGTGATGAAGTCTTCGGCCTTGCGGCGCTTGCGGGTGGCCCGCGCCAGTCGGTCGCCCAGAATGTCCTGCTCGGTCAGCACATAGAGGTTTCCGGTTTCGAAGCCGGTTTCCAGCTCCAGGACCGCGGCCGCCGCCAGATTCGGCGCCAGGGCCTTGGCTTCTTCCCAACCCTCCGCCGCGGCTAGGCCCTTAAGGCCGTGCTCGGCCAGGACATGCATCACCCGGTCCCGGCTGCCCGCGCTATAGGCGGCTAGCAGGACGCGCCGTCCTGCCTTGCGCGCCCGCTCGATCTCGACCGTGACCGCGTCGAAGACATTCGATTCGGCCTTGGCCCGAGCTTCGGCGAAGCCGGCCACCCGCCGGCCGCCCAGTTCGACGGCATCCGCATCGGAATCAGTGGCGGAAAATGGCGAAAAAACGCCGCCCGGTCTGCTCTCCACGATATCCGCCCATTCCCGCGCCGTCAGATAGAGACGGTCCGGCGGCAGGGGACGATAGACCGCATCGACCGCCTCCTCGTCGCGCCGGCCGGGCTTGCCGGCATCCAGCAGACTACGGCGAGCTTCGTGATACTCGTCGATCTGTTCGATACGCGCCTGGGCGGCTTCGTTGGTCTGATGCTCCAGCACGATCGCGGCGCCGGGCAGGAAATCCGACAAAGTTTGGAGGGAGTCGTGGAACAGCGGCAGCCAATGCTCCATCCCGCTCATCCGCCTTCCCTCCGTGACCGAGCGGTAAAGAGGGTCCTCGGCCACAACCGCGCCGAACAGGGCGCGATAGCCGGTGCGGAATCGGGTGCGCGAGGCGTCGTCCAGCAGGAATTCGCTGACCGGGGCCAGGATCAGGGCTTCTTCGCGCCCGGTCGTCCGTTGGGACAAGGGGTCGAAACGGCGAATTTCCTCGATCTCGTCGCCGAAAAGATCGATTCTCACCGGCTCCAGAAGGCCTGAGGGAAAGGCATCGGCGATGCCCCCGCGCAGAGCGTATTCGCCATGCTCCCGCACGGTCTCCGCTCTGTGATAACCGTTCGCTTCCAGGAAGGCGGCGAGTTCGTCCAGGTCCAGCCGCATCCCCGGCGCGAGATGGCGCACTGAATCGCGCAGCATGGCGGCCGGCGGCACGCGCTGCAGCACCGCGCTGACCGTGGTCAGGACGATGGGCGGCGGTTGCTCCGCACTCAGCCGCGCGAAGGCGGCCATGCGGCGGCTGACCACGGAAGGATTGGGCGAGGCCCGGTCGTAGGGCAGGCAATCCCAGGCCGGAATATCGACGATTTCGAGCCCCGGGTCGAAAAAGGCGATCTCCCCGGCCAGCGCGGCCATGCGCGGCTCGTCCCGCGAGACATGAAGGATCGGCGGGCCGTCGCCGGAGGCGGCGGCGGCCAGGGCCATGGCATCGACGCCTTCCGGCGCGCCGCCATAGGTCAGACGGCGGCCGGGCTTGAGCGGCAGGGCCAATCCGGTCATGGGCCGGCCTTCGGCAGGCGGAAGGCACGCAGGCGGACCATCACCGGCCCGTCGCATTCGGACGGCACCGCCGTTCCGCCGATCAGCCAGGAAAACAGGTCGGGGTCGGAAAATTCCAGAATGCGCTCAAACTCCTCCAGCTCCGGGCCGCTCATGCCGTCCAGATGACAATCGGCAAAGCCGCCGATCAGCAAATCCATTTCCCGCGTGCCCCGATGCCTGCTGCGATAGAGCAGACGTCGACGCCGCGCATCCGGTATTCCGGA
>CAUZWC010000166.1:0-6881 GCA_963583595.1 Alphaproteobacteria bacterium | reverse complement strand
TCCGGCTGGAGGGTGTGGGAACAATCGTCTACGAGATGGGCGGCTGGCCCGCGCCCTGGGGCATCGAGTATCGGATCGGCATGACCTCGGCCATCGTCCTCGTCATCGTCTCCGGTATCGGGTCGGCCGTCATGCCCTATGCCAAGGCGAGCGTGACGGCCGAGATCGATCCGGCGCGGCACTATCTTTTCTACACCTGTTATCTGCTCTGCCTCTGCGGCCTGCTGGGCGTGGTGGCGACAGGCGATGCCTTCAACCTTTTCGTCTTCCTCGAAATCTCGTCGCTCTCCTCCTATGTGCTGATCGCCCTGGGGCGGGACCGCCGTGCGCTGACCGCCGCCTTCCAATACCTGGTCATGGGCACCATCGGAGCGACGAGCATCGTCATCGGTATCGGCCTGCTCTATCTCGTCACCGGCTCGCTCAACATGGCCGATATCGCGGCCCGCCTGCCCGAGCCGGACACCAACCGGACCGTCCTTGTCGCCTTCGCCTTCCTGGGCCTGGGCGCCGCGCTCAAGCTGGCGCTCTTTCCTCTCCATGTCTGGCTGCCTGCCGCCTATACCCACGCGCCCTCGGCCGTGACGGCCTTTCTGGCGGCGACCGCGACCAAGGTCGGCGTCTATATCCTGCTGCGCTTCATCTTCACGGTGTTCGGCGCGAGTTTCGCCTTCACCGCCATGCCACTCGACGCCATGCTGCTGGCCCTCGCGGTGGCCGCGATGTTCGTCGCCTCGGCCATCGCGATCTTCCAGAACAACGTCAAGCGGATGCTGGCCTATTCCAGCGTCGCGCAGATCGGCTACATGATTCTGGGGATCGGCCTCGCGACCACGGGCGGCGTCGCCGCCGGCCTGATCCACCTGTTCAATCACGCGCTGATGAAAGGCGGGCTTTTCATGGCGATCGGCTGTGTCTTCCTGCGCACGGGATCGGTACGCCTCGAATCGATGGGCGGTATCGCGCGCACCATGCCCTGGACCATGGCCGCCTTCGTCCTGGGCGGGCTCAGCCTGATCGGGGTGCCGCTGACCGTCGGCTTCATCTCCAAGCTCTACCTGATCCGAGCGTCCTTCGAGGCCGGGCTTTGGCACTTCGGCGTGCTCGTCGTGCTCAGCAGCCTGTTCGCCGTCGCCTATATCTGGCGCGTGGTCGAGACGGCCTATTTCCGCGAACCGACGGCGGAAGCCGCTCGGGCGACCGAGGCGCCGCTGTCCATGCTGCTGCCAACCTGGGTGCTGGTCGGCGCCTGCGTCTATTTCGGCATCGACGCCGAACTCACCGTTGACACGGCCTTCCGCGCCGCCACCGCCTTGATGCAGGCCAATCCATGAGCGGCGGCACCACAATCGCCCTGGCCCTGTTCCTGCCGCTTGCCGGCGCGTTCGGCATGGTGCTGGTCGGGCGCTGGCCGAACCTGCGGGAGGGCGTCACCCTCGTAACCGCCATCGCGCTTTTCCTGATCGTCGGCTCGCTCTACGGCCCCGTGACGGAAGGGGTGCGGCCCTCCCTCGCCCTGCTTTCGGTCGCCCCCGGCCTGCCCTTGGTCTTCGAGGTCGAGCCGCTGGGTATGCTGTTCGGCCTCATCGCGAGCTTTCTGTGGATCGTCAATTCGGTCTACTCGATCGGCTATATGCGCGCGAAGCAGGAGCATAACCAGACCCGCTTCTACGCCTGTTTCGCCATCGCCATATCGAGCGCCCTGGGCGTCGCCTTTGCCGGCAATATGTTCACCTTGTTCATCTTCTACGAGGTGTTGACCCTATCGACCTATCCGCTGGTCACCCATGCCGGCACGCCGACGGCGCTCAAGGGCGGACGAACCTATCTCGGCATCCTGCTCTTCACCTCGATCTCTCTGCAGCTCGTCGCTTTGGTCGGCACCTGGGCGGTCGCCGGCACGACCGATTTCGCCGATGGCGGCATCCTAACCGGCACGGCTTCCGATCTCGTGCTGAGCGCGTTGCTGCTGCTCTACGTCTTCGGCATCGGCAAGGCCGCGCTCATGCCATTCCACCGCTGGCTCCCAGCCGCAATGGTCGCGCCCACGCCGGTCAGCGCCTTGCTCCACGCCGTCGCCGTCGTGAAGGCCGGTGTCTTCACCGTGCTCAAGGTCGCGCTCTATGTCTTCGGCCTCGACCTCGTGCGGACCTTGGCGGCGGGCGAGTTCCTCACCTATGTCGCGGCGGCGACCATCCTGCTCGCCTCCCTCATTGCCATGCGCCAGGACAATCTGAAGCGGCGGCTGGCCTATTCCACGGTCAGCCAGCTCTCCTACATCGTCGTCGGCGCGATGATGGCCAACGGGGTCGCGGTGATGGGCGCCGGTTTGCATCTTCTGATGCACGCCTTCGCCAAGATCACCTTGTTCTTCTGCGCCGGCGCCATCGATGCAGCGCACAAGACCAAGGAGATCAGCAAGATGCGCGGCATCGGCCGCGCGATGCCTTTCACCATGGCGGCCTTCTTCGTCGCTTCGATGAGCATCATCGGCCTGCCCCTGGCCGGCGGCATGTGGAGCAAATGGTATCTCGCCCTGGGCAGCCTGGAATCGCATCATTATGTCGTGCTTGGCGCCCTGCTGATCAGTTCCCTGCTCAACATCGCCTATCTCCTGCCGATCCCCGTGCGCGCCTTCTTCGCCAGCGATGAGGAGCGCGGCGTCTGGGGGACGGGCATCAAGGAAGCGCCCTGGCTCTGCGTCGGCGCCCTGGGCTTCACGGCCCTGGCCAGCGTCGCCCTCTTCTTCTTCCCGGGGCCGTTCTACCGGCTCCTCTCCCTCATCCCCGGACTCGGGAGCTGACCATGACCGCGCCCAAGGACGACAAGCCCGGCTGGTTCGACGATTGGGGCAATGTGAAGAAGCTGCTCCGCGCCTTCTACGCGGTCTGCGGCTTGCTGTTTCTCGTCGACTTCCTCTATCACCGCCACGCCTTGAACGAATGGGAAGGTTTCTGGGGCTTCTATCCCGTCTACGGCTTCGTCGCCTGCGTCCTGCTGGTCCTGATCGCCAAGCAGATGCGCAAGGTTCTGATGCGCGACGAGGATTATTACGAGCGCAAGCGCGATAGGGCCGAGCGGGGCGACGATGCTTGAGCGCGCGAACCTCCTGACCGTTCGGAGGAACGACGCCTGATGGAATTTGCCCTCCCGCCCTTCCTGCCCTTCTTCCTCGGCGCGCTAGTCGTCGCCGTTCTGCGCGGCCGCGCGCAGGCAGGGGTCGCGATCCTGGTCCCGATCCTGGGTTTCGCGAATCTATGGTTCGGCATGCCCGGCGCGTCGGAGACGCTGAAAATTCTCGACTTCACTCTCGTCCTTGTGCGCGCGGACGAACTTGCCATGCTGTTCGGCTGGCTGTTCCACATCGCGGCCTTCATCGGCCTCGTCTATTCGAGCCATCTGCGCGACACGACCCAACAGGTCGCCGCCCTGGCCTATGCCGGCAGCGCCCTGGGTGCGGTCTTCGCTGGCGATTTCATCACCCTGTTCATCTTTTGGGAATTGCTGGCGATCAGCTCGGTCTTCCTGATCTGGGCCCGGCGCACGCCGCGCGCCATTGCCGCCGGCTTCCGCTATCTGCTGATCAACGTCTTCTCGGGCGTCATCCTGCTGGCCGGCGCGCTGGTGCGGCTGTGGGAAACTGGCTCCCTGGAATTCTCCTATATCGGGCTCGAAGCCGGTCTGGCCGGCTGGCTGATCCTCCTCGCCCTCGGGGTCAAGGCGGCCTTCCCCTTCCTGCATAACTGGCTGACCGACGCCTATCCTGAGGCGACTCCGACCGGCACCGTCTTCCTCTCCGCCTTCACCACCAAGGTCGCAGTCTATGCCCTGGCTCGCGCCTATCCCGGCACCGAACTGCTGATCTATATCGGCGGGGCGATGGCCATGTTCCCGATCTTCTATGCGGTGATCGAGAACGACCTGCGCCGGGTGCTCGCCTACAGCATGATCAACCAGATCGGCTTCATGGTCTGCGGCATCGGTATCGGCACGGCCCTGGCGCTCAACGGTGCGGTCAGCCATGCCTTCAACGATGTGATCTTCAAGGGCCTGCTGATGATGAGCATGGGCGCCGTGCTGCATATGACCGGGCGGATCAACGGCTCGGAACTGGGCGGACTCTACAAGTCCATGCCGATCACGACGGTCCTCTGCATCGTCGGCGCGGCCTCGATCAGCGCCTTTCCTCTGTTCAGCGGCTTCGTCTCCAAGTCCATGGTGATGCAGGCGGCCATGGACGAAGGCTATCCGGTGATCTGGCTGGCCCTGCTCTTTGCCTCGGCTGGCGTCTTCCATCATGCCGGAATCAAGATTCCCTTTTTCGCCTTCTTTGCGCATGATTCAGGCATTCGCACGACCGAGCCGCCGCTCAACATGCTGCTGGCGATGGGGGTCGCCGCCGTACTGTGTATCGGCATCGGCAGCTACCCGGATGTTCTGTATGGCCTGCTGCCCTACGAAGCCGAATACCATCCCTATGACTGGAGCCATGTCATCACGCAGACCCAGCTCCTGTTCTTCTCGGCCCTGGCCTTCGTCTGGTTGAACCTGACGGGGCGTTACCCGCCAGAACTGCCGAGCGCGAATCTCGATGCCGAATGGCTCTATCGCCGCCTTGCGCCGCGTGTCGCGGGTTGCGCAATATCGGCCCTAGATCGCATGAATGCCGCGCTGGATCGGTTCGGACAACGCGTGAAGGACCGCGCCATCGCATATGTAGAACACCATCATGGGCCGGAAGGCTATTTCGCCCGGACCTGGCCTACGGGGTCGATGGTCGCCCTCGTCGCCATGGTTCTGGTGGCCAGCCTGGCCTTCTATCTCGCCTGAGGGGGTGATTGCGTGAACCGAATCGATCTGGAGGGCCGTGTGGCCCTCGTCACCGGCGGTGTCCAGGGCATCGGCCGAGCCATTGCCGAACGCCTGCTGCGCTCCGGCGCGGCGGTGACGATCTGGGACCTGAACGAAGAACGCCTCGCCGAGGCCGGCAAGGCCCTTGGCGAACTGGGTCCCTGCGAGACGGGCAAGGTGGACGTGGCCGATCCGCGCGCGGTGCAAGCCGGCATCGAGGCCCTGGTCGCGAAACGCGGCACACTCAACATCCTGGTCAACAATGCCGGGATCTTGGGCAAAGTCGCGCCGACCCTAGAGCAGGAGGACGCGGACTGGACCAGGACCGTCGATATCCTGCTGACCGGTACGTTCTGGTGCTCGCGCGCGGCCCTGCCCCCGATGCTGGAAGCCGGCTGGGGTCGAATCGTCAATATCGCCAGCGTCTCGGGCAAGGAAGGCACGCCCAATATGCCGGCCTATAGCGCCGCCAAGGCGGGGGTGATCGGCCTGACCAAATCCATGGGCCGGGAGCTGGGCGAGAGCGGCATCTCTGTGAACTGCATCACCCCGGCCGCGGTCGAAACCGACCTCGTCCGCAACACCACGCCCGAGCATCACGAATACATGCTGCGCAACATCCCGATGGGCCGCTTTGGCCAGGTCGAGGAAATCGCCAACCTGGCCGCCTGGCTGTGTTCGGCCGACTGCTCCTTCACCACCGGCGGCGTCTTCGACGCCTCCGGCGCGCGTTCGAGCTATTAGGAAGAGGCCCGGCTATGACCACCAAATACGATCTGAACGGCCGCAAGGCCATCGTCACGGGCGCGGCCAAGGGCATCGGCCGGGCCGTGGCCGAACGCTTCCTGAAATCGGGCGCGAGCGTCGGTATCTGGGACCGCGACGGCGCCACCCTGGCGGCGACCGCCGAGGAATTGAGCAAGCTGGGTCCGGTCCATCCCTGCGTCCTCGACGTCTCCCACAGCCACGAAGTCGAGGGCGGCGTGACCGATGCGATCGACCATTGGGGCGGCATCGACATCCTAGTGACCTGTGCCGGCATTCTCGGCCAGGTCTGCCCGACTCCGGACTATCCGGAGGACGAGTGGCACCGGGTCATCGAGATCCATCTGACCGGCACCTTCCTCTGCGCCCGCGCCGCCAGCCGCCACATGCTGGAACAGGGCTACGGCCGGATCGTCACCCTTTCCTCGGATTCGGGCAAGGAAGGCACCGCGAACATGCCCGCCTACAGCGCGGCAAAAGCCGGCATCATCGGCCTGACCCGCGGCATGGCCCGGGAATTCGCGACCCGGGGCGTGACGGTCAATTCGATCAGCCCGACCATCATCGACACCGAGATGGGCCGCGAGGCGGCCAAGAATTTCGGCGAGAAGGCGCTGTCGCGCATTCCCATGAAACGCTACGGCCAGCCCGAGGAAATCGCCGCCATGATCGCCTGGCTGTGCAGCGAGGAGGCCTCTTTCACCAGCGGCACGATCTTCGACGCGACCGGAGGAAGGTCGCACTACTGACCGGGCCGGTGCGTCCTCTCCCCTCCCGTCCCGGCGAAGTCCGCGCCGCCCGGAACCCCTGCGCCGCTGGACCGCCCGGACAAAGCCGGGCGGTGACGTCTGTGAATCGCGCGAAGCCTCTCCTCTACCCTGATCTTCATGCCCCGGCGGAATCCGGAGCATCCAGACCGGCACCACCCTGGCTTCTAGAACCATCCGCGATGATGGAGCCAAATCGCCAGCAGCCCGACAGTGCAGATTGCCCCGGTCCAGCCACGCAAGCTCAAGAAACGCCGCAACCAACGCTGCTAGTCCAGAGAGGCCATTGCCCTCACCCGCTCACCGTCGGCTCCCAATGGTCCGGCACACGAACGGCCTCGTCCGGTCCGGGCCAGGGCGGCATGGTGGCGAGGATCAGTTCGAGGGGTTGATCGGGCGCGGAGCGGAACAGCAAATCGGTGCCGAGGGTGATATTCGCGGAGACGCCGGGCACCAGAGCGACGGTCTCTTCCTTTTCCGCGTCCTTGCGCCAGACCT
>CAUZWC010000165.1:0-6926 GCA_963583595.1 Alphaproteobacteria bacterium | reverse complement strand
CAGACCCCCACCCCCCACCACCACACACCCCCCCCCCCCCCCCCGCGGGCGGGGCCCCGGGGGGGGGGGGTCGAGGTCGTCGATCTGCAGCCTGCCTGCGACACCGGCGAAAAATTGGATTTCGAGGGCGGCGCCCATTGGAACCCCGGGGGCCACGCGATCGTCGAAGAGGCGCTCGCCGGGACAGGTCTCTATCGGCCGGCTCTTCCCAGCTCCCTGAGGGCGCCGAATCTGGCGAAAGGCGGCACATTCGACCATACCAACAATGCGTTGCGAGTCGTAGTTACGCCCCGCTATTGTTCGAAATATAAGCCGTCATGAGCTTCTTCCCCTTACGATGGGGAGCAGGCAGCTGACCGAGAAAATGCCGCCGGAGATACCATGACGAAATCGGATCCCACGGCCCCTTCCCTGGACCCCGCGCTCGCGGATCGAATCGCGCCCGGCCGTAACCGCTACCGCGCCGAAGGCCTGTGGAACGACGCGCGGCTGAGCGACCAAGTCTCGGCCTATGCCGAGGCGGCGCCCGACCGCGAGGCCGTCATCGATCTGGGCGGCGCGCGGCGCACCACCTTCCGCCGGCTCGACCAGCTCGCCAACCACCTCGCCGACTGGTTCGTCCAGGCGGGCATCGACAAGGGGGACGTGATCGCCGTCCAGCTTCCCAACTGCCTGGAGGCGGCCGTGATCGCTATCGCGGCGAACAAGCTGGGCGTGGTCGTCAATCCCATGTTGATGGTATTCCGGGCCAAGGAACTGCGCTTCATGCTCCGGCTCAGCCGCGCCAAGGCGATCTTCGTGCCGGACAGCTATCGCGGATTCTCCCACCGCGACCTGGTCGCGGGCTTGGCGGAAGAACTCGACCACGATCTCAAGCCGGTGATCGTCGATGTGCCGGACCCGGCATCGCCCGATTCCTCAACCTGGCTCGCGGGCCTCGACGCCCGCTCCGACCGCGCGCCCGACCGGCGACCGAAGGCATCGGCGGTATCGGTGATCCTGTTCACCTCCGGCACGGAAGCCGATCCCAAGGCCGTGATGCACACAGAGGAAACGCTCAACGCCAACATGCGCGCGGTCTGGTCGTCGCTCGACATGGGGGAGGACGAGGTCGTCTGGATGCCGTCGCCCGTGGGCCATTCGACAGGCTTCAACTTCGGCATCCGCTACACCCTGCTGCACGGCGCCAAGCTCGTACTACAGGATCGCTGGAGCACGGAGGAGGCGAGCGCCCTGATCGAACGGGAGAGACCGACCTTCACCCTGGCGGCAACGGTTTTTCTGACCGATCTTCTCGCGGCGGCACGGCGCGGCGCCGTCGATCTCTCCTCGATCCGCATCTTCGGCTGCGGCGGCGCCCCGATCCCGCCCAAGGTGGTGATGGAGGCCGGCGAGCGCGGCATGAGCGTCATTCGGCTCTACGGCCAGACGGAAACCTTGATCGCGACGATGAACCGGCCGTCCTCTCCGTTGGAGAAGCGCATCGAGACGGACGGGCAGGCGATCGACGGCATGACCGTCGATATCCGCGACGACAACGGGCAGCCGTTGCCGAGGGGCACGGAGGGCGAACTTTGGGTCACCGGCCCCGCCCTCTGCGTCGGCTACTACAAGGCCCGCGAGCGGACGCGAGACAAATTCGAGAACGGCTGGGTCCGGACCGGGGACGTGGCGGTGATGGACGAGGACGGCTATGCGACGATCGTCGGCCGCAAGTCGGAGATCATCATCCGCGGCGGCATGAACATCACGCCGCGGGAAATCGAGGAGGAGATCGCGCGGATGGAGGGCGTGTCGGTGGTCGCCGTCGTCGGCCTGCCGGACGCGCGGTTAGGCGAAATTTGCTGCGCCTGCGTCGTCGCCGACGGTTCGGCTTCGGTTACCTTGGACGCCATCGTCGAACGGCTGCGCGCCACGGGGATAGCGACCTACAAACTGCCCCAGCGCCTCGAGATCGTGCTGGAATTGCCGCGCACAGCCTCCGGCAAGATCCAGCGGCACATCCTGGTCGCTGCCCTTTCTTCAAGCCCTTCCTAGTGACTTCGGCACCGCCCAGGAGAACCGTGCAAGATGTCTGATCTTTCGTCCCTGCCACTCGACCAGCTTTGCCGCCTGGGCGGCAGTCTCGCCTTCAGCGTGGACAACGCCCTCACCCTTTCGATCATCCGCCGGCATGGCCACGAGGCCGCGGAGTCGATCCAGTTCAACGTCCTGCGCTCCCACCAGAAGGACTTCTTCCTCCCCGGCCTGAAGAAGCTCGGCCTCGACGAGGAGGCTACCGACGCCGTCCGTTGCGCCAAGTACCATTTCCTGTCGAACGCCCTGGGCGGGCTCCGCGTCACCTATGCCGAGGAAGGCCCCGACAAGGCCTGGATCGTCTACGAGACGCCCTATTGGGTGGACAGCCCTTGGCATCCGAGCATCGCCGTCGCTTCGTTCCGGCCCGAGATGCTGATCGAAACGATGCGGGCCTGGCATGCCAATAACGGCGCGATGCTCGGCAATCCCGGCCTCGCCTTCGTCATGACCGAGATGGTGACCGCGGGCGGCGCGCGCGATGCTGGCTATTTCATCGAAACCCATCGGGCTCTCGAGCCGGACGAAAGGCTGCAAGTCCGCCTCGACGAAGGGGTCCCGCCAGGCCTCGATCTGCGCGGTCCCGCGTTCGACCCGGCGGTGTGGCCGCTCGAACGTCAGGCGAAGGCCTGGCGCAACTTCTCCGTCGCCTATGTCGGCGGCCGCCTCTACTGGATGCTGGACGCGCTGGGCGAAGAGGAGACCGCCGAGATATTTGCCCATGCGCTCCGCCTGACCATCCTCCAGCACCGCGAGCATATCCACGACCTTCTCGCGCCCATGACCGAAACCGGTGCAGCGCGGGGTGCCGCACTCTGGGCGGCCTGGCACAGCGCCTGGGGCGACGAAGTCGAGATCGCCGGCGGCCCGAAAAGGTCCGTCACCGGCACCGTCCGTCGAAGCCGCCTGCATGAGGTCGGCGAGTTCGCGCCGCCCGCTCACCCCCTGCCGGATGCCCTCGAGCGGGCGGCTGCCGCAGCCTGGGCGACCGTCGTGGCCTACGACTGTCCTGGAACGACGGCCGTCGCCGAAGGTTCGGCAACCGGACCGTCGAGGCCCTGGCGTTTCGTCTTTGCCTAGCGCCGGTCAGCAAACCCTACCGAAGGCGTGCCGAAGCCCCTATCGTCGGATGCCGCGCAGTTTCGCCTCTGGAGACCCGTCATGATGAACCCAGCCACCGCCATCTCGCGCGCGATATTCCAGGAGGAGCATCGGATCTTCCGCGACTCGGTCCGCCGCTTTCTGGAGAGCGCGGTCGTCCCCCACTACGAAAGCTGGGAGCGAGAAGGCGAGATTCCGCGCTCCTTCTGGCTGGAGGCCGGCGGCGCCGGGCTGCTCTGTCCCAATGTGCCGGAGGAATATGGCGGGCCGGGCGGCGACTTCCTGTTCAACGCCGTGGTACTGGAGGAGATCGCGCGGATCGGCGCCATGGGGCTGGGCGGCCTCTCCGTCCATAGCGATATCGTCGTCCCCTACTTCCTCGCCTATGGCTCGGAAGAGCAGAAAGCCCATTGGCTGCCCAAAATGGTCAGCGGCGAGGCCGTGGCCGCCATCGGCATGACGGAACCGAGCGGCGGCACCGACGTCCAGGCGATCCGGACGACGGCGCGGCGGGACGGCAACGAATATGTCATCGACGGTCAGAAGACCTTTATCTCGAACGGCCATACGGCCGATTTCATCCTGCTGGCGGCGAAGACCGATCCGACCCAGAAGGCCAAGGGCATCAGCCTACTCATCGTCGAAGCGGATCGCGAAGGCTTCGCCCATGGCCAGCAACTCGACAAGATCGGCCAGCATGCCGCCGATACGGCGGAGCTGTTCTTCCAATCCGTTCGCGTCCCGACCACGAACTGCATCGGCGAGGAAGGCAAGGGCTTCGCCTATATGATGGAAAAGCTGCCGCAGGAGCGGCTGGCGATCGCCATGGTCGCCGCGGCCCAGACGGAAGCCGCCCTGCAATGGACCATCGATTACGTCAAGGAACGCCAAGCCTTCGGCCGCGCCGTTTTCGAATTCCAGAACACCCGTTTCAAGCTCGCCGAGATGGCGTCCGACGTGACCCTGTGCCGCGTGTTCCTGGACACCTGCATGAAGGCCCATCTGAGCGGCGACCTCGACGTGCCGACGGCGGCGATGGCGAAATTGTGGGCGACCGACATGGCCTGCCGGGTGATCGACGAATGCGTCCAGCTCCATGGCGGCTACGGCTATATGCGCGAATACCCAATCGCCCGCGCCTGGGCAGATGCCCGCGTCCAGCGCATCTACGGCGGCACAAACGAGATCATGAAGGAGTTGGTCGCGCGGTCGCTGTAAGTTCGCGACGGGTCGGTTCCCCTGATGCGCCTCCGGCTATCTGCTGACAGAAGTCGGCCAGCCGTGCTTGCGCACCATGGCTTGAAATTTCCGGCGCACCGTCTCGACCAAGTGGCGCGCGGCCTGGCTGAGCGGCATCCAGGGCGCCGTGGTCAGGGACAGACGGCTGTGCAGCGCCGGATCCACGATTCGGGCCGAATCGACCACTCCAGCCGCCACATCGGCCTGCGCCGTCGAGTAGGGCAGCATGGTGAAGATGCCCTGGTCGAGGACGACGGCTCGCATCGATGTCGCACTATCGGTTTCGACCAAGATGCGCGGGCGTATGCCCGTCTGCCGGCACACCCGGTCGAAGCGCCGACGGGTCGCGTTATCGGGGCGCGACAGCACGAAGGGCAAGGCGTCCAGGCTGGCAAAGGGAACGGGCTCCCCAGCCACCGGCCGGGCGCCCTTCGGGCCGACCAAATGGTCGTCGGCGGTAAACAACTCCTTGGTTTGAAAATCCTTCAGTTCGGGAGCGCCGTACATCAACACGGCATGCACGGCACCCTTTGCGAGCTGCTCGCGCAGGTGCCCGCCGAAGCCCTCGACCAAACGGATCAGCACATCCGGATAGCGCCGGTGAAAGGCGCTCACCAAACGCGGTCCAAGGCTGGCCGCAAGCGCCGGCGTCATGCCGATCGCCACCATCCCGCCCGGCACCGTGCGCAAAGCGGCCAGGTCGCGCTCCGCTTCGGCGAGCTCGCCTATGATCGATTCGGCATGGGCAAGCAAGGATACCCCTGGGTCAAGCGCGTACCGCGGCTGTGCCGCACGAGCAGAGATACGCCCGCATTGGTTTCGAGCGCCGCGACGCTGCGGCTGATCGCTGGCTGGGCCACGCCCAAACGAGCCGCCGCGCGTGAGATGCTGCCCTCGCCCGAGACTGTTGCTAAATAGCGGAGCTGGCGGATATCCAACAGTAAACCCTCACATATTCTACCGGCATACTAACCATGCCTCGAAAGCATATAGCGAGTGAAACGCAACCGACGTAGCATCGCTCCATAGGACGAGCCCAATCGTTTCGAGGGACTTGAGATGAGCCAAACAAAATCGACGGAGAACATCCGATTCGCCGGTTACAGTCGGATCACGGTCAGGCGCATGAGCGGCGCTGCGGGTGCGGAAATCGGCGGCGTCGATCTGTCCAAGCCCGTCGACGACGCCACGGTCGCGGAAATCCGCCGCGCCTTTCTCGAGAATTACGTGATCGTCTTCCGGGACCAGGATCTAGCCCCGAACCGCCTGATCGCCTTCACCGAGATGTTCGGTACCGTCGAACAGCACCCCTATTACCGCACGGGCCAGATCGAGGGTTTTCCCGAAATTCTCGTGCTGGAACACAACGCCGGCCAATTCTTCAACGGCAAGAACGATGTCTGGCATTCCGACATCACCTTCGGGGAGAAGCCGCCGTTGGGCAGCGTGCTTCATTGCCGCGCCTGCTGGGAAGGCTTCGCCGATACGATGTTCGCCAACCAGTACATGGCCTATGAGCGTCTGTCGGAACCGATGAAGCGGTTTCTCGACGGGCTGACGGCCGAACATTCGGCGGCCTATGTCCAGCGAAAGAACAACGAGCGGGTCAACAACAAGCCGATAACGGAAATCGCGCCGCCGGTCTTTCACCCGGTCATCCGCACCCATCCCGAAACAGGACGCCAATCCCTCTACGTCAACGAGCCTTCTGTCGCTCGGATCTGTGAGTTGGAAGAGGAGGAAAGCAAGAGCGTCCTCGCCTTCTTGTACGAACATGCGGTGCAACCGGCCCTCGTCTATCGCCACCGCTGGCGCGTCGGCGATGTCGCCATGTTCGATAACCGCTGCCTGATGCACTATGTCGTGCCGGACCATCCCCATGACATGCACCGGCTGATGCACCGGACGACCGCCGCGGGCGACAAGCCGTTCTAAGCACCGCCGAAGGCGTCCAGAATTAAAAAAGGGCTATCCCAATCGGGATAGCCCTTTTCGATTCGCGACCCTTGCTCCGCTAAGCCGCCGACCCTGCATAGGTCACCAACCGGCCCTGTCCATCGCGCTGTTTGCCGACGATGAGGAGATAGAACACCACCATCGTGTGGATGATATCGGTCAGCAGAAACGCGATGCCGAGCATCGCCAGGGTGCCGCCGTTCTGGCCACCGGCCAGGTAGAAACAGACGACCATGCCGATGAACAGGCCCAGGTCGAACAGGCCGTGCAGGCAGTTGCCCAGATAGAAATGATGCAGGCCCAGAATGCCGAAAATGCCACAGAGCACGACGGCGACACCGTATTTCCGGCTGCTGGCCGTGGCATCGGGATTCAACCCCATTGCGGCATTCGTCGCCCCACAATTGGGACAAAAACAGACGTCCAGCGCGATGGATTTTCCGCATTGAGGGCAGAAAACGGTGCTCATCGCTTGAGCGGCAGACCCTGTTTGTCCTTAAAGCTGCCCACGATGATCATGACGAAATCGATCAGGGTCCAGATGCCTAATCCAC
>CAUZWC010000164.1:0-6953 GCA_963583595.1 Alphaproteobacteria bacterium | reverse complement strand
TCAAGGACCGCTCGAAGGACATCATCATTTCCGGCGGCGAGAATATCTCGAGCCTGGAGGTCGAAGAGGTGCTTTACAGCCACCCGGCCATCGTCGAAGCAGCGGTCGTCGCCCGGTCCGACGAGCGTTGGGGCGAGACGCCTTGCGCCTTCGTCACAGCGAAGGAGGGCGCAGGCCTGAACGAGGCGGCGGTGATCGAATATTGCCGGGCGAAGATGGCCCATTTCAAAGTGCCGAAAACGGTCGTTTTCAGCCCCTTGCCCAAAACCTCGACCGGCAAGATCCAGAAATTTGTGCTGCGGGAACGAGCGGAAATGCTCGACTCGTCCCAAGCCGATGCCTCCGAATAG
This sequence comes from Alphaproteobacteria bacterium, assembly GCA_963583595.1. Classification (GTDB taxonomy): domain Bacteria; phylum Pseudomonadota; class Alphaproteobacteria; order CADEGL01; family CADEGL01; genus JABIRQ01. The sequence continues at coordinate 6,603 of CAUZWC010000164.1, read as the reverse complement.
GGCGTCCAGGGCAGAGCGTGGTAAACTGTTAACCTTGATCGGATAGACATTCCCGGGCACAAGGATTGCATTGCTCGGCCACACGGCGCAGGCAAGACGCCGCAACAGGTTCAGGGGAACGGTATGGCGAAGGATTCGCAAAAAATGACAGGCCAGTGAAGGCCGAACAGGCGATTGAGGATCCGCCGGCGATGGCCGCCGATGCCGCCGATGCCGCCGATGCCGCCGTGCAGCAGCCCATGATGCCGATGTTCTATCAATCGCCGCGCCCGCTCGACATGGAGCGCCACAAGGATAAGGCGCTCGTCGCGCGCCGCACTTTTACCTTCGCGGCCAAGTCCAATTCGGTGCCCATGACGGTCGACGAGATCGCGGCCTGCGCGCGCCATTGTGCAGTCGTCTTGACGGATTCGAACCCCGCCGTACCGGCTGCCGTGCTCGGCCTACGCCAGGGCGAGAATCTGATGGTGGACAAAAACGGCGTTTGGGATCGCACGACCTATATTCCGGGCTATGTCTGGCGCTATCCGTTCATTTTCCTGGAGCGCCAGACGGCGAATCAGTTCGCCCTGTGCATCGACGAGGAGAGCGGTCTGGTCGGGGATGGGGGCGGCAGCCGCGCCTTGTTCGCCGATGGCCAGCCCTCGGAGATCACCCGCCGGGCGCTGAGCTTCTGCTCGACCTATCACCACCAGTTCATGGCGACCAAGGATTTCATCAAGGCGATGACGGATACCAACCTGCTCAACGAGAAGGTCGCCCAGGTTCCCATCGGCGACGGCCAGAAGGTCGCACTCCAGGGGTTGCAGGTGATCGACGAGCTGCGTCTCAAGGAACTGGCGGACAAGGACTTTCTCGCCCTGCGCCGACGCGGTTATCTCGGCGCCGTCTATTGCCAGCTCATGTCCCAGAACAACCGGTCGTCTCTTGCCCGGCGCATGAGCGCCCGCATGCCTCCGGCCTCCTAGCGCGGAACGCGCGCCGGGCCTTGGCAATGACCGAATTTTATTTCGAGGATCTAACCCCGGGGCTGCGCCTGCCCGCGCTCGAACACCGCCTCACGGAAGCGGAAATCTTCGCCTTCGCCACGGCCTACGATCCGCAAAGTTTCCATATCGACCCGGAAGCGGCCAAAGGCTCCGCCTTCGGCGGCATCATCGCCAGCGGCGTCAACACCTACGCCATCGCCTACAAGCTTCTGGCCGATACCGGCATTTTCCAGGCGGCCCTGATCGGCGGATTGGGCGCAGACGAAGTGCGCTGGCCCGCCCCGGCCCGGCCGGGCGATCTGCTGCGTCTGGACGCCGAGGTGACCGAAGCCATCCCCTCCCGCTCCAAGCCCGACCGAGGGGTCATCAAGACCCGTACCGCCCTGGTGAATCAGGACGGCGCGACCGTCGTCAGCCTGATCGCCCTGGACATGATGAAGAAGCGGTCTGCCTGACGCTCCGCTCGGCGCGGCCCGGATGTCAGACCTTTGTCCGCTCCAAGCTGGTGAAGCCGGCCTCGATCAGGCCCTCGACCTCGTCTTCCGAATAGCCCAGTTCCGAGAGGATCTCTCGGCCGTCACTGGCGAAGGCTGGCGGACCGGACCGGACCTTGCCCGGCGTGCGCCCCATCTTGGTCGGGATACCGACGCCGCGAAACCCGTCGGCCTCCCAGACCATGTCGCGATGCTTGGTCTGCGCATGGCCCAGGACTTCGGAAACCGCCATGACCGCGCCGCAGGGCACGCCCATCGCGAGCAAGGTGCGCGACAGGTCTTCCGCGTCCCAATCGGCCAAGGCTTCGCGGATCCAGGCGTTGAGCACGTCGCGATTTTGTACGCGCAATCCATTGCTGGCGAAACGGGGGTCGGCGGCCATTTCGGGTCGGCCCAGATGCTCGCACAGGATGCGGAACTGGCGGTTGTTTCCGGTGCCCAGAAAAACATTCCGGGTCTTGGTCGGGAACTGGTCGTAGGGCGCGATATTCGGATGGGAATCGCCCATCAGGCCGGGCTCTTTCCCGCTCATGAAGAAATTCGCACCCTGGGGGTGCAGCAGCGCGATGCCCGAATCGTAGAGCGCCACTTCGACGAACTGACCCTTGCCCGAGCGCTCGCGCTCGAACAGCGCCATCAGGATGCCAATCACCAAGTTCATGCCGGCCGAGAGATCGACCACCGGCACGCCGACCCGGACGGGGCCGCATTCCGGATGACCGTTGACGCTCATCAAGCCGGAGAGAGCCTGACCGATGGCGTCATAGCCCGGCAAGCTGTCGAAGGGCCCGCCCTTGCCGAAACCGGTGATGCGGCCATGGACGAGGCGCGGATATCGCTCCGCCAAAGCCTCGCCGCCGATACCCCATTTCTCCAGGGTGCCGACCTTGAAATTCTCGAGCAGCACATCGGCCGTCTCAAGCAGGCGCATCAGAACCTCATGCCCGCCCGCGCCGGAAAGATCCAAGGCGATACTGCGCTTGTTGCGGTTGAGACCGGCGAAATAGGAGCTGATCTCGTCCTTGAAGGGCGGACCCCAGTCGCGCGTCTCGTCGCCCTGGGGCGGCTCGACCTTGATCACGTCGGCGCCGTGATCCGACAGAATCTGTGCCGCCGACGGCCCTGCCAGGACACGGCTGAGATCGACGACACGCAACCCGTCCAGCGCGCCATATCCGGTCTTCTTGGTCATCCCTGTCCCCGTCAGTTCCGCGTGGTATCCGTTCGTTCAGGCCGCCGCGCCCAGAACCTCCGCCGCGAAGGCGGGATAGGTCTCGGCGATCTCGTCCCGCACCCGGCCCCGGATCAGATCGAGCATCTTGCGATCGGGCGCCGCGGTCTCCGGCACGGACTCGGGCGCGTCATAGCGGAAACCCGTGGTCTCGGCCACCGACCCCGCGCTTTCCCCTGGATGGGCGCTTTCCAGGCGGAAGCGCCGTGCATCGCGGTCAAAGGCGAAGAGGCAGCGCCCGGTCAGCAGGGCCTGGGGCCCGCCCCGGCGCCAGACGCCCGCCTCGCTGACCCCCGGGGCGCTGACAAAATCGACCTTGGGCACCAGCACCCGCGGGCTGTGTTCCTCGCGGAACAGGATCATCCGCGGCACCATGAAATAGAGAAAGGCGGAGCCGAAGGAACCGGGCCAGCGCACGTCGAGAGTCGGATAATTCCCGACCCCAACCAGGTTGATATTGCCCTCGCCGTCGATCTGCCCGCCGCCCAGAAAGAAGGCGTCGATCCGCCCTTGGGCCGCGCAGTCGAACAATTCCCGCCCGCCATCGGTGAAGAAGTTATGGCGCCGGCTGCCCAGCACGCTGACCCGCATTTCGTCGCCGCCCAGGGCGCGGGCCAGGAAGGCGCCCGCGCCAGGAATCGGCGAGGAGGCGCCCACGGCGACATGGCCGCAGCCTTCGAGCAGGCGCGCGATCGTGGCGATCAGCAGTTCGGTCCGGGTGACGGTCATGTCAGGCGGCGATGCCCTGGGCGAAGACATGGCGCTGGAGATAGTCCGCGAAGCCCTCCTCGCTGCGCGCGAGCCGGACATATTCGGCCATATGGTCCGTATCCGCGCCGTAATGCTCGGCCATGGCAAGCGGCCGGGCGCCCATCGGGACCTCCGCGACGCCGGAGACATAAAGGCCGGGCAAGGTGCCGGCGGCCGTCGCCTCGTCGGCCAGCAGGTCGTCCTCGACGATCTCCTCCACCGTCACGAGGGTCCTGGCGGCGGCATGGGCCATGGTGACCAACTCGCGCCGCCGGCCGATCCAGACATTGCCCGCCCGGTCAGCGCGCGGGGCATGGAACAGGGCTATATCGGGCCGGATCGCGGGCAGCAGGACGATCGGATCGCCGCTTTCGGCGAAGGGATTGTCCTGGACCTTCCAATCCGGCCGATGGGCCAGGATATCCGTCCCCAGGATGCCGCGCAGGGGCATGAAAGGCACGCCCTTCTCCGAGGCCTGCAGGGCGATATGGATCGCGGGACAGGTCGAATCGCGGATTTCGATGGACCCGGCCTTCACCGCCGCGTTGAAGCGCGGCGCGCCGCCCAGCTCGCCCATCGTCACGGCCGCCGCCTCGATGCCCCGAACGCAGCCCGCGCCGATCAGCATATCGGCTTGGATGCCGCATTGGGGCACGGCCAGAAGTCGCAGGTTGCGCGCGCCGCGCCGGATCAGCGCCCGGGTCGCCGCCATGGCCACGCCGGAATAGTCCGGCGGAATGGCCAGAAGACAGCCATCCGGAATGCGCGCGGCGAGGTCGTCAAGAGAAAGCACGGTCATGGCCAATTCTTAGCGCATTCCAGCGACGACGATAAGGCAGGACACTCGAGGTCTCGCCAAAGCCTCACTCGAATTCGGCGAATTGAGCCTTGCGCCAGGCATTGGCCGCCTTGAGGCCCTGTTCGCGGCGGACCTCGTTGAACTGCTTGAGTTCCGGCGTCTCGGTACCGTCCAGGATCGAGGCGGCCTCGGCGCCATAGGCCAGGGCCGCGCCAAAACCCATGGTCTCGTATGTCTGGTTGATCGCCCGCTTGTTCCAGCGCAGGCAGTCCATCGCCACCCGGCTCATGCGCTTGGCGATCTTCATGACCTCCGCCTCGATATCCGCCTTGGGGAAGACCCGGCTGACCAAGCCCAGTTCCTTCGCTTCCGCCGCACCGATGATGTCGCCCGTGTAGATCAGTTCGCGGCAGCGCTGGCCGAGAATCCAGGGCATCGCCATGGTCGCGATTCCGGCGGAAAAGCGCGTCTCGACCACCCCGAAGCGAGCATCGTCGGAGCAGTAGCGGATATCGTGCATCTGGGCGAATTCGAGCCCGCCGGCCAGGCAATAGCCTTCGATCATCGCAATGGTCGGCTTGGAGCAGCGCCAGACCGAATAGGTGAATTGCAGGTCGTGGTTCATCCTGCGGTTCCACGATTCGACGCCGCCGGTGCGGAACTCCTCGGCCCCCGCGTCCATCAGGTCATAGCCGGCGCTGAACGCCTTGCCGCCCGCGCCGCGCAACACGACGACCCGCGCGTCGTCATCGGCATCGGCCCGCGCCACCGCGTCCTTGATCTCGACGCAGAGCTTGAGGCTCATCGCGTTCATGACCTCGGGTCGGTTCAGGGTGATGACCGCGACCCGGTCGTCGACCGCGTAGGTGATGGTCTCGTAGCTCATGGCTTGTTCTCCCTCCTCTCGAATGCCGCATCGACGCCGACCGCCCCCTGGCCCTGGGGCAGGACGATCAGCGGGTTCACTTCCAAGGCCGCCAGATCATCGGCCAAAGCCGGGCCGAAGCGCGAAAAAGCGGCGATCGCCTCGGCCGCCGCCGCCACGTCGTCCGGCCCGCGCCCGCGCACCCCGGCCAGCAATTCACCCGCCTTCGTTTCGCCCAGCATGACGGCCGCTTCCTCCACGCTGACCGGGGCGAGGCGCAGGCTGGCTTCCTTCATGACCTCGACCAATGTGCCGCCCAGGCCGACCGCCACGACCGGGCCGAAGGCCGGGTCCATGCGCAGGCCGAGCAGCAATTCGATACCGGCACCCGCCTGGGGTTGGAGATAGACGACCGAGCCCCGCTTGCGCGTCAATGCGGCGGATATCTCGCCATAGGCCGCCCGCACCGCATGCGCGTCGGCCAATCCGACCCGCACGGTCCCGGCCTCCGTCTTGTGCAGCAGGCCCTCGGCCCCGCCCTTCATGACGACGGGATAGCCCAGCGAATCCGCCGCCGCGACCGCCGCCTCGGCATCTTCCACCACCCGGCATTCTGCCATCGGCACCCCGGCCTCGCGCAGCAGGGCGAAGCGCTCGGGGTCGCTGCTTGCCTCCGCTGCCGCCGCCCGCCAGCGCGCGCCCTGCGCCTCTTCGGCCCTGAATACGACCGGCAGCGGATCGGGCATGCCGAGCCAATTGCCGAGGGCCGCCGTCGCGGCCGTCATGCCCAGAAGATAGGGCACGCCGTACCCATCCAGCTTTTCCCGGACATGGGGATTCAACCCCCCGACCGAGAGATTGTTCACGAAGATATAGCGCTTGTCTGGCCGGGGCAGGCGCTTGCCTACCATATCGGCCATCAGGCTCACCCAGCTCGAATCGGCCCCGCCGGAACCGGGCGCATCCATCGAGAAGGCGACGATGCCGACCTCCGGGTCCTCGGTCAGGATGTCGATGATCGTGTCGAACACCTCCGGGTCCCAGCCCGCGCCGAAGGCGTCGAGCGGATTGCGCGGATTGGCGTAGGCGGGCAGCACCTGCCGCAACTTCGCGACCGTCGCCTGCGAAAGCTCGCGCCCCGGCACCCTGGCCCGCGCCGCCAGATCGGCGAACAGCGCCGCCTGCCCGCCGGAAAGCGTGACGGGCACGGTGTTCGCATTCTCGGGCTGGCCGGGATAGGCGGAGAGCAGGGCCGCTGTCTCCTGCATCTCGTCCAAACCCTGGACCCGCAGGACGCCATGGGAGCGGAAGAAGGCGTCGTAGACCGCATCCTCCCCCGCCAGCGCACCCGTATGGGCCTGGACGGCCCGCGCGCCGCTCTCGCTCACCCCGACCTTCAGGGCGAGAACGGTCTGTCCTGCGGCCCGCGCCTTGCGTACGGCGGCCGCGAAGGCATCCGGCTGGCGGATCGATTC
>CAUZWC010000163.1:0-6958 GCA_963583595.1 Alphaproteobacteria bacterium | reverse complement strand
CCTCATCCTGAGGAGCTCGCGTCAGCGAACGTCTCGAAGGATGATTGGTACAATGCCCCTTTTTCAACAGCCTGCTAGAAACGATCGGCGCTGAACGGCGCCATAGCCATATCCGTCGGCCGCCCAGCGACCATGTCGGCGACCGCCTTGCCCGTCACCGCCGCCAAGGTCAGGCCGTAATGGCCGTGACCGAAGGCCAGATAGATGCCGGGCGAGCCGCGCACGGGCGAGATCAGCGGCATCGAATCCGGCATGGACGGCCGCCGCCCCATCCAGGGCACGCCGCCGTCGGTGTTCAGTTCCGGCACCATGCGCTTGGCGCGGCGCAGCATGGGATCGATCCGCTTGTAATTGGGCGGCGCATCGACCCCGGCCAATTCGTCCGTGCCCGCGATGCGCAGGCCCAATTCCATCGGCGTAAGATAGAAGCCGCCCTCGTTCGATTTCACCGGAATGCGGACCTCGACTCCCGGATTCGGCAACAGGACGTGATAGCCTCGTTCGGTATCCAGCGGCACCCGCGCGCCCGCATCGGCGGCGAATTTCTTCGACCAGGCCCCGGCCGAAACCACGATCAGATCGGCCTCGATCTCTTCCGCCTCGGTCACGACCGTGCCGCCCGCCCCGGCCCCGCGCCGGATCGCCCTGGCCGCCGCCCGCTTGATCTCGCCGCCCTCGCGCAGGATCAGCTCGGCGATCGCCTGGCTCAGGCGCAAGGGGTTGATGATGCGGTCGGCATCGGTGCGATGAATGCCGCCGACGAAGATCGGCGCCAGGGAGGGTTCGATCTGGCGGATCTGCTCGGGCCCGATAGCCTCCAGCGGTGCACCGTGCTTGCGCCGCAGGTCCAGACCCCAGCGCGCGCCGTCAAAGGCCTCCTTGGTTTCGAAGACTTCGATGGAGCCGCAATCGCGGATCAGGTCGCGCGCGCCCGCTGCCTCGATCAGCGGTTCGTAGGACGGCCGCGCCCTGGCCATCAGGGTGGCAAAATCGGCGACGAACTTCTCGACCCGGTCGCGCCGGCTGGACGCGACGAAGCGGATCAGCCAGGGCGCCAGTTGGGGCAAATAGGACCAGCGAATGGCCAACGGCCCGTCCGGGTCCATCAGCATCTTGGGCACTTTCCAGAAGATGCCTGGCGTGGCGATCGGCAGACCCGTGCCGTCTGAGCGCATGCAGGCATTGCCGAAGGAACAGCTTTCGCCCGGCCCGTCGGGATCGATCATCGTGACCCGCCAGCCGTCGCGCTGCAGATAGGCGCCCGTGCACAAACCGACGATGCCCGCGCCGATCACCACTGCGTGACCAGGGCTTTCGCCCCTGGGGGCCTGGCCGCGGCTCTCGCCCGCCACCCGTGTCCCGCTTTCCGTCATCTCGCCGTCTCCTCCCATGCCCCCGACCTATTCACCTGGCACGATTCCACACCCTCCGCTGCGCCGCAACGCGTTGACGGCAAGGCGTGGTGGATCAAGATCAAATGGGGCATCTTCCCCGTTCCCCGCCATCGACCGAGAACGCCATGCCCGCCAGTCCAGGACCTCAACAACCGCCACCGCCCGGGGCGGGCCAGCCAGCCTTCAACCTCCCGCCGGCGACCGCCTGGTTGATCGGCATCATGGTTGCGATCCACGGCCTACAAAGCCTGCTGCCGCCCGAGGCCAATGCCTGGATTCTGACCAATCTGGCCTTCGTGCCCGCCTATTACGGCCTGTCCCCGGCCTTCAGCTGGCAGGAAATCGTGGAGCCGATCAGCCATCAATTCCTGCATGGCGGCTGGGGCCATCTGGCGATCAACGGCATCGCCCTGGCGGCCTTCGGCAGCGGGGTGGAGCGCCTGGCCGGGGCGCGCCGCATGGTCCAGTTCTTCCTGGCCGCCGGCCTGGCCGGAGCCCTGGCCCAATGGGCGGCTGATCCGACCTCCCTAATTCCCATGGTCGGCGCCTCGGGCGGCATCAGCGGGCTGTTCGCCGCCGCCCTGCGCCTGCTCACCGCCGCGGGCGCGATGGGCAGCCGGGTTCGCCTGCTGCCGGTGGCGGCGATCTGGATCGTCATGAATGTCGTCTTCGGCCTGATGGGCGGTCCGGGGGGAGAATCGATCGCCTGGGTCGCCCATCTCGGCGGCTTCGCCTTCGGCCTCGCCGCTTTTCCCCTGCTGCGCCGGCGGGTCTAGGCCGCGTTCATCCCGCCTTGCGGGCAACGACGTGAAAGACATGCCAATGCTTGGCTTTGCCGCGGGGGGTCGTCGAATCCTCTTCCTCCTCGCGAAAGGACTCGATCTCGAAACCGGCAAATAAGGCCTCAGCCTCGGCGCGGGTGTGATGAGTCAGGCCGGGGTCCTCGGCTCAGGAATCCCGGTCGCCGTAAGCTGCCCGGCGAAGCGGCCGCCCGGCCTCAAGGCCGCGATGATGCGTGCCCAAAGCGCGGAAAATCCACCGGCCGGGCAGAGCGGCAAGGCGAAGCCGGCACTGACCAGGTCGCGGGGCGGCAGTGGCGCATCTCCCATCCGCGCGATCCGGGTCTCCAACACGCCGCTTGAGGGCAGATCGGCCCGGGCCCGCAGATGGGCGATGGCTGCCGGCTCAGCATCAACCGCCAGCACCCGCCAGCAGCGGCGCAGCAGTTCGACCGTGTCGCGTCCCCCGCCGCAGCCGAGATCGACGGCAAAGCCTGTCACGCCCTCGGCCTCGAACCGGTCGAGCGCGGCCAGCAATGTGTCCCGTGGCGGCCGCCCCGCTGTCTTCGCGTAATAGGCGGCCCAGTCCCTGTCCCGGTTGGTCATCCCGCCATCACGCCGCGCCGCCATGCCCCGAGTTCAGCGGACCCGCGCCTAGACCGGGTAGTCGCGCACCGGGTCGACGCCGCAATCCTCGAGAAACTTGCGGATTTGCTGCACCTCGCCCTTGGGCAGGTCGTGCTGGGCATGATGGAACACGGCCGTATGACCGTTGAAAGTGACGCCGATGCGCGCGCCGTGGCGGTTATCGACCTCGGCACCCAATTCACCGAACACGGCCTCGAACTGCTTCATATCGATATTCGCGCTGATCGGATGGGCGAACAGCGCGTGCAAAACCTTGCGATGTTTATGATTCACGAATGGCCTCTCTTTCCTGTTCCAGGGCGGTAGGATTGGACGCTCGGCGATTGATCGAGACTGTGCTGCCCTCGGCCGGCTCGCCTTGATCCAGGGCAATGCACCGGCCGCACCCGATCGAAACCTAGAGCGCGCATCCGCCCGGTCCCGCGCCGGCTCATTCGGCATTTGACCCCGCGCCCATGCCTGGGCACCGTGCCGCCCCGGACTGGCTGAGCTCATGAGGACCCGGATGACCTTTTCACCCGCAACACGCGCGGAGTCGAACCGTCTCGACGGCCTACCGAACAGGATCGGCATTCTGGGAGTCGGCCATCTGGGCGGCGCCCTGGTGCGCGGCTATCTCGCCGCGGGCCTTCCGCCCAAACGCCTGATCCTGTCGCCGCGCGGATCCGAAACAAAAGGCCTTGCGGCGGCGCACGAACTTTCCGTCGCCCGGGACAATGCCGATCTCGTCGCGCAGGCCGATGCCGTGTTGCTCTGCGTGCGCCCACCCCAGGCGGTCGAGGCCGTGGCCGGCCTGCCCTGGCGCGAGGGTCAGCTTCTGGTTTCGACCTGCGCCGGATCGACCATCGCCAAGCTTCGGGCCTCGGCCGGCGCTGCGCCGAAGATAGCGCGCTCCATGCCGATGAGTTCCTGCGAAATAGGCCTGAGCCCGACGACAATCTATCCCGACAATCCCGAAACCGCCGCCCTCTTCGCCCCCCTGGGCCTCGTCGAAGTGCTGCGCGAGGAGGCGGAAATCGCCCAAGTCACCGCCCTCGCTGTGGCCTTCACCCTGACCCATGACCTGGTCGGACGGACCACCGATTGGGCCGCCGCCAACGGGCTGGACCCGGCCACAGCGCGGCGCATCGCCGCGACCCATTTCGAGGCCGCGGCACGCATCATGGCGGCCCATCCGGAGCGGTCGGGAGAGAGTTTCGTCAAGGGCCTGGCGACCGAGGGCGGGGTGGCGGCGGCCGCCTATGAGGTCCTGCGCCCGGCCGGCTATGACAGCCTCTGGCGCGACGCCTTCGACGCCGCCTTCCGCCGCATGCGTGAATTGGAAGCGCGCCGGGGTTAGGCCTCGGGCAGCGGAATGAACTCCGATTCCGCCGGTACGGCGGCAAAGCGGCCGGCCTGCCAATCGGCCTTGGCCTGCTCGATCCACTCCTCGGAATGGGAGACAAAATTTCACCAGATATGGCGCGGGCCGTCCGCGGTCGCGCCGCCCAGCAGCATCAGGCGATGGGCGCCGCGACCGTGATGCTGTCGCCCGGGCGCGGCACCGGGAAACTGCCCGCCTCGAACCGGTCTCCGGCAATCTCGACCGCCCCTTCGAGGATATAGAGCGCGCGCTCCTCATGCTCGGCCGGCACGGGCAACCGCCCGCTCACGGCCATGCGGATATCGGCATAGATCGTGTCGCTATGGACGGCGACAGGCGAGGTCTCGCCCCAGGCCGACCCGGCGACCAGGGTGGCGGCAACGCCGTCCGACTCGATCACCGGCAGCGAAGCGGCCGCATAATGCTGGAACCCCGGCGCGATTTTCTCGTTGTCGCGCGGCAGGGCCATCCAGCTCTGCAGCCCAAAGGTCCGCGCCCCGAGCGGCGTGCGCTCGGAATGGGCGATGCCCGAGCCGGCCGTCATCCAATTGACCTCGCCCGGCCGGATCGGCTGGACGAAGCCCAGGCTGTCGCGGTGCAGGATTTCGCCCTCGAACAGCTAGGTCAAGATCGACAGGCCTATATGGGGATGGGGCCGCACATCCATGCCCTCGCCCACCGGAAAGACGGCCAGGCCCAACTGGTCGAAGAAAATGAACGGCCCGACCATGCGCCGCCCCGGCGCGGGCAGGTCGCCGCCGCCCTGTTCTCCGCGTCCTTCGCCGGCTGCCAACTCATCCCGGTTTCTCCGGTCGTTTATGCGGCCTAGCAGGTTGTTGAATAAGGCAGACAGACCCTTCGAGACGGCCCTGCGGGCCTTCTCGGGGTGAGGTTAAAGCACTGTTTTCTCATCCTGAGGAGCTCGCGCAAGCGAGCGTCTCGAAGGATGATTGGCACGACATTCCTTTTTCAACAGCCTGCTAGACGATCTGGTTCTTGAGTTCGCCATCGCCGCGCTCCAAGCGCCCCAGATTCTCCATCAGGAGATCGATAATGCGGTTCTCGTAATGCTGGGTCTCGCCGCCGGCATGGGGGGTGATGAAGATATTCCTCGCGTCCCAGAGCGGCGAGGATTCGGGCAGCGGCTCCTCGGGCACCGTATCCAGGGCCGCGCCGGCGATCCCGCCGCTGTCGAGGGCCGCGATCAGAGCGTCCTGATCGACGCAGCGCCCGCGCGCCATATTGACCAGATAAGCGGTTGGCTTCATGGCTGCAAGGGCGGCGGCGCCGATCATGTTCTCCGTCTCGGGGGTCAGCGGGCAGGTCAGCAGCACGAAATCGGCCTTGGGCAGCAGATTCGGCAGATAGCCGAAAGCATGGACCGAATCGGCCGCGCCCCCGCCCGCTTCGGGATTGCGGCGCACGCCGGTCACCGTCATGCCGAAAGCCTTGGCCAGGGCGGCGGCGCGCTGGCCGATCCGACCCAGACCGATGATCAGCAGGGTCTGGCCGCCGAGCTCCGCCTCGCGCGCATCCGGGCTGGCGATCATCGGGCGCCAATACCGCTTGCGCTGGTTGTCGACCGCATCGACCAGATGCCGGCTGATCGCCAGCATCAGGGCCAGGGCGTGTTCGGCCACGGCCTTCTCGTTCGCCCCCTGGGCACTGGCCAGGCGGATGCCCTTCGCGGCGAAATCCGCCTTGTCGTATTGGTCCGTACCCGCGCTGATCGATTGAACGAAGCGCAGACGTGTCGCGCGCCCCAGCAATTCGTTCCGCCACATGCCCGAGGTGACGACCACATCCATCTCGCCGATCCGCGCCTTCAGCTCGGCCGGATCGCGGATCTCGACGAAGGAAAGCCCCGTCTTCCGCTCCGCAAACTTGTCGCCCAGGGCGTAGGCCGCATGGGCGAAACAGATGGTCAGGTCTTCTTTCTCCAGGAACAAATCGGCCATGGCTCTCTCTGGTCCTTGCGCGTTTTTTCTATCGTGGGCGGAGACTAGCCCACCAGCCCCGCCTGCGTCAGGGGCTAGGTCAAACCCAAGCGGTCGAGGGTCCGGAAATAGGGATAAATCACCCGCGTCCCCATGCGCCGGAAGGCCTGGCGTGGCACCGGATCGAGGGCCGAGACGGCGAGGGGAATATCGTCGAGCGCGCGCCGCTCCGCCAAAAACTCGGCCGTCACCTTGCCCAGGGTCTGGGCCAGGGAGACTGCGCGGGTCGAAAAGCCGACCAGGGAATAGATGTCCTTGTCCAAGATCTGGAAACGCGGGATGAAATCCGGGCGCAGAGCGCAATAGCCCTCCCAATAGAATTCAAGCTTGGCATCGGCAAGTTGGGGATAGAGCTCCATCAGGCGCATCCGCGTGTGGCGCACGCCTCGCGCATGGCCGTTGCCGAGGGCAAAATGGACGCAGCCCGACATAATCCGGCCCTCCGAATCCCAGCGGCAGAAGCCGCCCGATTTGCGCAGATCGGTGAAGCATTGGCGGCTCGGCAGGATGCCGTTCCGCTGATCCTCGGCCAGCGGCTCGGTGAAGGTCTGGAAAAGGCGCAAGGGGATCACGGTCCCCGCGAGACCGGGCCAGAGCCCGTCGGTATAGCCGTTGGTCGCCAGGAACAGCTTGCGCGCCCGGCAGCGCATTCCCCCGGCGGTCAGGGTGATCCCGTCGCCGGCGCGCGCTATCGCGGTGACCGGCGCGCGCTCGTGGATCGCCGCCCCTGCCGCCTGGGCTACCCGCGCCAAGCCCCGGCAATTGGCCAGCGGGTTC
>CAUZWC010000162.1:0-7029 GCA_963583595.1 Alphaproteobacteria bacterium | reverse complement strand
AGCCGCCCGAAATGTGCGATCGTCTTCGCGACCAGCGGCGCGCAGACGGCGGCATCGGTCAGATCGGCGGCCAGGAACAAGGCCGCCACGCCATGCGTCTCGCAGGCCGCGACGACCGCCGCCCCGCGCTCGGCATTGCGCCCGGTGATGGCCACCTTGGCCCTGTGCTCGGCGAAGAGCAGGGCGGTTGCCTTGCCGATCCCGCTGGTCCCGCCGGTGATCAGGGCGACTTTGCCATCCAGGGTCATGGCGCGTTCTCAGGGATATCGGCGCGCAACTCTTGGCCCACGGCCTCCTCGATCAGGCGCATGACGTTGTGGCAGGTCGCGTCGTCGCCGTAGCGCTCGCGTGCGCGTTCGTAGGTCTGTTCGGCCATCGCGGTGAGCGGCATCGGCGTGCCGGTTTCCCGCGCCAGGGCGGCGGCCAGGCGCGAATCCTTGCACACCAAACGCAGGGCGAAGCTCTCGTCGAACTCGCCGCCGAGCAGGCGCCGGCCGTCGTTCTCGGAGACGAAACTGCCGCCATAGCTGGCATTGATGGCGCGCCACAGGGGGTCCAGTTCCAACCCGCTGCGTGCGCCCAGCATCATGCCCTCGGCGAAGGCGACCTGATGGACGAAGGCCAGCATATTGGTGATCAGCTTGGCGACCGTGGCATGGCCCAGCGGGCCGACCCGGATTACGGTCTCGGCCATCGAGTCGAAGACCGCGCGGTGGTGCTCGAAGACCTCCTCCTCGCCGCCGACGAAGATCGTCAGCTTGCCTTCATAGGCTCGTTTGACGCCGCAGGACACGGTGCCTTCGAGCATGTGCAACCCGCGCGCGGCGGCCTTCTCGCCCTGGGCTTGGACGACATGGACGTCGTTGGTGGTCATGTCGATCCAGGTCGCGCCCTCGGGGAGGTTCGCGATGATATCGTCGGCCACGGCCGCCATCTCGGGCGGGCCGGGGAGGGATGTGATGACGACATCGGCGCCTTCCGCCGCTTCGGCCACCGAGCGTGCGGCCGCGGCGCCGTCTGCGCCGATCTTGCTGATGGCCTCCTGCCGCCGGTCATAGGCGCGAAGCTCGAAACCATGGCGCAGCAACTGCCGCGCCATGGGATAGCCGATACTGCCGATGCCGACGAATCCGATGCGCATAGTTTCTCATCCCCCCGAAAATGCGATTTCGCGGAGATGGTATAGTGGTCCTTGCGCGCGGCTCATAGGTCTTGGTCCGGGACAAGCCGTACTCCTTGACTTGTATCAAGGCGGCGGTCCGGCCGGCGGGTGAGAAGGTGGCATGGATACCGAGCTCGCCGCGCGCTGGGACCGGCCGGTGCCGCGCTACACCAGCTACCCGACCGCGCCCCATTTTCAGGCGGCGGTAGGGGCCGAAATTTACGCCCGATGGCTGGTGGAGTTGGATGGCGATCTGCCGCTCTCCATCTATGTCCCTGTGCCCTTCTGCCGCGAGCTTTGATGGTTCTGCGGCTGTCAAACCGGTGTCGCACGAAGGGACGGTCGAGATGGCTCATAGCCAGGCGCCGGACCGGCTGGCGCTGTTCGACTATGCCCATGTGCCCTGGATGAAGAAACACCAGCGCCTGATCGACGACGCCCTGCTGCCCGCCAGGGCGGAGCGCTGGCGTCAATGGCGTGCCGCCTCCGCGCGGCTCGCGGCGCTCGGTTATCGGGCCATCGGGTTCGATCATTTCGCGCGGGCCGGGGGTTCCCTCGCTCGGGCACTTGCGGAGGGTGGGCTGCGGCGCAATTTCCAGGGCTACACCGCCGATCCCGCGCCGGTCCTGCTCGGCTTCGGTGCATCGGAAATCGGTGCGCTGCCCCAAGGTTATGTCCAGAACGCGGCCGAGACCAAGGCTTGGAATCAGGCGGTGCGCGCGCACGGTCACGCCACGGCCCGCGGCATCGCCCTGAACGACGAGGACCGCCTGCGCCGCGCCGTGATCGAGCGCCTGATGTGCGACATGGCGGTCGATGTCGAATCGGTCGCCGCGGCGCACCGGGCCGCCCCAGAGGCACTGGACGAAGCCCTCGGGGAATTGGGTGGAATGGCGGGCGATGGCCTGCTCACATTGGACGGCCGACGGATCGCGATGACCGAGAAGAGCGGCCCTTTGTTCTCCTCGCCGCCGCCGCCTTCGACGCGTATCTCCCCCAGGGCGCAGCCCGCCACAGCCGCGCGGTCTAGCGATCGGCACCGCCGGGCGAGGGCCTATCGCTGCCGGCACCCTGGTTCTCCGGCGGAACGTGCACGATATTCGCCCCATGCTCGACTGGCTCGACCGCAATCCCTTCCGCGCGCGCTTCCCCTGGTGCGGCGGTGACCTGCAGACCCTGCGCAACGTGATGGTGCGCGGCCGGGCCGATCTGTCGCCCTGGCCGGCCGAGACCTTGCACCTGGCCATGGGCGACGGCAGCGGCGACCGCCTGGTCGCGCGCCTGCACCGGCCGAAGCCCGGCCCCGCGCGGCCCCTTGCGGTCCTGATTCACGGGCTGACAGGCAGCGAGGACAGCGCCTATATCCTGGAAAGCGCGCATCGTCTGCTGACCGGAGGCTGGCCCGTGCTGCGCCTCAACCTGCGCGGGGCCGGGCCGTCCCGCGCGCATTGCCGCTGGCAGTACCATGCCGGGCGTTCGCGAGATTTGGCCGATGCCCTGGCCGGGTTGCCCGAGGATGCGCTCGGCCAAGGCGCCGTCGCCATCGGTTATTCCCTGGGCGGTGCGATGCTAACGAAATACCTCGCGGAGCAGGGCGCGGCCGGGCCGCTGCGCGCGGCCGTCATGGTCTCGGCCCCCATCGATCTGGCCGGGGCCGCAGTCAGGTTTCTGGCGCCCCGCAACCTCGTCTATCACCGCGCCATGCTGGGCTGGATGAAGCGCGAGGCCCTGGCCGGGTCGGCCACCGAGGCGGAGCGGACGGCCGTGCGCGAGGCCCGTACCTTGGTCGAGTTCGACGACCGTTTCAGCGCCCCGCGCAACGCCTTCGCCGGGGTGGCGGACTATTACGAGAGATGCAAGGCGCTGCGCTTCCTGCCCAGCGTGTCGGTGCCGGTCCTCGCGCTGCATGCGCGCGACGATCCCTGGGTTCCGGCGGCCGCCTACGAGGCCTTCGATTGGACAAACAATCCCAACCTGGCTCTGGGCCTAAGCGATGGCGGCGGCCATGTCGGATTCCATTGCCGCGGCGCATCCGGGGCCTGGCACGACCGCGCGATCCTGGCGTTTCTGGAACAGGCAGTTGGTCAGCCGGCCTTCAACCGCTTGGCTGCGTCCACCGCGAAATAGCTGAGAACGCCGTCGGCCCCGGCACGTTTGAAGGCCATCAGGGTTTCCAGGATCACCCGGTCGCCGTCGAGCCAGCCGTTGAGGATGGCGCCCTTGAGCATCGCGTATTC
This sequence comes from Alphaproteobacteria bacterium, assembly GCA_963583595.1. GTDB lineage: Bacteria > Pseudomonadota > Alphaproteobacteria > CADEGL01 > CADEGL01 > JABIRQ01. The sequence continues at coordinate 3,630 of CAUZWC010000162.1, read as the reverse complement.
GCCGCTGACCTGGTAGGCGAAGGTCGGCACGCCGAAGGCGTCCTTCACCCGGCGCACCACGTCGAGATAGGGCAGGCCCGGCTTGACCATCACCATATCGGCCCCTTCCTCGAGATCGAGGGCGACCTCGCGCAGGGCCTCGTCGGTATTGGCCGGATCCATCTGATAGGTCTTCTTGTCCGCCCTGCCGAGGGAATTGGCGGAGCCCAGGGCCTCGCGGAACGGGCCGTAGAAGCCGCTGGCGTATTTCGCCGCATAGGACAGAATCCGCACATGGTCGAAGCCGTTGGCGTCGAGGGTGCGGCGGATCGCCGCCACGCGCCCGTCCATCATGTCCGAGGGCGCGATCACGTCGCAGCCGGCCTGGGCCTGGACCAGGGCCTGACGGCACAGGATTTCCACGGTCTCGTCATTGGCGACATAGCCGTCGCGGATCACCCCGTCATGGCCGTGATCGGTGAAGGGGTCGAGGGCGACATCGACGATCACGCCGATTCCAGGCACCTGGGCCTTGACCGCGCGGATCGCCTCGCAGACCAGATTCTCGCCGCGCGTTGCCTCGCTGCCTTCGCCGTCCTTCTTCTCGGGCGGGATGACGGGGAAGAGGGCGACGGCGGGAATGCCCAACGCGGCCGCTTCGCCGACCGTATCGACCAGGGTATCGACGGTCTGCCGGAAGACCTCGGGCATGGCGTCGATTAGGGTCCGCTTGCCACGCCCTTCCTGGACGAAGACGGGCCATATGAAATCATGGGCCGTCAGGGTGTTCTCGCGCACCAGGGCGCGGGTCCAGGCGTCGTAACGGTTGCGCCGCATCCGGGTCGCAGGGTAAGTGCCGAGGGCCGGCGTGGCGCTGGGCTTGCGTGGGCTCATCCGAATTTCTCCCAGCAGCTTGTGATGTCGAGCGGCCGCCTCTGCGATATCCCAAATCTACGGTCTCATCCGGCGGCGTCAATTGATCAAGGTCAAATGCCCGCTCGGCTCCGTCGAACCCCCTGCCCGGCTCAGTTCTTGACGACCAGTTCCAGCGGCAGGTCGGTCAGGCGGCGGGCACCGGTTTCCGTTATCTCGAAGGATTCGCTGATCACGACCGTATCGGTGTCCTCCCAGATGCCCGGAATGGCATGGAAGGTCATACCGGGCTGAAGTTCTGTCTCGTCTTCCCGGTGCAGGCCGCAGGACAATTCGCCCCAGGTTGGGGCGAAGCCGATGCCCACGGGATAGCCGATGCGCATGTTCTTCTCGAGCCCCGCCGCGGAGGCCACCTTGTGCCAGGCAATCGCGATATCGGTGCATGTGTTGCCGGGCTTGGCCGCGGCCAGGGCCGCTTCCAGCGCTTCGACCAGCGCCTTGGCGCGGTCGATGAGGGCTTGAGCGGGTTTGCCCAGATAGACCGTGCGTGATACCGGGGCATGGTAGTGATGGCGGGCGCCGCAGGTCTCGAACCAGGTCAGGTCGCCTTCCGCGAAGACGCGATCCTGCCAGGTCAGATGAACCGCTTCCACGCGCGGCCCGGCGCAGAAGACCGGTGGTTTGCAGGAATAGTCGCCGCCGAAGGCGTCGGTGCCGGCGATCTGGGTGGCATAAAGCCGCGAAACTGGCACCGATTCTCGGGCGCCGACGGCGATGCCCTCGATCGCTGCTTGGGCGGTCCGCGTGCCGATCTCGCCGGCCTCGCGCATCAGGGCGAGTTCGGCCTCCGACTTCACGAGCCGGACCTTGTTCACCAGCAGATCGCCGTCGCGGAACGTCGCGTCGGGCAGCTCCCGCTGCAGCACCTCCCAGCAGCGCGCGGTGAAGTAGTAGTTGTCCATCTCGACCCCGACAGACAGCGCGTCCCAGCCCTTCTCTCGCAGCAGTTCGGCCATGAACTGCATGGGATGGCGGGTGACCGCGCCGACGAAATCGTCCTCGTAGCCGCGGATATTCTCGTGGGCCATGAAGGCGGTCAGGCGCGCGCTGGTCAGATCCAGCCCCCGACCGGCCCAGATCGGTTCCTCCGCCTCAAGGGCGAGGATGGCCATCTGATGGGTGTAGAAGGAACAGCCGTCATAGCCCGTCAGGTAAAACATATTGGCCGGGCTTGTGACCATGAGGACCTCGATACCCGCCTTCTCCATGCGGGCCTTGGTCTTGGCGATGCGGTTGAGATATTCCGCGCGTGTGAACGGAGGCAAGACCTCCCCCAAATCTTATTGATCCAGCCGGGACCATACGCCGGGCTACGTTGAACGGCCAGCCTCTCGCCACTATCATCCGCGCGCCCGCGAAGAGAGAGGAAAACGGCTCTCTTCCGCCCATTTCCGATCGGATGCCGGATGGTCGATTTTGCCCTGACCGAGGAACAGATCGCCTTTCGTGACATGGCGCGCGCCTTTGCGGCCGAGGAATTTGCGCCCCAGGCGGCGCGCTGGGACGAAGAGAAGATCTTTCCCGAGGACAGCCTGCGCAAGGCGGCGGCCCTGGGCTTCGCCGGGATCTATGTGCACGGCGATGTCGGCGGCTCCGACCTCACGCGCCTGGATGCTGCCCTGATCTTCGAGGAACTGGCCGCCGGCTGCCCTTCGACCGCGGCCTATATCTCGATCCACAACATGGCGAGCTGGATGATCGACCGCTGGGGCGCGGAGGAGCAGCGTGCTCGCTGGCTGCCCAGGCTGGCGGCGATGGAGCATTTCGCCAGCTATTGCCTGACCGAGCCGGGCGCAGGTTCCGACGCCGCCGGCCTGCGGGCGCGGGCCGAGCGCGATGGCGACCATTACGTCCTCAACGGCGAGAAGGCCTTCATCTCCGGCGGCGGGCGCTCCGATATCTATGTCTGCATGGTCCGCACGGGGGGCGAGGGGGCGGACGGCATCACCTGCCTCGTGGTTGAGGCGGGCGCGCCCGGCCTGTCCTTCGGCGCCCAGGAGAAGAAGATGGGCTGGAACAGCCAGCCCACCGCTGCCGTGATTTTCGAGGATTGCCGCGTGCCTGTCGCCAACCGGATCGGCGAGGAGGGCGAGGGCTTTCGCATCGCCATGCAGGGGCTCGAAGGCGGGCGCATCAACATCGCCGCCTGTTCGGTCGGCGCGGGCCGCGCCTGCCTCGATCTGGCGCGCAATCATATGATCGACCGCAAGCAGTTCGGCCGCCCATTGGCCGATTTCCAGGCCCTGCAATTCCGCCTGGCCGATATGGCGACGGAGTTGGATGCCGCGCGCTTGCTGGTCCACCGGGCGGCCTGGGCGCTGGACACGGGTGATCCCGAGGCGACGATGCAATGCGCCATGGCCAAGCGTTTCGCCACCGATGCCGGCTTCGACGCCTGCAACCAGGCCCTCCAGCTTCATGGTGGCTCCGGCTATCTCCGCGACCTGCCGGTCGAGCGCCATATGCGCGACGCGCGGGTCCACCAGATCCTCGAAGGCACGAACGAGATCATGCGCCTGATCATCGCGCGAAGCCTGCTGCGCGAAGGGGGCAACGGATGACGGGCAAAGCGGTGGCCGAGCCCGAAGTCCTGTTCGCGCGGCGCGGGCGGCTGGGATGCATCACCCTCAACCGGCCCGGCGCGCTGAACGCCCTGGCTCTGGGCATGGCCGCGGCGATGGACGCGCAATTGCGGGACTGGGCTGAAGATGACGCCAT
>CAUZWC010000161.1:0-7104 GCA_963583595.1 Alphaproteobacteria bacterium | reverse complement strand
TCGGCCGGGTCGCCGATCTCGTATTCGGCATGGATCACGGCATGGTCGATGCCGCTGGCATCCATCTCGCGCTTCAGGTCCTCGAAGCCCAGCTTCAGCTTGTCCTGAACCCCCAGCACCTCCTGGTATTGCTGCCAGACCTCCGGCGGCACATCGATCTCGGGCCGCATCTCGTCCGGCAGGCGGACGCGAAAATCGATCACGGGTGTCGTCATGGTTGTTCTCCCTCCCCTATAGGCGTGGAGCGCAGTCTAGCGCTAATTCCCCGGAAGCAAGACGTTTCCCCAACGCCCGTCATGCCGCGGCGAAGCCCGGGGCATCCACATTGCGGCACGACTGGATTGCCCGGGCTTCGCCGGGCAATGACGATGAAAGGAACCAATCAATCCTTCACCGCCATGGCGCTCCGCCCAATCTCGGCCTCATGCTGAGCTTGTCGAAGTATGAGGCCGTGGAACGTCGCCAGACCGTGCAATCCTCGCCCTTCGACAGGCTCAGGACGAAGAAACGCAGAGCCCCGCCTAGAAATCCTTGCAGAGGCGCAGGGCGTCGTAGATGGCGGCGTGGATGTTGCGGCTGGTCACGGCGTCGCCGATGCGGAACAGGCGGTAGGCCCCGGCCGGGTTGGTCGCGATCTCTTGGGGCCGGCCCTCGAGCAGGGCGTCGAAATCGACCTCGCCCAGATTGGCCGAGTCCGGGCGCAGGGCGAAATACAGTTCCTCGTTCGGCAGGGTGCCGTGCTCAACCACGACCTGATCGACCAGGCGCTCCTCGTCGGCCTCGGAATAGTCGTTGTGCAGGACGGCGACGATGCGATTGCCCTCGGCCTCGACCCCTTCGAGGCGCAGGTCCGGGGTCATCACCACGCCCCTGGCGTGGAGGTTGCGGATATGGATCGGCCGGTTGGTCGGGCCGAGCTTCGACGCCGTCATCCAGTCCGGCGTGACCAGCTCGACCCGCGCGCCGCGCTCGGCCAAGTATTCGGCGACCGAGACGCCCTGGTGGTCGTTCTGGTCGTCATAGACCAGCACCGTCTCGCCCGGCGCGACCCGGCCGGAGAGAATGTCCTGGCCCGTCGCCACGAGGGCGGAGTCGTGGAACCGGCCGGGATTGGGACGGCCGCCGGTCGCGACGATCACCAGATCCGGGGCCTCGGCCTTCACCGCCTCCGCCGTCGCCATCGTCTGCATGCGCAGGTCGACGGGCAGTTTGCGGGTCTGGGATTCGAGCCAGCGGGTGACGCCCGAGAGATTCTCGCGATGGCCGATCTTGGTGGCGAGGTTGATCTGGCCGCCCATGCGGTCCGTTCCCTCGAACAGCACGACATCGTGCCCCCGCTCGGCCGAAACCCGCGCGGCCTCCATCCCGCCCGGCCCGCCGCCGATCACCACGACCTTTTTTGCGCCGTTCGGCCCTTTCGAAATCTTATGCGGCATGGTCCTTTCGCGCCCGGTCGCGGCGTTCTGGATGCAGAGCGCGCCGCCGCCGGTATAGAGGCGGTCGAGGCAATAGGAGGCGCCGACGCATTGGCGGATGTCGTCCTCCCGCCCCTCGCGCAGCTTCTCGACGAAATAGGGATCGGCGATATGGGCGCGGGTCATGGCGACCATGTCGATATGGCCGTCCTCGATCGCCCGCGCGGCCGTCGCCGGGTCCTGGATGCGGGTGGCGTGGAAGACCGGGATATCGACCTCGGCCTTGATCGCACTGGCCAGGTGCAGATAGGGCGCGACCGGCCAGCTCATGTTCGGGGTGATCTTGGAATGGGACATGCGGGTCATGATCGACCCGGCCGAGATGTTGAGGAAATCGACCAGTCCTTCCCGGGCGTAATAGGCGGCGGTGGCCCGGCATTCCTCCGGCTCCATCCCCTCCTCGACCAGTTCGGCCCCCGACATGCGGATGCCGATGACGAAATCCTCTCCGACCTGCTTGCGCATCTCCTCCATCACCTCGCGCCCCAGGCGCATGCGGTTCTCGAAGCTGCCGCCGTATTTGTCGGTGCGCCGGTTGTGCCGCGGGCTCCAGAAGACGTCGAGAATCTGGTTGGCATGGGCCGAGATCTCGCAGCCGTCGAGCCCGCCCTGTTTGGCGCGCAGCGCCGCCTGGCCGAAGGCGCGGACGATGCGGGCGATGTCCCAGTCCTCGACCTCCTTGGCGTATTGGGCGTGCCAGCGTTCGCGCGGGCGCGAGGGGCCGAGGGGGATGAACCACTCGCCCTGGTCCCATTGGATCTTCTTGCCCATGAAGGCCATCTGGATCATCAGCTTGGCGCCGTGGCCGTGGATGCGCTCGCTGAACTGTTGGAGGTAGGGAATCACCCGGTCCGAAGCGAGCGAGAGCTGGCCCCAATCGACCTTGGATTCGAAGGACACGCCCGAGGAGCCGCCGAACATGGTCAGGCCGATGCCGCCCTTGGCCTTTTCCTCGTGATAGCGCTGATAGCGCTCACCCGGCATGCCATCCTCGTCATAGGCCGGGGCATGGCTGGTGCTCATGATCCGATTGCGGATCGTCATGTTGCGAATGCTCAGCGGCGTGAACAACGCGTCGTACTGGCCCATCGATTCCCCTTCCCCCGATATCGCGCCGTCTAGACCGCGACGCTCTCCGGCCGCCAACGCCGCACGCGCAGCGCCTCCGACCGGCCCTTGACCTCCAACCCCTCCGGCGCCGTGAAGCCCTCCGGCCGGCCGGCCGGCGAGAATGTACCAACATCAGTGACGGTTTCGAGGGTATGCGCGACCGTGCTCATCCGCGCCGCGACATTGACGCCGTCGCCGATCACGGTGAAATCCTGCCGTTCGGGCGGGCCGACGGCACCCGCGATCACCCGGCAATCGTGCAAACCGATACCGATGCCCCGCGGCTGTCCATCCTGGGCCGCCAGGGTTTCCAGCACCGCGCGCGCAGGCCACGGCGTTGGCCGAGCGATCCGGCCCCTCGAAAACGGCGAGAAGGGCATCGCCGATGAACTTGTCGACATCGCCGCCATGGCGCCGAACGGCCTCGACCTGAACCGCCAGGAGAGCGTTGAGGAAGGCGATCACCCGTTCCAGCGGCTCGCTCTCCGCGAAGCCCGTGAAATCGCGCACATCCGCGAAATAGAGGGTCGCGTCGATCACCCTTGAGGCCAGGCTCCCATCGCGTTCGGAAATCAGGACGGCGGTTTCGTCTTGCGATAGAGTCCGGTTTCCCGGCCTCCGAGACTTTGCGGATCAGCCCTTCTCGGCGGCGGCTTTCGCAGCCTTGCGCGCGGCGCGCTCCTCGAAGAACTTTTCCATCCATATCTGCGGCTCGCCCGAAGCATAGTTCTCGGCCGAGATCTTGAGATTGGCGTCGATCGTCTCCTCGAGGCCCGGCTGGGTCATCTCGCGGATACGCTTCTTGGTCAGCTTCATGGCCAGCGGCGCCTTGGAGGCGAGCATCTTGGCGATTTCCATCGCCTTCGGCATGACCTCGTCCTGCGTGTCCACCAGATAATGGATGACGCCGGCCTCATAGGCCTCGGTTCCCGTCATGACCCGGCCGCGCAGGGTCAGTTCCGAGGTGCGGGAATGGCCGATACGCTCGTCCATGATATGCGGGCCGGTGACGCTGGAAATGCCCGAATTGATCTCGGGCTGGCCCATGCGCGAACCGGGATAGCCGACGATGATGTCGTGCAGCATGGCGTACTGGTAGGCCGAGCCGGCGGCGACGCCGTTCAGCGCGGCGACCGTGCCTTTGTCCATGTTTCGCAACGCGTTGTAAAACTCGCGCCACTCCTCGGCCCAGGCCGCGCCGTCGGTGCCGCCCTTGATGTTCTTGGTCTCGTTGAGATCCTGGCCCGAAGACCAGGCCTTGGTGCCCGCCCCGGTCAGAATCACAGCCCCGACCGACTTGTCCTCGTTGAAGGCCTTGAGCGCGTTGATGATGTCGCGCCGCATGGGGGCATGCCAACCGTTGATCGTTTCCGGGCGGTCGAGGGTGATGATCCCGACCCCGTCCTCGACCCGCGTCTTGATATATGTGTATTCCGCCATCTCTATCTCCCTCAGCCGGCCTTCTTCCGAGCCGCTCGCTCGGCCAGGAACTTATCCATGACTTGCTGAGGCTCGCCGCTGGCGACGGCCTCGCTCTGATAGCGGATCAGGGCGTCAGTCAATTCGTCGAAATCGCGCTTCACACGGTCGCGCATGCGGCCGACCGTCAGGCGCAGCGGGGTCGGGGCCTTGGCCTCGAACTCCGCAGCATAGGCGCGGGCGGTCTTCAGCACGTCCGCCGCCGGCACGACCTCATGGGCCAGGCCGATCTCCTTGGCTTCGGCGGCCGGAATGTCGCGGCCGGTCAGGGTGATCTCGATCGCGCGCGACAGATAGAGATGGGTCCGCAGCAGATAGGCCCCGACGATCGAGGGCAGGCCGACATCGATCTCCGCCATGATGAAGCGGGACTTGTCGGCCATGATCCGGACATCGGCCAGGAGGCAGATGACGAAAGCGCCGCCGGCGGCCACGCCGTTGATCGCCGCGATCACCGGCTTCCGACAGTCCAGGAAAGACATATAGAAGTCGCCCCAGTCGCGCTGCCAGGCCTCGGCGCCCTTGGTTTCCATCTTCGAGGCTTCGTTCAGGTCCTGGCCGCTGCAGAAGGCGCGCTCACCGGCGCCAGTAACGATCACCGCGCGAACGGATTCATCGGCCGCCGCGGCCCGCATGGCCTTGGCGATTTCGGCGCGCAGCTCGACATTGAGCGCGTTGAGTCGGTCGGGGCGATTGAGGGTCAGGATACGGGCTCCGCCGTCATCCCGAACCTTCAAGACGTCTGACATCGGGCGTCCTCCTTGGGGGCGCGGATATTCCGCGCCAAAGTATTGAAGTGCAATAACAAATATCGGAATTCGATAACAGAAAAGCACCCGGCGAACGGGGTGTCAATCAGGGAGCCGGCTCTGACATGCCGGTAGCCGGGCGTTTTGCCGTGGTTGGCACGCGTTGCGAGCCGTGCCTAGGATCGTCGGGACCGAATCGACCAACCTGGGGAGGGATCGGCAATGACGGAGAAGGCGCGCGTCGCCGTGATCGGCGGCGGTATCGTGGGTTGCGCGATGCTCTACTACCTGACCCGGCAAGGCTGTTCCGACGCGCTGCTTATCGAGAAGGGCGAGTTGACCAGCGGCTCGACCTGGCATGCGGCCGGCCAGGTGCCTTTCTATTCGCCCCACCCTTTCTTTAGCCGCATCCACAAGCTGAGCTTCGACACTTTCGAGCAGGTCCAGGCAGAGGCGGGCGAACCCGTCGGCCTGCACAAATGCGGCAGCATCCGCCTGGGCCACACGGAAGAAGAGCTGCTGGAATACCGCCGCTTCGCCGGTTTCGCGCCCCATCTCGGAATCGAATGTTCGATCATCGGCCCGGACGAGGCGCGCGCCCTGTTCCCCTATCTCGAAGGCCCGGATTTCGCCGGGGCGCTGCATGTGCCGGGCGACGGCTATACCGATCCGACCCAGACCACTAACGGCCTGGCCAAGGCGGCGCGCGCGGCGGGTGCAAAAATCCTGCGCCACACCCGGGTCGAGGCGATCCATCGCCGGCCCCAGGACGGCTGGCGGATCGAGACGACGGGGGAGGCGGTCGAGGCCGATATCGTGGTCAACTGCGCCGGGGCCTGGTCGCCGCGCATCTCCGCCATGGTCGGCGGTCGCCTGCCCATGACCGCGATCGAACACCAGTATTTCGTGACCGAATCCGTGCCCGGCCTGGCCGAACGCGCGGAGGAACTGCCCATCCTGCGCAACATGAGCGTGCCCTATTACATCCGCCAGGAGCGCGACAGTTTCCTGGTCGCCGCTTATGAGGAAGAGACCCTCTATTGGGGCGACGGCGCGCCGCCCTGGGATTTCGATCAGGCCCTGTTGCCGCCCGACCTGGACCGGGCCATGCCCTTCATCGAGGCGACGATGACGGAGGTTCCGATCCTGGGCACGGTCGGCGTGAAGACGGTGGTCAATGGCCCGACCCCGCGCTCGGCGGACCTGGCCCCGCTGGCCGGGCCGGCCCATGGCTATCCCGATTTCTTCGTGATGACCGGCGTGGTCGGCGGCTTCCTGCAATGCGGCACAGCCCGCTTCGTCGCCGAATGGATCCTCGACGGCGCGCCCAGCATCGACCTGAGCCCGGTCGATGTCCGGCGTTTCGGCGATTTCGCAACCCGGGCCTATACCGAGGCGAAGCTCGACGTCTCCCATGCCTATTCGGGGTCGGTCTATCACCCCCATACGGAAGGCTCCGCCGGGCGCGGCGCTCGGGTGAGCGCGGTCCATGATCGGCTGGCCGCGAAAGGTGCGGTATTCGGCGCGCGCAACGGCTGGGAGACCGCCAACTGGTTCGCTCCCGAGGGCCCCGAAGGAATTGCAGCCAAGGATGCTCCCAGCTATCGCCGGGCCAACTGGTTTGGACCGGTCGGCGCGGAATGCCGGGCGGTGCGCGGCGGGGTCGGGATCATCGACCTGTCCAGCCTGGGGAAATTTTCCGTCCGCGGTCCAGAGGCCGAAGCCGTGCTCGCCGGGTTGAGCGGCAATCATCTACCCGAGAAGGCAGGGGGAATGGCCCTGGCCCCGATCACCAATGCCCGGGGCGGGCTGGCCGCCTGGCTCGCCGTCACACGCTTGCAGGAGGGCGGCTTTCTGCTGACCGGCTCGGCCGCCTGCGAACAGCGCGACCGCGACCTTCTACGCTGGGCCGTCGAGGGCAGGGACGCCCAGATGGAGAATGTCACCGATGCCTGGGGGAGCCTGGCCATCGCCGGCCCCAAGGCGGCGGCCCTGCTGGCCGCGGTCTCGAGGCTCGACACGAGCGAGGCCGCCTTCCCCACCTTCACCGCACGGGACTGCGAGATCGGCTTCGCCCCGGTGCTCGTGCAACGCTGCTCGGCCACGGGCGAGGACGGTTTCGAGATATTCACCCGACCGGGCGCCCTGCCCACGCTTTACGACCACCTGCAGGACGCGGGCGAAGCCTTCGGCCTGGTCGATTTCGGCCAACGCGCCCTGGACTCCCTGCGTCTGGAGGCCGGCCGTCCGCGCCACGGCGTCGAACTTGGCGCGGATACCGATCCGGCCGA
>CAUZWC010000160.1:0-7121 GCA_963583595.1 Alphaproteobacteria bacterium | reverse complement strand
GGCTTGGAGGTGGCCGGCACCGTCACCCGATGGACCGCCGTTGCCGCCTAGGATGCCGTCGCGTACGGATGAACTCACGCCGTTGACAGGGTCGCGCGCGCCGCTATAGTGCGCGCTGCGCGGCACCCTGGGGCTCTGAGGCCAAGGGGGCTTGCGCATGCAATCAGGCACGATATCACTGGTGGTTCGGTAATCCGATGTTCGCAGTCATCAAGACCGGCGGGAAGCAGTACAAGGTTGGCAAGGGCGATGTCCTGTCGATCGAGAAACTCGATGGCGATGCCGGCGCCGAAATTCGCTTCGACGAGGTCCTCCTCGTCGGCGATGGCGCCAGCCAGACCGTCGGTGCGCCGTTGGTCGATGGCGCGGCCGTCACCGCGACGGTTCTGGAGCAGGCCAAGGCCGACAAGATCCTGGTCTTCAAGAAGAACCGGCGTCACCGTTACAAGCGCACCCAAGGCCATCGCCAGCGCCTGACCGTGGTGCGGATCGAGGATATTCTGCCTTCGGGCGCGAAGAAGAGGGCAGCGGCCCCCAAGGCTGCGGCCAAGAAGGCCGAGGCTTCGAGCGAGGCGGAAGCCGCGCCGAAAGCGGCCGCTAAAAGCGACGAGGAGAACTAGGTCATGGCCCATAAAAAGGCAGGCGGCAGTTCCCGCAACGGGCGCGACAGCGCCGGACGGCGCCTCGGCGTCAAGAAATTCGGCGGCGAGGCCGTGATTTCGGGCAATATCATCGTTCGCCAGCGTGGCACCAAGTTCCATCCCGGCACCAATGTCGGCATGGGCAAGGACCACACGCTGTTTGCGGTCGCGCCCGGCAAGGTCTTTTTCCGCCATTCCGGCCCGCGCACCTACGTGGAGGTCGTCCCGGCGGAATAACCTGGGACGAGGCCAGGACGTCTCCGAACCGGGGGGAGCGGCTGGCCGCTCCCCCCGGTTCCGTTCCGGCACCCGTATTTCCCCCCGTATATGCGGCTATAAGGCAGCGACAGGCGCGCCATGAAATTTCTCGACGAAGCCAAGATCCATATCCGCTCCGGCGGGGGCGGCAACGGCTGCGTGGCCTTCCGGCGCGAGAAGTATATCGAATTCGGTGGGCCCGACGGGGGCGATGGCGGGCGTGGCGGCGATGTCATCGCCGAGGCGGTCGAAGGCCTCAACACCCTGATCGACTATCGCTATCAGCAGCATTTCCGGGCCGAACGCGGCCAGAACGGCATGGGCTCGAACCGCACGGGCCGCGACGGCAAGCCGATCGTCATAAAACTGCCGGTCGGCACCCAGATCCTGGCCGAGGACAGGGAAACCCTGATCGCCGATCTGGTCGAGCCCGGCCAGCGCGTCGTCCTGATTCCCGGCGGCAAGGGCGGGCGCGGCAACGCCCATTTCAAGAGCTCGGTCAATCGCGCACCGCGACGCTCCGATCCCGGCGTGGAAGCCGAAGAACTCTCGCTCTGGCTCCGCCTCAAGCTCTTCGCCGATGCCGGACTCGCGGGTCTGCCCAATGCCGGCAAATCGACCTTCCTCTCGCGCGTCTCGCGCGCCCGGCCGCGCATCGCCGACTATCCCTTCACCACCCTCCACCCCCAACTGGGCGTGGTCTATCTCGACGGTGCTGAATTCGTGCTCGCCGATCTTCCCGGCCTGATCGAGGGCGCGCATGAGGGCACCGGGCTGGGCGACCGTTTCCTCGGCCATATGGAACGCTGCGGCGTGTTGCTGCATCTGGTCGACGGCACCCAGGAGGACGTCGCGGAAGCCTACCGGACCGTGCGCAATGAGATCGTGGCCTATGGCCAGGGCTTGGGCGAGAAGCCGGAGATCGTCGCCCTCAACAAGATCGACGCCCTGACCCCCGAACTGATCGAGGAACGGCAGGAGGCCCTGGCCGCCGCCTGCGGCCACGAGGTCTTCGCCATCTCGGGCGCCAGCGGGGCCGGCATCGAAACGGCGCTGCGCGCCCTCTACGGTCATATTCTGGCCCATCGGGCACCGCCGGAACCCGAAGCGGCCGAAAGCGCAGTCTGGCAACCATGACCGCGCCGGAGCACGGCGCCGGCGGCGGCGGCGATCCGCTGGGCGGCGCCCGGCGCCTGGTCGTCAAGATCGGCTTGGCCCTGCTGGTCGATGCCGCAAGCGGCGAGATAAGACGCGACTGGCTCGACGGCCTGGCCGAGGATATCGCCGCCCTGCGCGAGGCCGGCTGCGAAGTTCTCTTCGTCTCCTCCGGGGCCGTCGCCCTGGGCCGGCGCCGTCTGGGCCTCTCACGCAGGAACCTGCTGCTTGAGAAAAAGCAGGCCGCCGCCGCAGCCGGGCAGATCGACCTGGCGGGCGCCTATGTCGAGGCCCTCGCCCGGCACGGTATCGGCGCCGCCCTGATCCTGATCAGCCTGGACGACACCGAAGCCCAGCGGCGCCATGTCAACGCGCGCAACACCCTGGAGACCCTGCTACGCCTCGGCTCGGTGCCCGTGATCAACGAGAACAACACGGTGGCGGCCGGCCAAACCCGGTTCGGCGACAACGACCGCCTTGCCGCCCGGGTCGACGCCATGACGCGTGCCGACACCCTGGTCCTCCTCTCCGATATAGACGGGCTTTACGCGCAGGTCACGCCGGAGATCGAGGCCATGGCCGGCAAGGCCCTGCCGGGCCACAGCACCGGCGGCATGGCGACCGAGGAGGGGGGGGCTGCCGCATGGCGATCGCCGGCGGCCGCAAGCGCCGCCCCCTCGATGCCCTGGCGCGGGGCGCGCGCTGCACGTGGTTCGCCGCCCAGGGCGATCCGCGCGCGGCCTTCAAACGCTGGCTCGGCGCCCCGCTCAAGGTGGAAGGCGCGCTGGTGGTCGATGCCGACGCCATCGCCGTCCAGGGACCCGACGGCAAGGAATCCGCGCGCGGCCTGGCCACCTATGGCGCGGAGGAAGCGCGCCGGATCATGGGCCGCAACAGCGGCGACATCGAAACAGTGCTCGGCTACCGTGGCCGAGAGGAGATAATTCACCGCGACGATATGGCCTTGACCCAGAACGTCTCGACCGAGGAAGACACGCCATGACCCTGGCCCATAGCACCCCGGCCTCAGCCGATCTCGAGGCGGAAATGACCGTCATCGGCCGCGCGGCGTGGATCGGCGCGACGGCCCTGGCCCTGGACGCGGCCCACATCGCCGCCGTCGCCGCCGGGCTGGAGACCATCGCCGACCAGCCCAAACCTCTGGCCCGCGACCTGGGCGCATGGGAGCGGCCCAACGGCTTACGCATCACCCGCATGCCGGTGCCCATCGGGGTCATCGGCATCATCTACGAGAGCCGGCCCAATGTGACCGCCGATGCCGGCGCGCGCGGCGACGAGTCGGTCTGCGCCCTGTTCCCCGACGCCGTGCCGGCCGAGGCGTCGGACTGGGACACTGAATATCTCGCCCCGGTGATCTCGGTGCGCGTGGTCGAAGGAATCGAGGAGGCGCTGGCCCATATCGCGGCCCGTGGCTCGGGCCATACCGAGGCCATCGTCACCGAGGATGCCGGCGCCGCCGCGCATTTCCTGCGCGCGGTCGATTCCGGCATCGTCATGCACAATGCCTCGACCCAATTCGCCGATGGCGGCGAATTCAGCATGGGTGCGGAAATCGGCATCTCCACGTCCAAATTGCATGCCCGCGGCCCGGTCGGGGCCGAGCAGCTGACCAGCTACAAATATCTCGCGCGCGGCTCGGGCCAGACCCGGCCCTGATGCGGCATGCGAAGGGACCCGGTATGACCACCGCCCGACCGAACCAAGGAAACCGCACCGCCGTGGCCGCGCTGCGCCCGGAGCGCGCCGGTATCCGGCGCATCGGCCTGCTGGGCGGCTCCTTCAACCCGGCCCATGAAGGTCATCTCCATATCAGCCGCCTGGCCCTGGCGCATTTGAAGCTGCATGAGGTCTGGTGGCTCGTCTCGCCTCAGAATCCGTTGAAGCAGGTCCGCGGCATGGCCCCGCTGGCGACTCGCCTCGCCGGTGCGCGTGAATGCGCCCGGGGCGAGGCGATCTGGGTCAGCGCCATGGAGCGCGCCCTCGGCACGCGCTACACGGTGTATACCCTGCCCGCCGTCGTCGCCGCCTTCCCGCGCACGCGTTTCGTCTGGCTGATGGGCGCCGACCTGATGGTTCAGATACCCCATTGGAAAAACTGGCGGCGTTTTTTCGAGATGCTTCCCGTTGCGGTTTTCGACCGCGGTTCATATTCTCAAGAAGCGCTAAGCGGCGAGGCGGCAAGGGTCTTCGCGCGCGATCGTGTGGCGTCGGCTCAGGCGGTCCAATTGCCCCTGATGCGACCGCCGGCCTGGGCGTTTTTCGAAACCCCGGTTCTGCCGGTCTCGGCGACGGAAATTCGCTTGCGCAAGGCTGGCAGTGCCAGCCCAAGCGGCATTTATACCATGGCGCCCGAGCAAGGCGGTGCCGGAAGGAAAGGAGAGGCCGGACCATAACCCCCGAGACGGATTGGTCGCAGGACAGCGACACGTTGCGCACGCTGATCGAGGCGTCGCTCGAAGACGGCAAGGCCGAGGATGTGGTGATCATCGACCTTCGCGGCAAGACATCCATCGCCGATTTTATGATCGTGGCGACCGGCGGTTCCCAGCGCCACGTCACATCCCTTGCCGATCATCTGGTGGAACGGATCAAGAAATCGGGGATCCGTCGTTCGGTTCCCGTGGAAGGCAAGGCCCGGGCCGACTGGGTTCTGGTCGATGCTGGCGATGTTATCGTCCATCTGTTCCGGCCCGAGGTGCGCGAATTCTACAATCTCGAAAAAATGTGGGGCGCGGCCCAGCCATCCACCGACCCGGCCCCCGACGAGACGACCGATCCCGTGCGCGAGGCCACGGCCTGACGGCCATCGCCGCCAGAGCCTGTCTGTTCGCCGTCGCCCTTCTCGCGTCTGGGCCCATCGCGCCACGCGCGACCCTGGCGCAGCAGGCCGATCCGACGAAGAGCCTGGAGACCGTCCAGCAGAAGATGGAGGCCCAGGCACGGGAGGAAACCGCGCTCGACGCTGCCGCTCGGACCCTGCGCGAAGAGGTCGAGAGTTTGCGCGTCAAGATGATCGCGGCCGCGGCCGCCGCCCAGGCGCAAGAAGCGGACCTGACGGTGCTCGAAGGCCAGGTCGCGGTCCTGAACGGACAATTCGGAAAGAAGGAAACCGCGCTGCTGTCCCAGAAGGGCCGCCTGGCCGGTGTGCTCGGCAGCCTCCAGCGCATGGCGCTCGCGCCGCCCGGCGCCCTGGTCGCCATGCCCGGCCGCCCGGTCGACACCCTGCGCGGCGCAATCCTCCTCCGCGCCGCCATTCCGGCGATCGAGGACGAAGCGCGCATCCTGCGGGGCGAACTCGGGATCCTGGCCAGCCTCGGCACCGATCTCGCCGTGAGGCGGAAAAAGATCGCCGCGATGGCGACCGAACTGAACCAGTCGCGCGAGAAGCTGGAAACCCTGCTCGCGCGCAAACGCGCCCTGCTCGACGAGACCGAGGGCCAACGCCAGGCGGCCTCGGCGCAGGTCGCCCGCCTGGCCGAGCGGGCCCAGTCCCTGCGCGACCTTCTGGAAAAACTGGAAGCGCGCGCGGCCATCGCGCCCCCCTTGAGCAAGCCGGCCGTCCCGGGCGCGGCGGCCAAGCCGGGTGTTTCGGCGCAGGAGCCCGCACCCTCGCTGACCCCGGCCAGGCTGTCCCGCCCCGACGGGCTGCGCCCGTTCTCCGAGGCGAAGGGCCAGGTCATGCTGCCGGCGCGCGGCGAACTGGCGGGGCGTTTCGGCGAAACCACCGATTTTGGCGTGACCCGCAAGGGCATCGTCCTGCGCACCCGCGCCGAAGCCCAAGTCATCGCGCCTTTCGACGGGCAGGTCGTCTTCGCCGGTCCGTTTCGAGGCTACGGCCGAATCTTGATCATCGAGCATAGCGGCGGGTACCATACGCTGGTTGCAGGTTTGGCCCGGGTCGACGCCATCGTTGGGCAATGGGTGCTGGCGGGCGAACCCGTCGGTCTCATGGGCAACCTGGACACCGAACAGACGGGGCTCTATGTCGAGCTTAGACGTGGCGGGGAACCTATCGACCCCTTGCCTTGGTTGGCGACACGCGGCTGACGTGGCCGCGACGGGCCTACGAGCTACAGTAGGGCGAGCTCCATTAGAGCTGGCTGCTTTGGGGTTGGTTTAGCAAAACGAGTGGACCCGGCCGCATAGGGGTGCGCGACGGGCCGAATTACTCTTAGGAAGCCGAGGAACAGAATGATGCGTAAGACCACCCTTGCAGCACTGGCCATCGGCGTCGGCCTGATCGCCGCACCCCTCGCCGCGCCCGGCCAGGAGGACACCAGTTCCGAAACCTACCGGCAGCTCGAGCTGTTCGGCGATGTGTTCGAGCGCGTGCGCGCCAGCTATGTCGAGGAGGTGACGGACGAGCAGCTCATCGACCACGCCATCTCCGGCATGCTGGCCAATCTCGATCCGCATTCGAGCTATCTCGACGCCAAGAGCTATCAGGACATGCAGGTCCAGACCCGCGGCGAATTCGGTGGGCTGGGTATCGAGGTCACGATGGAGGGTGGCTGGGTCAAGGTCGTCTCGCCGATCGACGACACGCCGGCCTTCCGGGCGGGCGTCGAAGCCGGCGATCTGATCGTTCAGATCGACGGCGAATCGGTCCAGGGCCTGACCCTCGCCGAAGCGGTCGAAAAAATGCGCGGCCCGGTCGACACGAATATCCAGCTCACCTTGCGCCGCGAGGGCGAACCGCCCTTCGACGTGACCATCACACGGGACATTATCAGCATCGAATCCGTCCGCTCCCGCCTCGAAGGCGATATCGGCTATATCCGCATCACCGCCTTCAACGAGAAGACGGCGAGCGGCCTGGAAAACGCCATCGACAAGTTCAAGGAGGACAAGGGCGCCGATCTCAAAGGCATCGTTCTCGATCTGCGCAACAATCCGGGCGGTCTGCTGGATCAGGCGATTGCCGTGTCCGATGCCTTCCTCGAAAAGGGCGAGATCGTCTCGACCCGCGGCCGCGACCCGGAAAAGGGCCAGCGTTTCAACGCCCGTGCGGGCGATCTGGTCGAGGGGCTGCCCGTGGTCATCCTG
>CAUZWC010000159.1:0-7133 GCA_963583595.1 Alphaproteobacteria bacterium | reverse complement strand
TCCCTGGGCGGCTTTGTCATTTTCCCGATCCTGTTCAGCCTGGGCCAGCGGCATACCAGCGCTTCCCATGCCGGGTTGATCCTGGCCGTGCTGCCGGCGATCACCGGCCTCATCACCTTCGCGCTGGAGCGGCGGCGCCCGCCCGGCCTGTGGTGGCTGGGAGTCGCCATCGCGGGGGCGAGCACGGCGGCCCTGGTCGGGTTGCGTCTGGGCTTCGAGGCGGGCGGTGACGATCCCCTGCTGGGCGACCTCATCATTCTCTCGGGCAGCGTCGTGGTCTGCCTGGGCTATGTCGCCGGCGGGCGGCTCGGCCAGCTCGGCTATTCGGCCTGGAGCGCGACCTTCTGGGGCATCGCCCTGGCCGGGCTGATCGTGTCGCCGGTCCTGGCATGGCGCGGCACCGGGGTCGACTGGGCGGCGGTGGGGACGGAGAGTTGGCTTTCCATCCTCTATCTTGCCCTGGCCTCGTCCATCCTGGGCTATGTCGCCTGGTATTGGGCCTTGAGCAAGGGCGGCATCGGCCGCATCGGGCTGCTGCAATTTGGCCAGCCGGCGGCGACCCTGGCTTTGGCGGCCCTGGTTCTGGGCGAGACGCTCAGCCTGCCGTTGCTGGGCGCGGGGGCGGCGATCCTGGTCGGCGTCTTCATCGCCCGCCGGGCGGCCTGATCTCGCGATTTGACCGGCCGGTTGCCGGCCGTGACGGCTGGGGCATAATGGCCCGGTCCATTGGAGGAAATGCCATGTACGACCTTGCCAGCATGGAAGAAGCCGCCGCCCGGGTCCATGCGGTCATCCCGCCGACCCCTCAATATGTCTGGCCCCTGCTCGCCGAGGTGACGGGCTGCGAGGTCTGGCTCAAGCACGAGAATCACACGCCGACCGGCGCGTTCAAGGTCCGCGGTGGGATCAACTATGTCGACGGGCTCAAGCGGCGTGAGCCGGATCTTGCCGGGGTGATCGCCGCTTCGACCGGCAATCACGGGCAAAGCGTGACCTTCGCCGCGAAGCGCGTGGGGCTGGGCACGACGATCGTCGTGCCCGAGGGCAACAACCCGGAAAAGAACGCCGCCATGCGCGGCTTCGGCGCGGAACTCATCGAGCATGGCCGCGATTTCAACGTCTCGCTCGAACTGGCCGCCGATCTGGCGAAGGAGCGGGGCCTGCACCTCTTCCCCTCCTATCACGCCGATCTGGTGCGCGGGGTCGGCAGCTATGCGATGGAGTTGTTTTGCGGCGCGCCGGATCTCGACACCGTCTATGTGCCCATCGGCATGGGCTCGGGCTGCAACGGAGTGGTCGCAGCGCGCGACGCCCTGGGTCTTAAAACCAGAATTATCGGCGTGGTGGCCGAGAAGGCGCCCTGCTATCTCCATTCCTTCGAACAGAAGACCCCGGTACCGACCAACAGCTGCGATACCTTCGCCGAGGGGCTCGCCGTGCGCATTCCCCATCCCGAGGCCTTGGCGATGATCCTGGCCGGGGTCGAACGGGTGGTGGCGGTCGGCGAGGACGAGATGGCCGAGGCGATGCGCGTGATCTTCAGCGCGACCCACAATGTCGCTGAGGGGGCCGGGGCCAGCGCCTTCGCCGCCCTGATGAAGGAGCGCGAGACCATGCAAGGCAAGCGGGTCGGCGTGATCGTCTCGGGCGGCAATATCGACCGGCCGCGCTATAATCGCGTGCTGGCGGGCGAGACGCCCGGCAGAGCGTGAATTTGCAAGGACGAGAACCGTGACCGAAGAGATCTTCCGGGACGACGCCTATACCAAATCCTGCGAGGCGAAGGTGATCGCCGTCGGCGAGGAGGGCATCCGCCTCGATCGCACGGTCTTCTATCCCGAGGGCGGCGGCCAGCCCGGTGATACGGGCTTGCTCCGGATCTCCGGCGGGCGCGCCCTGCGCATCGTCGATACCCGCAAGGACAGCGAAAGCGGAGAGCCGGTGCATATCGCGGAAGACGGCGCGCCCGCTCTGGTCGTCGGCGAAGCGATGACGGCCGAGATCGATTGGGGCCGGCGCTTTCGCCATATGCGCACCCACACCGCGATGCACCTTCTCTGCTCGCTTATCGAGGGCGAGGTGACTGGCGGCAATCTCAACGACCAGAAGGGCCGGCTGGATTTCAACCTACCGGACACGAGCCTGGACAAGGACCGGCTGACGGCCGAATTGAACCGTCTGGTCCAGGGCGATCATCCGGTTAAGCCGCGCTGGGTGTCGGCTGAGGAACTGGCTTCCAATCCTGACTTGGTGCGCACCATGTCCGTGCGCCCGCCGACCAGCGGCGGCCGGGTCCGCCTGCTCGATATCGAGGGGGTCGATCTGCAGGCCTGCGGCGGCACCCATGTCGCCCGGACGAGCGAGATCGGCCGCCTGCGCATCGGCAAGATCGAGAACAAGGGCCGCCAGAACCGCCGGGTGAATATTCACCTGGAGGACTGACGCCCCGCCATATCCGGCGGCGCTCTCGAACCCTCGCGAGCCACAATCCCTTCGGCCGGCGCGTCATGCCTCCACCGAATGCCTGCCATGTTGCCTTGCCGCGTTCAATTTGTGCGTTGCAGCATTATATAACTCCTAGAAAAAAAGAGATTGTTGTTTAGTGATCTTGCGACGCAACAAGAATTGCCGCGGATCGAACTGAAGTAGATGAGGAAGAACATGGTTTACACGGTGGAATGGCTTGCCTGGCGCGAGCGCGATACGAAAAAGAGCCGGAACGGCGTGGCGGCCTGGCTGAGCGACCGTCTGGTCGAACCGATCCAGGCATGGAGCCGCCGGCAACGCGATCTTCAGGCCCTGGCCAATCTCGATGCGCATGAGTTGCACGATATCGGCCTGACCCGGGGCGACATCCCCTATGTCATCTCGCGTGGGCTTGCGGCGAAGAACGACAGCGGAGCTAACGACAATACGCCGCGCTGCGCGGCCTGACTGAACGCCTGACGATCTAGATCCGAAAAACCCCGCCCGCTCCCACGGGCGGGGTTTTCAATGCGCGTCGCGCCACCGCATCCTGCCGCTCGCGCAAGGTTGCGCTATCGTTATCGGTCGTTGCCGCTCGGGGTCGACGGAACACCACATCGCTGCCATAGGTCGCCAAATGGCCGCCGCTCTCGCGGGCGAGGCCGCGGGGGTCTTGTCCTTCCGCGACGGCATGGATGCCGTCTCGCACCATGGCGCGCATCAGCATGACGCCGCGATCCGAGCCGGTCAGATGTTCGGTGCCGTGCCGGGCGATCTGCCGCTGACTAATCTGGGCCTCGTAATCGCCGGGGTAACGCTGCATTTCCTCATAGGGCCGGCCGCCGTAGTTGGTCCGGACGACCGGGCCGGGATCGGTGATGTAGATATTCTCCTCGCCCGGCCGCAGGCGGACGAGGGCGAACTCGGCCGTGTTCTCGTCGTCGATCGGGACCCGCCAGCGCGTCACCCAGGGCAGATAGACCACTTCGTCGGCGCCTTCGGGATAAGGCGCCGGGAAGACCGGCGTGCGCGGAATCTGGGCTATATTGGGCAGGACGTATTCGATCTGGCGGACCCAGATATCCTCGTCGATGCGCCGGGTTTCCTGGCATAACAGGCCTGCCGGCGTCTCGACGAAATCGTATTCGCCGATCTCCTCCAGTTCCGTGACCGGCTTGCCCTCCTCGTTGAGGAACTGATAGCCGCTATGGCGCGCATGCAGGAAGGGCTCGTGCACCGGGTCGACCACATTGTCCATGATCTGCAGCCAGTTGCAGGGCTTTACGCATTCGACACCGATCGGATTGCCCAGGCCCAGGTCGTAGCCCGGGACATCGAGCGTATCGAGCAGCCGGAACGGCGGTTGCGCCTCGGGCGGGCCCATATAGGCGAAGATCAGGCCCGCGAACTCCTCGACCGGATAGGCGCCGTGGCACAGCCGGCCGGCCAGGCTCCGTCCCGAGGTTTCGTTCGGCGTTTCGAGGATCGTGCCGTCCACGGCAAAGAGCCAACCGTGATAGCAGCAGCGCACCCCCTCCTTTTCAAGCCGCCCGTATTCCAGACTCGTGCCACGATGGCTGCAATGCTTGTGCAGCAGGCCGATTCGCCCCGAGAGATCGCAGAAGACCACCAGATCCTCACCCAGAATGCGGATCGCCTTGGGCAGATCGCCCAAGTCCTGGGTCAGGGCGACGGGCTGCCAGAAGCGGCGCAGATACTCGCCGGCCGGTGTGCCCGGGCCGACATGGGTCAGTTCCGCGTCCTCGGCCGGAACCCGCGCGACCCGGTGGCCGCCATAGGTGGCCTTGAGGAAAGGCTGACGATCGGTCATGCGGGTCCGCTCCTCCTCAACCCAATCCGCCTCAGCCTGAGCCTGTCGAAGGGTGAGGGTGGCAAGATGTTGGGCTGTGCCACGGCCTCATACTTCGACAGGCCCGGCGTGAGGCCGGGCTTGTTTGAAGACCCCGTCTTCATCAAGCTTCCAACACGAAGATGCCCTCGATCTCCAGCGGAATGCCGCGCGGCAGTTCGGCGACGCCGACGGCGCTGCGGGCATGCTGGCCCTTGTCCGGGCCCCAGAGTTCGTGGAACAGGTCGGAGGCGCCGTCGATCACCGCGAAGGGGCTTTCGAAACCGGGCGAGGCGTTGACCATGCCGAGCAGCTTGGCGATCCGCTCGACCCGGTCGAGGTCGCCGATCTCGGCCTTGATCGCGGCCAGCATGAGCAGGGCGCAGGCCCGCGCCGCCGCATAGCCTTCTTGGATGGAAACGTCCTTGTCGATCTTGCCCCGAGTCCGGATGCCGGGCAGGGCCGGTGGCGGATGGCCGGAGACGAAAAGCAGCCGGTCGACCGCGACGCAGCCGCGCCGGTTGCCCTTGGGATAGGCGAAGGCCTCGGGCAGTTCGAGGCCCATCGTCTTGAGCTTGGCTTCGATATGTCCGGCCACTCTTACCTCCTAGCCCGCGAAAAAGGCAGATTGCGGGGTCAGGGCCGCGAGCCCCGCCACCGGGTCAGTGCGGTCGGTATGGAACTGCAGGCGGATGCCGTCCGGATCGCGCAGGAAGACCGAGCAGCGGAATCCGGAATCGACGACCGCGTCGGGCTCGCCGTGCCGGTCCCGGTAGGTGGCGAGCGAGGCTTCGAAATCGCCTTCGTCCGCCACGAGAAAGCCGATGTGATGCAGGCCCGGCTCGGCTCCGCATTCGGCGGTTCGGAACAGGGTGAGGTCGATGCTGCCCATCGTGCCGCCCAGGGCGCAGAAACCGGACTCGCGGCCGCCGATGCGCGGGGTCAGGCCCAGGACGCCGGTGTAGTAGTCGAATTCGGCTTCGTAGTCCGCCGCGACCACGGCGGCATGGGTGATGCGTTCCGGATGGAAGGCGGCATTGGTGACCCGGCGGATTTCCGGCGCCGGATGGTAGTTTTTCTCCGCCGCCGGTGTGCCGTCGCCTGGCACCCATTTCGGCGTTTCCTTGGTCACGTCGCCGGTGCGCCGCGAGCGCCAGTCCTTGTGCATATCGGCATAGATCTCGACGGCATTGCCATCGGGATCCTGACCATAGATCGAGCGCGTGATGTCGTGGTCGATGGTGCGCGGGAAGGCGCGCGCCGGGTCTACAAGGCGCCCGTACCCGGCGACCAGCGCCGCCTCGTTCTCCATCTCGAAGGCGAGATGGTTGAGTCCGGTCCGACCCGTGCGGCAGAGCGGGCTGGAGGTTTCGACCATGCCGATATCGTGGTGGGTGTTGCCGTTCGACAGGAAGCCGCCCTTGATGGGCGGGCGGCGATAGACCTCCTCCAACCCCACGACCGCGTTGAAATAGTCCATCGAGCGGTCGAGGTCCGAGACGTAGAGGTTCACATGGCCCAGGCGTCGGGGCCGGAAGGGCGCTGCGGCACCGGCCGGTTTCGTGCTCATCCTCTGGTCCTCCGGTTTGTCACGCCGCATCGGCGAGGGCCTCGCCCTTGAGAAAGCGGCGCGCCAAATCGTTGAAGCGGTCGGCCTGCTCGACATGGGGGTGATGCTTGCAATGCTCGAACACGACCAGTTCAGCATTCGGTATGCGCACCGCCGCGTCCTCGGCCCGCGCCATCACGGCGCGCGGATCGTCCTGGCCCCAGATCATCAGGGTCGGTGCCGCGATTTCTTCCAGCCGCTCCGCGACCCGATAGGGCCGGGAGGCCTCGATATCCATCAGGCCTTTCATGCGCCGTTCGTAGGCTTCCCGTTGGCCCGGCATGGCGTAAAGCGTGAGCTGGGCGAAGATCATCTCGGGCGGCACCGTCTGGGGGTCGTGGACGATCCGCTCCATGCGCCGCCGGCAGCTTTCCCAACTCGGATCGGCGATGGCGGACATCCCGTTGGCGTAGGACTCAGCGAGCGTGCGGGCGAGTTCCTCTTCCGAATTGAACAGGGTGCCGCTGCTCAGCAGGATCAGGCGTGTGACCCGCTCGGGCATGCGGAGATGGAGCAGGGCGGCCAGCAATCCGCCGAAGGAACTGCCGCAGACCGCGAACGCGTCCAGGCCGAGATGGTCGGCGAAGGCCGCGAGATGGGCGACCATTTGAGGTTGGGGTGGGCCGCCCGTATAGCTGCCCTGGCCGGTATAGCCGTTGTCCAGCAGGTCGGGGGCGTAGACTGCGAAATCCTGTGCTAGGGAGTCGATGTTGCGCAGCCAGGTATCGGCCGTGACGCCGACTCCGTGGACGAGCAGCAGCGGCGGGCCGCTGCCCTCGTGGTAGTAGCGGGTCGGCACGCCGCCGACCTCTTCGATACCAACGCGCAAGTCTGACCCTTCCCTGATGCGGCTTGGGACAGTGTGGGCGAGGTATCGGGGCCGATCAAGAGGCCGGGTGCCCTCGACGTTCGTCACGCGGGCGCCTATCGTGCCGCCGATTTTCGGGAGGATAGGCATGAGCGAAGAAGTGGCGAATGCGGCGATACCGCGCGAGGCGCCGGGTGCGCGGGAGATGGCGGGGCTGGAATTCCTCAACAAGATCGTGGCCGGTGAATTTCCGATCACGCCCATGTGGCGCAGCCTGGGCATCGCCTTGGTCGAGGCGGAGAAGGGGCGCACCCTGTTCCGGATCGAACCGCGCCACGCCCATGCCAATACCAATGGCGTCGCCCATGGCGGTCTCGCGGCGACCCTGATCGACAGCGCGG